>NZ_JABFCS010000002.1 GCF_013087525.1 Ramlibacter montanisoli | reverse complement strand
CAGTCAACAGTTCGGCCGGCACCTTGCCGCCGTTGGCCGCGAGCTTCTGCATCACGGCCTTGTGCAGCCAGGTGTTCATCTGGGCCGAGTCGGCCATCAGGTTGGGCGGGCAGCCCAGCTCGGTGGCGAGTTCCTTGCGCGCCTGCAGGCTGCTGTCGATGTCCAGCAGCTTGAGCAGGTCGACGATGGAGGTGCGCCAGTTCAGTTTCTGGCCGCTGGCGGCTGCTTTCTGTTCCAGTTGCGCGGTGACGTCCACGGTGGAGACCGGCGCAGCACCCGCAGCCGGGCCCGCGCCGACCGTGGCGGTGTTCGGCTGGGCCGGCGGTACTGGCGTGCGCAGCATCTCTTCGACCTTGCCGGCGCCGGCATCGAAGCCGAGTTTGTCCAGGATCTTGCTGAAAAAGCCCATGTGAGTCCTCCCGTTGAATGCCGCGCGCGTCCCGCCCGCGGCTGGCTGCGCGCCGCGCGGGTATCAGGCCACAAGCAGACCGCCGCGGGTGTGTCGGAATGTTCCACTCGACAGTGGCGGCATTCCTTGCACGAGATCAACACCTGCGCGGCAGTCCCGGCCTATAAGCCTGTCCCGCTTGCATTTCCCGTGACATGGCTTCCTCCGTTTCCGAATCCCCGATCTTCTTCGCGCAACCCCTGGCGCGCTCCGCAGCCCCGGCCATCGCCGGACACCGCGTGGAGCTGCAGCTGCTCACCACGCTCAAGTGCAACCTGAAGTGCAGCTACTGCTCCCTCGGCGTGGGTGACGTGCTGGGCTCCCAGACCCAGGTCGCCTACAGCATCGACCAACTCGCCGCCTTCGCCGCCACCCACCTGGCGGGCAAGGAGGTGTACGTCACCTTCTACGGCGGCGAGCCGACGCTCAACCGGCCGATGATGGCCGAGGTGATGCAGCGCTTCCCGCACTGGCGCTTCCAGCTGCAGACCAACGGCACGCTGATCGACGACGTGCCCGAGTGGATGCTGCAGCGGCTGTCCAACGTGCTGGTGTCGATCGACGGCGGCGAGGCCACCACCGACGGCTACCGCGGGCGCGGCATCTACCGGCAGGTGCTCAAGAACCTGCGGGTGGTGCACGAACACTTCGGCGGCACGGTGACCGCGCGGGTCACCTGGGGCAATGCCGACACCCGCTTCGAGGAACTCGATGCGCTGCTGGCCGACGACTCGCCCTTCGACTACCTGTACTGGCAGTTCGTCGCCGACGAGATGTACGGCGACGGCGGCGTGGACAAGCGCAAGGCGGTGCTGCGCCAGCTGGTGGAGCGCTTCTTCGCCAGCACGGAGACGCTGTATCCCGTCATTCCGCTGATGGGCATCGTGCGCAACAAGCTCTTCCCGGGGCGCGCGCAGGAACTCTATGGCGGCCGCACGCAGTGCCGCGTGTCATCGCACCTGCTCAACGTGATGCCCGACGGCCAGGTCTTCCCCTGCCCGGACATGCTGTACGAGCCGGCCATGCGCATGGGAAGCGTGCAGGACAACTGGCTCAAGGCCAGCCCGCTGCAGCACGCGCAGACCATGCCCTGCGAGGATTGCGAAGCCTTCGCCTGGTGCCGCGGCAACTGCATGAAGAACCTGCACCGGGCCTACGTCCAGAACGACGCGCTACCGCGAGAACGTGGTCGAGCCGATCTGCGAGCTGGTGCGTTTCCTGGGCGAGGAGATCGACCGGCACCACCCGCAGGCCTGGTTCAACCGCCTGCCGGTGCCGGTGCGCCGCCAGCTCACGGATTGCGAGGTGTACGAGTACGTGGAGGTGATGCCTTAACCTCGTGCGGCGTGGCCTGCTCTTCGGACCCTGACCCGGACGCGGACGGCGCCTTGGCACCGCGCCCGACCTGGGGCAGGTCCGGCAGCTTGCGGCTGCCCTCGGAAGGCCGCTCGGCGCGCGCGCCGGCTCCGCCCACGCGGCCGGCGCTGGGCGAGGCCTGCGTCTGGTCGCACTGCGTCTTGCGGTCCTGCTTCTTGCCGGGCTGGGCCGGATCGTCCTCTGCCGGCAGGTGGATCGTGGCTTTGCTCATGGCATTCCCCTGTGTTGACTCAGCGTCCCGCAAGGACGGGCCGGGCGAAGCAGGAGCGGCGGAGCTCAGCACGTCGGACGGGGACGCACATGGCCGCGCCAGCCACCGCTGAGCTGTGTCCTCCCTACACTGCCCGAGTGAGGAACCTGGACGACGTCTTCGCGGCGCTGGCGCGCTCGCCGTTCCGCCGGCGCTTCCGGCTCGGCCCGCGCGAGCAGGCCTACCTGCGCGACAAGGGGCTGCCGGTGGTGCTCTCGCACGCGGCGGATTTCGTGGCGCAGCGCCTGGCGCCGGCGCAGCCGCGCAACGACGGCAAGCAGACGCCGATGCGCGGCCATCCGGTGTTCATCGCGCAGCACGCCACCGCCACCTGCTGCCGCCGCGGCTGCCTGGCGAAATGGCACGGGATCCCGGCCGGCCGCGAACTGGATGCGCAGCAGCAGGCCCATGCGGTGGCGGCGATCGAGCGCTGGCTGCGCGGGCAGCCGGCGTCTGCGTCGTTGAAGATGCGCTAGTGCTGTTCCGACCAGGCACCGCCCGGCTTGCGCACGTACACGTGGCGGCCGGGGTGGTCGGGCGTGGGCACGCTCAGTACCTGCGCATGCGCGTCGTCGCACACGATCTGCGGCAGCGCGCCGCGCATGGCGGGGTTGGAGTAGCGCTGCAGCACTTTCGTACGCTCCGCCGGGTCCGCGCTTTTCAGCGCCCCCACAGGGTGTCGAGCTGGTCCGCCGAGTGATGCATCGCGCGGGTTCAGCCCTCGTAGTTTTCCACCGTGCCGGCGTCGCGCACGGCCGCCGCCTCGGGATCCTGGCCGAACTCGCGGCGCGCCCGGCGCTGCCTCAGGAGGTCCCAGCACTGGTCGAGCTGCTCCTCCAGCTGCTTCAGGCGCGGGCCGCCTGCGTCGGCCGCCGCGGGTGCATCGCGCAACTTGTGCTCCTCGGCGACGAGGGCGGAGATGCGGGCGAAGATGGATTCGTCGCTGTCGCTCATGAGTGGCTCCATGGACGGGAGCATGCATCGTACGCCCTCGCGCGCGGGAGTGTGGGGCGGGCGCCCTCGTCGGGAGCCCCTGCCGGGCGGTGGTACCTTATGCAGTGATGCGCATCCTGCTGCTGGCAACCGGGCAAGACCGGATGGAGGAGGGAGAGCTTGCCTGAAGACATCCCGCGGAAGTCCCGCCCGGTAGCCACCGGCGTCCTGCTGCTCTATGTGCTGTTCCTCGCCGCCTGCGCCTTCGTGACGCTGGTGGCACCCCCGTGGACGCCGTCCGGCCTCGAGAGGCTTTTCGGCTTCGTGGCGAGCCTGGCCGCAGGGCTGCCGTGGAGCCTTGTCCTCATGGGGGCGGTGCGCCGCTGCGCGGCCTGCGACTCGTTCCCCGGCGGAAGCGACTTGCTGACGGTGGTGCTTTCGTGGCTCGGTGCGCTCCTCAACCTCGTGTGGTTGGCCAGCGTCGCGGGATGGACCCAGGCAGAGCGCGAGAGTCCAGGGCAGCGGCCAGCGCGACCTCCCATGCCGGCGCCCGGGCGCGTGGCGAGGCCCCAGGTCGCAGCGACACCCCCTGCCGGCCCCCGCCTTCCCATGCGGGTCAGGTGCGCGCGAGCGATGGCGTCGACCGCCGGGAGCTTCGATGCCGTACGCCAGTACCGTCGCGTCACCGTGACCGCCGTGGTCCTGACCGTCCTGCTCGGCTTGCCTTCCTTCATGGGCCTGCTCTCGGCCGGACAGGCCGGCGTTGCGGGCACGCCCGCATTCTGGAGCGTGGGCGTCCTGGCGGCCCTGGCGGGAAGCTGGTGCCGCCTGCTTTCCAGCAACGCGCAATTGCAGCGTTCGCACCTGCGTTTCGGCACCGCGCTGGCTGGTACCTCCTGCGGTAGCGCGCTGGCGATGCTCAGCGTCGCCGCCTGGCTGCCGCAGGCGCCGGCATGGGCGCTGTTCGCGCTGGGGCTCGCGGCTGGCCAGGGCTACCTGCTGGTGGCCACGATGGGCAGCCGGGGGCGACGGAGTCCGTACGCGCGGCGTGAGGGTCCGGTGGCTGTCGTGAATGTTGGTTTCCGCCCTTTGAGCGCGCTGGCCCTTCCGCTATAAGGAACCCTCTCGCCGACAGCTCACCGGAGGAACGACGTGGCCGAAGACAAGCGCAAGCCTGCGCGCATCGCATTCATCGGCCTCGGCCGCATGGGCCGCGGAATGGCGCTCAACCTGTGCCGCAAGGGCTTCGCGCTCGCGGTGCACGACGTCAATCCCGAACCGGTGCGCGACCTGGTGGCTGCGGGCGCACGGGCCGCCGACGGCATCGCCGATGCGGTGCGCGGCGCCGACCTGGTGATCACCATGCTGCCCAACTCCGCCGTCGTGCTGGAGGTGGTCGCCGGTGCGGCCGGCGTGCTGGCGCATGCGGCCCCCGGCACGCTGGTGATGGACATGAGCACGGTGGCGCCCGAGGTCACCGACCAGGTCGCCGAGGCGGCGGCGCGCAAGGACCTGGCCTTCGTCGACGCGCCGGTCGGCCGGCTGGCCAGCCATGCCGACCGCGGCGGGTCGCTCTTCATGGTGGGCGGGTCCGAACGCGATTTCGCGCGCGTCAAGCCGGTGCTGGAGGCGATGGGCACCGCCATCTACCACTGCGGCCCGGCCGGGTCCGGCACGCGCACGAAGCTGGTCAACAACTATCTGGCCATCGTGTCCTGCCACCTCAATGCGGAGGCGCTGACGCTGGCGCAGAAGTTCGGCCTGTCGCTGGAGCGCACGCTGGACGTGATCCACGGCACCACCGCCACCAACGGGCAGCTGAAGATCGCCTGGCCCGCGAAGGTGCTCCAGGGCGACATCGAGCCGGGCTTCACCATCGACCTGGCGCACAAGGACCTGACGCTGATCGTGGAAGCGGCCAATGCGGTGCGCACGCCGGTGCCGGCGGCGGCCGCGGCGCGCGAGGCCTACAGCACCGCGCGTGCGCGCGGCTATGGCGGCAAGGACTTCTCGGCGATGGCCGACGTCTGGTGCGAGCTGGCGGGCGCGCCCAAGGCGCGGCTCGGACAGTGAATGGCTGCTGACGACGCGACCCCTGCCCCCTGGCAGGACCAGATCTTCGCCATCCTCAAGGAAGGCGGCGTGCGGCAGGTGGCCTACGTGCCCGATGCCGGCCATGCCCACCTGATCCGGCGCGTGCATGCCGACGCCGGGATGCGCGGCATCGTGCTGAGCACCGAGGAGGAAGGCGTCGCCACCGCCTGCGGCGCCTGGCTGGGCGGCGAACGCGCGGTGCTGCTGATGCAAAGCAGCGGCGTGGGCAACTGCATCAACATGCTGTCGCTGGTGGAGAACTGCCGCTTCCCGCTGTTCTGCCTGGTGACCATGCGCGGCGAGTGGGCCGAGTTCAATCCCTGGCAGGTGCCGATGGCGCGCGCCGTCCCCGCGACGCTGCAGGCGATGGGCGTGCGCGTGATGCGCGCCGACAGTCCCGACGAGGTCGCGGAGACCGTCGCCGCCGGCTTCGACGCGGCCTTCCGCGGCGGCGAGGCGGTGGCGGTGCTGCTGTCGCAGAAGCTGATCGGCCGCAAGAAGTGGGAGGGCGGGCGATGACGCAGCAGCAGGGCCTCGACCGGCGCGCCTTCGTGCGCGAGCTGGTCGCGCGCTGCCCGGACGCGCTGGTGGTCACCGGGCTGGGCTCGTCCACCTGGGACGTGTTCGCCGCCGGCGACCGGCCGGAGAACTTCTACCTGTGGGGCGCCATGGGCGGCGCCGCGGCGATCGGGCTCGGCCTGGCCATCGCGCAGCCGCAGCGCAGCGTGCTGGTGGTCACCGGCGACGGCGAACAGCTGATGGGCCTGGGCATGCTGGCCACCATCGCCGCGCAGCAGCCGGCCAACCTCACGCTTGTCGTCCTCGACAACGGGCACTACGCGGAGACCGGCATGCAGCGCAGCCACACCAGCCTGGGGACCAACCTGGCCGCGGTGGCACGCGCCTGCGGCATCGCGCACGCGGCGGAGATCCGCGAGCTGCAGGAGGTGGACGCGCTGGCGCAGCGGGTGCACGCGCGCCAGGGCTGCAGCTTCGCGCAGGTGCGCATCGCGGCCGCCGACCTGCCCAAGGTGCTGCCCGCGCGCGACGGCGTGTATTTGAAGAACCGCTTCCGCGCCGCGCTCGGCCTGCCGCCGTTCTGACCGGCAGGCCAGGCGCGCGAACGACGAGGACAAGGAGCAAGGACATGCGCATCGCGATCATGGGTTCGGGCGGGCTGGGCGGCTACTTCGGCGCGCGCCTGGCCCAGGGCGGGGCGGACGTGCACTTCGTCGCCCGCGGCAAGCACCTGGAAGCCATGCGCAGCCAGGGCCTGCGCATCGAAGGGCCCGAGCCGCTGCACGTGAAGGACGTGAAGGTGACGGATCGGCCCGCCGACATCGGCGAGGCCGACGTCGTGCTGCTGTGCGTGAAGCTGTGGGACACGCAGCAGGCGATCGAGCAGCTGCGGCCCATCGTCGGCCCGCGCACCACCCTCATCTCCTTCCAGAACGGCGTGCTGAAGGACCAGACCCTGCGCGCGGCCTTCGATGCGCGCCAGATCATGGGTGGCGTGGGCTACGTGGCCACCACGATCGAGGCGCCCGGCGTGATCCGCCAGACCGGGCCCATGCAGCGGCTGATCTTCGGCGAGTTCGACGGTTCGCGTTCGCCGCGCGGCGAGGCCCTGCTGGCCGCCTGCCTGGCCGGCGGCATCAAGGCCGAACTGTCGGAGCACATCCAGCGCGAGATCTGGCAGAAGTTCGTGTTCCTGGTCGGCCTCTCGGGCACGACCACCACCATGCGCAAGACCATCGGCCCGATCCGCTCCAACCCGCAGACCCGCGCCTTCCTGCTCGACGTGATGCGCGAAGTGGTGGCCGTCGGCCGCGCGCAGGGCGTGGACCTGCCGGAAGACTTCGCGGACCGTGCCGCGATGGAGCGCGCGGACAACGTGTCGCCCGACATGACCTCCTCCATGCACCACGACCTGGAGCGCGGCAACCGGCTGGAGGTGCGCTGGCTGGCCGGCGGCGTGGTGGAACTCGGCCAGGCCAAGGGCGTGCCCACGCCGCTGAACCGCGCCATCCACGACATCCTGGCCTTGCACGCCGAGGGAGGCCCCCATGCCTGAACTGCCGACGACGATGTCCGACCTGCGCCTGCGGGGCGTCACCTGCACGGCGGTGGAGGTACCGCTGCGCTATGTGCTGGGCACCAGCGCCGCCACCGTCAAGGCGGCGCCGCTGCTGCTGGTGGAGGTGCAGACGGAGCAGGGCGTGACGGGACGCTCCTACGTCTTCTGCTACCGCCGCAGCGGGGCGAAGCCGATCGCCGACATCGTGGCCGACGCCGCCGGGATCGTGCACGGCGAGCGCATCGCGCCGGTGGCCATGGCGGCGCGGCTGCAGCGGCGCTTCGCGCTGATCGGCGTGACCGGCATCGTGCGCATGGCGCTGTCGGCCTTCGACATGGCGCTGTGGGATGCGCTGGCGGTGGCCGCCGGCGTGCCGCTCGCCTCCCTGCTGGGTGCCGCACCGCGGCCGGTGCGCGCATACAACTCCTGCGGCTTGGGCCTGATGAGCCCGCAGGCGGCGGCCGACGAAGCCGAAGCGCTGCTCGAGGGCGGCATGCGCGCGGTGAAGCTGCGCCTGGGCTACGCGACGCTGGCGGAAGACCTGGCGGTCACGCGTGCCGTGCGCGCCCGCCTGCCGGCGAACGTGCAGCTGATGGTGGACTACAACCAGGCGCTCTCGCGCGTGGAGGCCGTGGAGCGCGGGCGCGCCCTGCAATCGGAAGGCGTCGCCTGGCTGGAAGAGCCGATCCGCCACGACGACCTGCCCGGCCACACCGAGATCGCGCGCGAGCTGCAGCTGCCCCCTGCAGATCGGCGAGAACTTCGACGGCCCCAAGGACCTGCTGCGCGCCCTGCAGGCGCAGGCCTGCGACCTGGTGATGCCCGACGTGGCGCGCATCGGCGGCGTCACCGGCTGGATGCAGGCGGCCGGCGTCGCGGAAGCGCACGGCATTCCCATGAGCTCGCACCTGATGCCGGAGGTCAGCGCGCACCTGCTGGCCGCCACGCCCACCTGCCACTGGCTGGAGTACGTGGACTGGACCGATGCGATCGCGCAGGAGCCGGTGAAGATCGTCGACGGCTGCTGGCCGACCAGCGAGAAGCCCGGCACCGGCCTCGCGTGGAACCCGGAGGCGGTCGCCCGCTACCGCATTCCCTGAGCGAACAGCCGGAAGGGATTGAAGCCGGTCACCAGCGCGCAGGCCAGCAGCACCAGCGCGACGCCGGGGATCATGCCGGCGGTGAAGGGCTCGCCGAGGAACAGGCCGCCCCAGGTCACGCCGAACATCGGGATCAGGAAGGCCGAGGAGGTCGCCGCGCTCGCCGGGATCTCGCGCATCAGCCGCATGCTGATCAGGTACATGAAGCCGGAGGTGAAGGTGCCCAGCACCGCCAGCGCGATCAGCGCGTCGGTGCGAACCACCACCGAGGGCGCGGCCACCGCGGCGGGCAGCAGCAGCACCAGCGCGCCTGCGATGTGCACGGCAGCGGAGGCGGGCAGCGGCTGGTGCGCCATGGTCGCGCGCTTCATCAGGATGGCGCCGAAGCCGTAGCTGGCCGAGGCCGTCACGCAGGCGAGCACCGCCAGCACCACCCGCCAGTCGGGCTCCACCGGTCCCAGCCGCACCAGCAGCGCGACCCCGCCCAGGCCCACCGCGCAGCCCACCAGCTTGCGCATCGTCAGCCGCTCCTGCGCGAACATGGCGCCGGCGACCACGCCGAACAGCGGCGCGGTGGCATTGAGCACGGCGGAATAGCCGGAGGGCAGCACCAGGCCGGCACCGTTGAACAGCACGAAGGGCGCGACCACCGTCAGCACGCTCAGCAGGGTGATCGCGCGCCAGTGCGTCCGCGCGGGCCATTGCTGGCGCGTGGCACGCATCAGGATCGTGAGCACCACCGCGGCCAGCGCGCAGCGCAGGCAGGCCAGCGGCAGCGGCCCGAAGGCGGGCGCCGCGATGCGGATCAGCGGGAAGGACGCCCCCAGACGGCGGACAGGAAGACGAGCTGGAGGAAGTGGCGGGCGTGCATGCGAGGAGCGCCATTGTGGCGTGCCGCCGGTGGGGAGCTCAGCCCGTTGGCGACAGGCGCGCCTGCACCGCGGCCAGCAGGTCGTCGGGATGCAGCATCGCCTCGCGCGCCGCGCATGCCGTGTCGTACTGGTGCAGCGTGGCGTGCAGGCGCGGCGCATGCGGCAGGTCCTGCCAGGCCGGCAGCAAGGTCGCAGGAGCCGGCGTGGCACCGGCAAGCACACCCTGCGCGAAGGCGATGCTGGCCGGCTCGGCGAGCAGCACCGCCTTGGCCGCCGCCGACAGCACCGGCGGCTGCGCTTCCGGCGGCGCGTCGCAGCAATAGAACACCTGCGGCGGCAGCGCGCGGCCCTGCGGCCGCAGGGCGCGCAGCGTGTCGCCGCGCAGCGCCACGGCGCCTTGGGGCGAAGCGAACTCGTAGACCGCCTCGGCCTGCGCGTGCGCGAGGCGCTCCAGTCCGCGCAACAGCCGGGGCAGGTCCGAGGTGGCGGCGGCCGGCGAGGCCTTCACTTCGGCCAGCAGCACGAGCTCGCTGCCGTGCACGAGCGCGACGTCCCATTCGTCCTTGGCCTTGGCGGCGCTGCCCGGAAAGCCGGGCGGGGTGCGCAGGCCGGCGACCGCGCGGAAGGCGGCGCCGGGCGCGCGCGCGTCCAGCAGCGTGGCGATGCGCGCGAAGGCTTCGGTGCCCACGGCTTCGGCGCGGTTTCCTTCGCGCGCGGAGGCGCGGCCCTGCGCAGCCGCCGCGTCGCTGCCCGCAAGGGGGCCGCGCCGGCCGCACAGCGCCAGGTAGCGCTGGACCGGGGCGGCCTTTTGCAATGCGGCGAGGCGTTGCAGCCGTGCGCGCCCGGGGCTGGCGACGATCGCCTGCATGGAATCCTGCAGCGCCGGGGACAGCGACAGCAGGCCGCGGGCGGCGGGTTCCAGTGCGGCCCAGTGTTCCTCGCCTGCCAGCTGGTGCAGCGCCGCGAGCGCATCGCGCAGCGGACCGGCCGGCAGCTCGCGCGTCTTTCCGGGGTGGGCGATGGCGTTCACCGCGGCGCGAACGGTGCGGCGGTCGGCGGGCGCTGCAGCGGCCAGCTGCAGGTACTCCCGCAGCTGCGGTTCATCCGCCTGCAGCACCAGGGCCTGGAAAGCGGGGTCGCCGCGCTCGGGGACAGCGACAGCGCGATCAGGTGGGCCAGTGCGGTGATGAAGAGGTCCGCGAGTTCGGGTGCTGCGGCGTGGCGGGATGCGACGGCGCGTCGCACGGACTCGATGGCGAAGGCCAGCGCGGTGTCGGTGCCGGCTGCGAGCGCCGTGCCGGCGTCGGCGGGGAGGGAGGGCAGGCGGTAGCGGCGCGGGGCGTCGCGCAGGGCTTGCAGCAGGAGCGGGGTGAGGGAAGCCACGAGGAAAGTATGGCCTGCGGGCGAGGGTGCCACGCAGCGCGCCCACCCCGGCCCTCCCCGGGGGAGGGAGAAACGGCTCGGCGGGTCAGGGCTGGACGTGCAGGGGCCGGCTGTGCAGGTCCGGGGCTTGCGGCAGGCCGGTGGCGTCCAGGATCTCCTGTTCCGACAGCGTCTCGCGTTCCAGCAGGGCGCGCACCAGCGCGTCGAGCGAGGCGCGGTGCTGCAGCAGCAGGCGCTTGGCCTGCTCGTGGCACTCGTTGATGATGCGCTGCACTTCGGAGTCGATCAGGCTGGCGGTCTGCTCGCTGAAGGGCTTGTCGCCCGCGAAGCTGCCCGAGGTTCCCAGGTAGGCGTTGTGCGGCGGCGCCAGCTGCACCATGCCGACGGCGTCGCTCATGCCCCAGCGCGTGACCATGTTGCGCGCCATGTTGGTGGCCTGCTCGATGTCGTTCTCGGCGCCGGTGGTCTTGGTGCCGTACACCACTTCCTCGGCGGCCCGCCCTCCCAGCATGCCGATGATGCGGGCGCGCAGGTAGGCCTCGGGGTAGTTGTAGCGGTCGGTCTGCGGCCGCTGGTAGGTCACGCCCAGTGCCTGCCCGCGCGGCACGATGGTCACGCGGTGCACCGGGTCCGCGCCGGCGACCACGAGGCCGAGGATGGCGTGGCCACTCTCGTGGTAGGCGATGCGCTCGCGGTCGTCGGGGCCCAGCAGCAGCGGGCGCTCGGGTCCCAGCACGATCTTTTCCAGCGAGTCGAGGAAGTCCTTCTGCGTCACCGCGTCCTCTTCCCGCCGCGCCGCCAGCAGCGCCGCCTCGTTGACCAGGTTCTTCAGGTCCGCGCCGGAGAATCCGGGCGTGGTCTGCGCCAGTTCCTCCAGGCTCACGTCGGGCGCCAGCGGCACCTTGCGCACGTGCACGCCGAGGATGGCCTTGCGGCCGACCTTGTCCGGCAGGTTCACCACCACCCGCCGGTCGAAGCGCCCCGGCCGCAGCAGCGCGCGGTCCAGCACGTCGGGCTGGTTGGTGGCGGCCAGCAGGATGATGCCTTCGCGGCCGGTGAAGCCGTCCATCTCGGTCAGGATCTGCTGCAGCGTCTGCTCCTGCTCGCTGGAGCCGCCGCTGATCGCCATCTGCCCGCGGGCGCGGCCGATCGCGTCGATCTCGTCGATGAAGATGATGGCCGGGGCGTTCTCGCGCGCCTGCTTGAACAGGTCGCGCACGCGCGCGGCGCCCACGCCCACGATCATCTCGACGAACTCGGAGGCGCTCATCGAGAAGAAGGGCACGCCCGCCTCTCCCGCGACCGCGCGCGCCAGCAGCGTCTTGCCCGTGCCCGGCGAGCCGATCAGCAGCACGCCCTTGGGCGCGGTGCCGCCCAGCCGGGTGTACTTTCTGCGGCGACTTGAGGAAGTCGACGATCTCCACCAGCTCGGCCTCCGCCTCGTCGATGCCTGCGACGTCCTCGAAGGTCACGCGCTGGTCCTTCTCGGCGTCGTAGCGCTTCGCCTTGCTCTTGCCGATGCCGAAGATGCCGCCGCCCATGCCGCCGCCCTGTCCGGCCGCGCGCCGGTACATCCAGACGTAGAAGGCGATGATCAGCAGGGCCGGGCCGAAGCCGAACAGCAGCGTGGCCCAGCCGCTGCCCTGCTGGATCGGCACGGCGCTGATCTCGACGTCGTTGGCGATCAGGAAGCTCTCGAGGTCGCGGTCGAAGAAGGCCGGCAGCTCGGTGGTGAAGGTGCTGGCCGTGCGCGACGCGGGCCGGTGCTGCGCGCGCGCGGCCGGCGGCTGCCTGGCTTCCTCGGCGGACGGCCAGGTGACCGGCGCCTTGAAGCGGCCTTCGATGCTGGTGTTGCGGCTGTAGATCGCCAGCACGTTGCCCTTGCCGGCCTCCTCGCGGAACACGGTGTAGGGCACGGTCAGCGGCGCGTCGCCGCCGGGAAACAGCAGCGTCGACACCAGCCAGTTCACCAGCAGCACGCCGAGGAACAGGGCCCAGACCTTGCGGGGCGGCATGCCGGTCTTGCCGGGCACGGCCGGCTTCGGTGGGTTGGCCGGAGGGGGATAGCCGTTCATGGCTTCATCATGCCCGCAACCCGCTCATCCGGGGGCGGCGCGCCCGGCCGTGGGCCGGCGGGATTAGAGTGGGGCCATGACCGACCGCATGCCGGCAGCATTCGTGGGCCACGGCAGCCCCATGAACACGCTCGAGGACAACCGCTTCACCGCTGCCTGGCGCGCGCTCGGGCAGTCCATGCCGCGGCCGCGCGCGATCCTGTGCGTCTCCGCGCACTGGTTCATCAACGGCAGCGCGGTCACGGCGATGCGGCAGCCGCGCGTGATCCACGACTTCTACGGCTTTCCGCGCGAGCTGTTCGCCTTCGACTACCCGGCGCCGGGCTCGCCCGAAGTGGCGCGCGAGGTGGCCGAGGTGGTGCAGCCGGCCTTCGTCGGCCTCGACGAGGACAGCTGGGGCCTGGACCACGGCACTTGGTCCGTGCTGGCGCACGTGTTCCCGCGCGCGGACATCCCGGTGCTGCAGCTGTCGCTGCACGGCGCGCAGGGCATGGCGTACCACGTGGACCTGGGCGCACGCCTCGCGCCGCTGCGCGATCGCGGCATCTTCATCATCGGCAGCGGCAACGTGGTGCACAACCTGCGCGTGCTGGACCGCGGCCGCGAGGGCGCCTTCGACTGGGGCGAGCGCTTCGATGGCGAAGTGCGGCGGGTGATGACCACCGATCCCGGCGCGCTGCCGCAAGTGGAGGCGCATCCCGACTACGCGATGTCGGTGCCGACGCCGGAGCACTTCCTGCCGCTGGCCTACCTGGCCGGCCTCTGCCGGGCGGCCAGCGAGCCGGCCGTGCCCTTCATCGAGGGCGGGACCATGGGTTCGCTGACCATGACGAGCTACCTCCTCGGCGGCGCCCCGCGCAAGTCCGTGCACGAGGATGCCGACGGCGCCGGCAGCATGCCCGATCCGCGGCGCGTGCCGCCGGAACAGACGAACATGTAGGTCGTGGTGAGCGCGCAGCCGAACCGCGACATCCGCGTCACCCCGGCAGCATGCGCCCCGTGTCCTCGTAGCGCTGGTGCCAGGCCAGCGCCTCCTGCAGCAGGTGCGGCGTGTGCAACCCGCCGCGGCCGGCGCGGCCCGAAGCCTGCGCGCGCTCCACGTAGTCGGTCAGCGCATCGCGGTAAGCGGGGTGCGCGCAGCGCTCGATCAGCAGCTTGCTGCGTTGGCGCGGTGCCAGGCCGCGCAGGTCGGCCAGGCCCTGCTCGGTGACGATCACCTGCACGTCGTGCTCGGTGTGGTCCACGTGGCTGGCCATGGGCACGATGCAGGAGATCGCGCCGTCCTTCGCGGTGGACGCCGTCATGAAGATCGACAGGTAGGCGTTGCGCGCGAAGTCGCCCGAGCCGCCGATGCCGTTCATGATGCGCGTGCCCATCACGTGCGTGGAGTTGACGTTGCCGTAGATGTCGGCCTCGATCATCCCGTTCATGGAGATGATGCCCAGCCGCCGGATCACTTCCGGGTGGTTGGAGATCTCCTGCGGCCGCAGCACGATGCGCTGGCGGTAGAAATCCAGGTGCTCGATGAACTCGCGGTAGCCGCCGGGGCTGAGCGAGAGCGCGGTCGCCGAGGCGAAGGCCAGGGTGCCGGAGCGGAGCATCTCCAGCATGCCGTCCTGCAGCACCTCGGTGTAGGCGGTGAGGTTGCGGTACTTGCCGCGGTCCAGGCCGGCGAGCACCGCGTTGGTGGTGTTGCCCACGCCGGACTGCAGCGGCAGCAGCGAGGGTGGCAGCCGGCCGATGCGGATCTCGTGTTCGAGGAATTCGAGGATGTGGCCGGCGATGCGGTTCGATGCCTCGTCCGGCGGCGTGAAGGCGGTGTGCCGGTCGGGCAGGTGGGTCTCCACGACCGCCACCACCTTGTCCGGATCGACGTGCAGGTAGCGCTCGCCGATGCGGCTGCTCGGATGCAGCACGGGGATGGGACGCCGGTTCGGCGGCAGGGCGGTGCCGTAGTAGATGTCGTGCATGCCCTCCAGCTCCAGCGGATGCTGGCTGTTCACCTCCAGGATCACCTTGTCGGCCAGGTCCAGCCAGGTCTTGTTGTTGCCCAGGGAGGAAGCGGGAATGAGGCGCCCGTCCTCGCGGATGCCGGCGACTTCCACCACGGCGACATTGAGCTTGCCGAGGAAGCCGAACCAGACGAACTGCGCGACGTGCGACAGGTGGATGTCCACGTACTCCATCTCGCCGGCATTGATGCGGGCGCGGCAGGTGGGGTCGGACTGGTAGGGCAGGCGCATCTCGATGCCGCCGACCTTGGCCAGCGCGCCATCGAGTTCGGGCGCGGTCGATGCGCCGGTCCACACGCCGATGCGGAAGGTCTGGCCGCCCTGGTTGGCGGCTTCGATGTGGCGGGCGAGCGCGGGTGGCACGGCCTTGGGATAGCCCGAGCCGGTGAAGCCGCTCATGCCCACGTGGTCGCCGTGGTGGATGAGGGCGGCCGCCTGTTCGGCGGACATGATCTTCTGGCGCAGGCCGGGATGCAGGACGCGGGAGGCAGGGGACAGCAACTTGTTCTGGTTCCGAAGGGAAAGCCAAAGTCTATGTCGGCGGCGGGCCGCCCTGGAGGCCGGCCGGCGCGCGCGGCTGCGAAAGATCAACTGCCGCGCATCTTGGGGGCGGCCTTAGAATCGCCCATCCTCCGGAAGCGTGGCAGAGCGGTTGAATGCACCGGTCTTGAAAACCGGCGATGTCGCAAGACATCCGTGAGTTCGAATCTCACCGCTTCCGCCATTGGGGCCACGCGCGATAGCCCGGCCGCCCCCAGCGCCCGAAGGTGTGCCTGCAACCCGGTGAGCCGCAGCATCTGCCGGCGAGCGACTCGCCCAAAACCAACGGAACCGCGGTAACAGCTCACTTCCGGCAACCAGCGCACATAGCATGTGCTTCGATGTGCGATCAGGACAACAAGGCACTCGGTTCAGGCATGACCGTGGTGCTCAGGAGTGGGGGTCCCCGGATGGTGATCCGGGCGGTTTCGGGCGACCAGGCCTACTGCGAATGGCTGTCGGGCGACGTTCGCCGACAGGGAACCTTTGCCTTGTCGACGCTGGTTCCCGCCGAAGCAGAGAAGAATGAAGCCGAGGGCAGGCCGTAGCTCAGGAAGCGCCGCCGGCCTGCTGCCGCTCGTTCCATTCCTTCGAATACTTGTCCAGCCAGGCAATGAACGCCTGCGTGTCGGCCTTGTCGAAGACGGCGGCGACGCCGTTGGCCCGCAGATGATTCACGATCCCCGGTGAACCATAGGCACTCAGCACGACGACAGCCCCGTCCTTGCGCCGCAGGCGCGCGCGCGCACCACACCGAGCCCGCTGCCCTCGGCCAGGATCAGGTCGACGATGAGAAGGTCCCATTTGCGCGGGAACTCGTCGATCCACAGGTTCGCCTCGGCTTCCGTGGATGAAGTTCCGACGACCTGGTAGTTGCCGATCGAGGTGAAAAGATCGACCAGCAGTTCCCTCATGGCCGGCAGGTCCTCGACCAGGAAGACGCGGATCGTCATCTCTTCGCTCCGAACCGATGAGGACCTGCGTCGTCCGTCGCTCCCGGCTCCCTCTCCTGGGTGAGCGTGATCAGCAGCGGTCGCAGATCCGACTGTGCGCCCAAGTCGTTCACGCGGTCGGTCGCGTGCAGCCATGTGCCGGCGAAATGACTGACCTCCGCAACCCAGTGCGCCTGCAGCGTGCGCCGGATCTTTCGCTCCAGCAGCGGCAGGCCAAGCAGGAGGCGAAGGCCGGGCCTGCGTTCCCACGACACGATGCGGACGGCGGCCACGTAGACTTTTCGCCCGTCCTTCCTCTCGCCCATCTGGTGCACATCGACTTCGGCGCAGCCCTCCGTCACGCCCCAGCTGCGAAGCACGTTCAAGACGACGCGCGCGTACTCGTTCGCGACGCTCTCGTCGGCGCGACTCGGGATGTCCAGGCTCCGGTAGTCCGTGCGCGGCTCGTCCAGCCAGAGTGGCACGCGGCGGCCGAACAGCCGCCGGAGAAAACTCGAAGTGGCTTGCACGATCACGCGGACATGAAATTGCGGGGCGTCACGACAGGGCCAATGGTCATACCTCAGGACCTCGGCGCGCCATGTTAATGGCATGTGCGCGACGGGTGGCCCCTCCAGGGCCGCTGGCCGGCACGGCCGATGCAGGCACGCAACGGCCGGGAAGAGGGCGAAGTGTGAGAAATGTCCGACGCGGCACCAGGACACAAGCCGACAGCCAGCTCTTGCATGGCGCCGTAGCGTGCGCGAGTGAACAGCAGCCGCAGCGATCACCAGCCACAGGAAGGGTCCCCGTCGATGGGCGAGATCGCGGGGCGTTGGACGGACGAGTCGTTGCCACTCCACGTGCGCCAAGACCTCCTTCGCAGGGACATCGAGCTGCAACGTCGCCGCCCCACCGACACTCCTGCGGAAAGCACACGCAAGGGCGAGCGTCCCGCCTGACCCGCGCAGCCGCGCCCTTCCTGAAAGTCCTTGCCTTTCTCCATGCCCTCGTGGACTGCGGAGAATGCCGCATTACAGCCACGCGGTCGCACGCAGGCTGTAGGACGCGTGCGCATGAAGCCGCAGTCGGAAAAGTCGGAGGCCTCCTACACGCAGGCCGGCCGGCATCAGACAGAATGCGCCGCTTCCTTCCTTCACTGTGGCCGACATGCCGCAGCGGTTGGTGCTCGCGGTTTCCGGAGGTCCTGATGGCAGTACGCGTATTCCTGGTCGAAGATGTGAGGTCCATGCAGGACCTCATGCGCGACGTTCTCGCATCGGTCGGCGGCTTCGAGCTGGTCGGCACGGCCGCCACCGAGACCGCGGCCACCGACTGGCTGATGCGCCACAAGGGCGAGTGGGACCTCGCGATCATGGACCTGCTGCTGGGCGAGGGCTCGGGCTTCACCCTGGTGAGCCGCTGCCACCGCGAGCCCACGGCCGGATCGGTGCTGGTGTTCAGCGACTTCGTGACGCCGGTGGTGCGCGAGCGCTGCCTGCGCCTGGGTGCGGACCGCGTGATCTCCAAGGCGGAATTCGGTGAACTGCGGGCCTACCTGCAGGCCTTCCCCGGGCGCGTGCAGGAAGCCGAGCCCGCCTGATGTCTGTCCTCGCCCGCAACAACGTGCAAGTCAGCGGCAAGGGGCCGCCGATGGTGTTCGTGCACGGCTTCGGCTGCGACCAGTCGATGTGGCGCTTCCTCGCCCCGCATTTCGCCGAGAGCCATACCTGCATCCTGATGGACCTGGTGGGCAGCGGCCGCTCGGACCTGGCCGCCTACGACCGCCAGAAGTACGCCACGCTGGATGGCTATGCCGCCGACCTGTGCGAGGTGCTGGCGGAGGTGACCCAAGCGCCGGCGATCTGCGTGGGCCACTCGGTGAGCGCGATGATCGGCATGCTGGCCAACCTGCGTTCGCCGGACCACTTCCTCGCGCAGGTGATGGTCGGGCCCTCTCCCTGCTACATCAACGACGGCGACTACGTGGGCGGCTTCGAGCGCGCCGACATCGATTCGCTGCTGGAAACGCTGGAGAGCAACTACCTGGGCTGGTCCAGCAACATGGCGCCCGCGATCATGGGCGCGCCCGGGCAGCCGGAGCTGGCGCAGGAGCTGACCAACAGCTTCTGCCGCACCGACCCCGAGATCGCCAAGCAGTTCGCCCGCGTCACCTTCCTGTCCGACCACCGCGCGGACCTGCCCAGGCTGCAGGCGCCGACCCTCGTCCTGCAATGCAGCGAGGACCTGATCGCGCCGCTGGCGGTGGGCGAGTACATGCGCAGGACGGTACCGAACTGCACCTTGCACGTGATCGAGAACGTGGGGCACTGTCCGCACCTGAGCGCGCCGAGCGCCAGCGTCGCCGCGATCGAACAGTTCCTCCACGGCCTCTAGTGGCCGCCGCCCCGCTGCCGGCGGCGGATGCGCTGTACGAAGAGGCGCCCTGCGGGCTGCTGCTGGCCGCGGCCGACGGCCGCATCCTCCAGGCCAATGCCACGCTGTGCCGCCTGCTCGGGTTCGATTGCGACGACCTGGTCGGCAAGCTGCGGCTGCACGAGCTGCTGACCATGGGCGGGCGCATCTTCTGGCAGACCCACCTGCAGCCGCTGCTGCGCCTGCAGTCCTCGGTGGCGGAAGTGAAGCTGGAGCTGCGCCGCCACGACGGCGGCACGATCCCGGTGATGGTGAACATCGCCGAGCGGCCCTGGCAGGACGCCACGCTGCTGCACATGGCCGTGTTCTTCGCCGAGGACCGCCACAAGTACGAGCGCGAGCTCCTGCTGCAGCGCCAGCGCCTGGAGCAGCTGGCCGCGGAGAACGCGCGCGCAGATGGAGCTGGACGCCGCCCGCAGCGAGGCGGAGGACCGTGCGCAGTTCGCCGAGCAGCTGGTGGGGATGGTCAGCCACGACATCCGCAACCCGCTGTCGGTGATCCACATGAGCACCATGCTGCTGGAACGCGGGGTGCCGCCGGAGCAGCAGAAGGCCGTGGTCGCGCGCGTGGGCCGCGCGGTGCAGCGCGTGCAGCACCTGATCGCCGACCTGCTCGATTTCACCCAGGCGCGCCTGGGCGCGGGCCTGAGCGTGCGCAAGGAGAGCGTGGACCTGCACCAGGCGATCGCCGACGGCGTGGCGGAACTCGCGGTGGCCTTTGGCGACCACACGCTGCGGCATGAGCGCATGGGCGACAGCAGCTGCATGGCCGACGCCAACCGCATCGTGCAGGCGATCGGCAACCTGGTCGCCAACGCCGCCACCCACGGCGCGCGCGAGCTGCCGATCACCGTGCGCAGCGAATGCGACGGCGAGCGCTTCCGCATCACCGTGCACAACGGGGGCAAGCCGATCCCGCCCGAACTGCTGCCGCGGCTGTTCGAACCGATGGTGCGGGGCAGCGAGGCGGGTGCGGTGCAGGGCGTGGGGCTGGGGCTCTACATCGTGCGCGAGATCGTGCGCGCGCACGGGGGCGGGTGGAGGTGAGCTCCAGCGCCGAGGCGGGCACGGCCTTCACGCTGGACCTGCCGGGCCGCTAGCGATTCAGCCGCAGGAGACGCCGTCGTCGGCGACGCCGGGTCTGGCGCCGCCGCCGTCCTCCACCAGCCGCAGGCTTCCCACGTCGAAGGTGCCGTAGTGGACGCGGCCGTCCCGGTTCCAGGCGCAGTAGGCAAGGTTCTGCGACCGCGCCTGCACGGACATGGTCGGCCCGCCGGTACGCAGCGAAACCAGGTCGCCGATCTTGATGCCTTGTTCTGTCACGGCGCGATTATCATCGCATGTGCGTCGCTCCCGTTGCTCAGCCATGGGCGGACACAAATTTCCGGGTGCGAAGTTTTCCCGCGGTGTCCAGGGGGACTCAGCCTGTTCTCATAGCCGATGCTGGAACCGTCCTACAGATGACTAGACCGGCCCGCCGGATCATTGCGCCAAGTATTTTGAAGGCAAGCGATGTCCCAGCAGCAAGAACAGTTGTTGCCCGAGGATGGCCAGCCGTTGAACGACGGCAGCATCCAGCAGCAGCAACCTCAGGAAGGCCACGCCGGGCAGGGCTCGGAGTCCGCCATGAAGCAGATGCGTGAGTGGGAGCAGCGCCGCGCGAGCAATTCCGGCGGCAAGCGCCGCACCGGCCCGAACTGAGCCCGTCCCCGCGCAACGCAGAAAGCGGCCCGCGGGCCGCTTTTTTCTTTCCTGCTCCTGCGCGGCTCAGCCGGCCGAGGCGCTGGGGTGCTCCTGCCCCGGTGCTTGCTGTTCGTCGTGGGCCCCGGCTTCGCTCGTGTCGTGGGCGCTGGCGGGCCTGGCCTGGAGCGACCGGCTCAGGTAGGGCAGCACGCTGCCCGCGCCGGCCCCCCAGCGGCTGCCCGGCGGCGGCAGCTCGCCCTCCTGCTCCAGCCCGGGACTAGCGTTCGGCATGTGCGGTCCCGGCCGGCCACAACTCGACGGCCGGCTTGCGGATGAAGGAGGGGTCGTCGTCCTGCACGGCGGGGTCTGCCGGGTGCGAGAACAGCATGTCGCAGCCGAACATCTCGTCGTCGCCGCCCAGCAGGTGCTCGCGCCAGCCCAGCTCGCGCAGGTGCTCGGAGAGGAAGGAGACCTGGCGGCTGCCGTCCAGCCGGCAGCGCGCGAACAGCACGCCGTCGTACACCAGGCCGATCTGCACGCCCAGCTGGTGCGTCGTTGGCAAGAGCTGCGCCATGGCGAAGGCCTTGGCGATGGCCTCGTAGCCGGGCGGCGCATCTTTCAGCAGTTCCATGGGCTGCGAAAGTACGGCGAACCGGCTGGCGCGGCTGTAGGACGGCGCCCCGTTGACGTTACATCTGCTGACTACCCCCCACACCCATTCAGGGCCGTTGCAGCATGCCCCGGGTCTCGATGAAGTCCACCACTTCCTGCAGGCCGTCCTGCGTCTTCAGGTTGGTCATGACGTAGCGCTTGTCGCGGCGCATGCGGCGGGTGTCCGCTTCCATCACGCCCAGGTCGGCGCCCACGTAGGGGCCAGGTCGGTCTTGTTGATGACGAACAGGTCGCTCTTGGTGATGCCGGGGCCGCCCTTGCGCGGGATCTTCTCGCCGGCAGCCACGTCGATCACGTAGATCGTCAGGTCCGACAGCTCCGGGCTGAAGGTGGCCGCGAGGTTGTCGCCGCCGGACTCCACGAACACCACGTCGGCATCGGGGAAGTCCTCCAGCATGCGGTCGATCGCCTCCAGGTTGATCGAGGCATCCTCGCGGATCGCGGTGTGCGGGCAGCCGCCGGTCTCCACGCCCATGATGCGTTCGGCCGGCAGCGCGCCGCTGACGGTCAGCAGCCGCTGGTCTTCCTTGGTGTAGATGTCGTTGGTGATGGCGACCAGGTCGTAGCGGTCCCGCATGGCCTTGCACAGCATCTCCAGCAGCGTCGTCTTGCCCGAACCCACGGGGCCGCCGATGCCCACGCGCAGGGGCGGCAGTTTCTTCGTTCGGCCGGGAATGTGGTGCAGGTTGCTCATGATCGGAACAGGCGGGAGTACTGGGTTTCGTGCTGCGCCGACAGGATGGCCAGCATGGGCGTGAAGGACTGGCGCGTGTCGTCGTCGAGCGCGAGCGCGTGGTCGACGGCCGCCGGAATGTCGGCGGCGAGGCGGGCGAGGATGCGCTGGCCGGAGGACTGGCCCAGCGGCACGGCCTTGATGGCGGCCTGGACCATGTTCTCGGACCAGGAGAAGGCGTAGGTGAGGGCGATTTCGCGGGGGTGGCGGTGGTCGTGGAAGCAGCGAGCGCGAAGGAGACAGGGTACGTAGGCTGGTGGTGAGCCGCCAGGCGAACCCCAGCGCTGCCGCGCAACGCGGGGTTCCTTCGTCACCCCAGCCTACGGAACGCATCCACTCGAACAGCGACCGTCCCATCTGCTCCACCTGCTGCCGCAGCTCGCTGCTCTCCCGCGTCCGCCGCACCCACTGGTCGAGCTGCTGCACGCGCTCGCCATTCCCGTCACGCTCGGCCTCCACCGCCGCCGCCACCACCGCCAGGTCCGCCCTTGCCAGGCTCGCATGCAGCTGCTGCACCAGCCAGTCGCCTGCGCTCTGCTCGTCGTGCACGAGCCGGGCCTCCACCGCCGCCTCCAGACCCTCCGAATAGGAGAAGCCGCCCACCGGCAGGGCGGGCGAAGCCAGCCACATCAGCTGCAGCAGCGCCGTGTCAGTGCCCGTGGTGCTCATGGCCGTGGTGCGCGTGGCCGTGGTGCGCGTGCGAGGCCTGCGCGCCGTAGGCACCGCCTTCGGGTTCGAAGGCTTCCTGCGCCTCGCGCACGGTCAGGTGCATGGCGCGCAGCATGTCGGCCAGCACGTGGTCGGGTTCGATCTTCAGGTGGTCGGGCTTCAGCTCGATCGCGACGTGCCGGTTGCCCAGGTGGTAGGCCGCGCGCATCAGGTCGAAGGCGCTGCCGTGCGCGCTGCAATGCGTGACCACCAGCACCGGCTGCGGCGCCGCCAGCACGCGCACCATGGAGCCGTCCTCGGCCACCAGCACGTCGCCGCCGCGCACCACGATGCCGCGCGGCAGGAACACGCCGAGCTGGCGGCCGTGCGAATCGGTGGCCTCGAAGCGGCTCTTCTGGCGCACGTCCCAGTCCAGTTCGACGGTGGCGGCGCGCTTGAGGAGGGCGGGGGCCAGCCCCTGCCCGCCCGGCAGGATCTTGGAGACGTTGAGCATCCGGGAATTAAAACAGGAAGTAGCGCTGCGCCATCGGCAGCACCGTCGCCGGGTCGCAGGTGAGGAGCTGCCCGTCCGCGCGCACGGCGTAGGTCTGCGGGTCGATCTCCATCTTCGGCAGGTAGTCGTTGTGCACCCAGGTGCTGCTTGCGGATGCGCCGGATGTCCTTCACGGCGCTCACGGTCTTCTGCAGGCCGAACTTCTCCTTCACGCCCGCGGCCATGCCCGCCTGGGAGAGGAAGGTGATGGAGCTGCGGTGCAGCGCGCCGCCGTAGCTGCCGAACATCGGCCGGTAGTGCACCGGCTGCGGGGTCGGGATCGAGGCGTTGGCGTCGCCCATGGCCGCCATGGCGATGAAGCCGCCCTTGAGGATCAGCGCCGGCTTGACGCCGAAGAAGGCGGGCTTCCACACCACCAGGTCGGCCCACTTGCCGGGGGCGATGCTGCCCACTTCGTGGCTGATGCCATGCGCGATGGCCGGATTGATGGTGAGCTTGGCGATGTAGCGCTTGGCGCGGAAGTTGTCGTGGCGCTCGCTGTCGCCGGGCAGCTTGCCCCGCTGCAGCTTCATCTTGTGGGCGGTCTGCCAGCAGCGCAGGATCACCTCGCCCACCCGGCCCATGGCCTGCGAGTCGGAGGAGAACATGCTGATCGCGCCCAGGTCGTGCAGGATGTCCTCGGCGGCGATCGTCTCCTTGCGGATGCGGCTCTCGGCGAAGGCCAGGTCCTCGGGGATGGCGGGGTCCAGGTGGTGGCACACCATCAGCATGTCGACGTGCTCGTCGAGCGTGTTGACCGTGTAGGGCATCGTCGGGTTGGTCGACGAGGGCAGGAAGTTCGCCTCGCCCACCACCCGCAGGATGTCGGGCGCATGGCCGCCGCCGGCGCCTTCGGTGTGGAACGCGCACAAGCCTCGCCCCTTGGTGGCGGCGATGGTGTTCTCGACGAAGCCCGATTCGTTGAGCGTGTCGGAGTGGATCGCCACCTGGATGTCCAGCTGGTCGGCCACGTCCAGGCAGTTGCTGATGGCCGCGGGCGTGGTGCCCCAGTCCTCGTGCAGCTTCAGCCCGATCACGCCGGCCTCGACCTGCTCGTGCAGCGCCTGCGGCAGGCTCGCGTTGCCCTTGCCCATGAAGCCCAGGTTCATCGGGAAGGCGTCGGCCGCCTGCAGCATGCGCTCGATGTTCCAGGGACCGGGCGTGCAGGTGGTGGCGAAGGTGCCCGTGGCCGGGCCGGTGCCGCCGCCGAACATGGTGGTGACGCCGGAGGCCAGCGCCTCCTCGATCTGCTGCGGGCAGATGAAGTGGATGTGCGAGTCGATGCCGCCGGCGGTGACGATCGCGCCTTCGCAGCTGATGATCTCGGTGCCTGGGCCGATGACGATGTCGACGCCGGGCTGCGTGTCGGGGTTGCCGGCCTTGCCGATCGCCTCGATGCGCCCGCCCTTCAGGCCGATGTCGGCCTTGACGATGCCCCAGTGGTCGAGGATCAGCGCGTTGGTCAGCACGGTGTCCATGGCGCCCTGCGCGTTGGTGCGCTGCGACTGCGCCATGCCGTCGCGGATGGTCTTGCCGCCGCCGAACTTCGCTTCCTCGCCGTAGCCGCCGGCGCGCAGCGTGTAGTCGTCCTCGACCTCGATCACCAGCTCGGTGTCGGCCAGGCGCACGCGGTCGCCCTTGGTGGGGCCGAACATTTCCGCGTAGGCGCGGCGGGGGATGGTGGCCATCAGACCTTTCCTTGCACGAGGCCGCGGAAGCCGAACACCTTGCGGTCGCCCGCGTAGTCCACGAGTTCGACGGTGCGCTGCTGGCCGGGCTCGAAACGCACGGCGGTGCCCGAGGCGATGTTCAGCCGCATGCCCTGCGCCGCCTTGCGGTCGAACTGCAGCGCCCCGTTGGTTTCGGCGAAGTGGTAGTGCGAGCCGACCTGGATCGGGCGATCCGCGGTGTTCTGCACCACCACGACCAGCGTGCGCCGTCCCGCGTTGAGCGCGTGGTCGCCGGGATCGGTGAGCAGTTCGCCGGGCGTCATGCTCATTCGCCGCGCGACAGCCACAAGGCCAGGCCGGCCAGCACCACGACCATCAGGAAGCCGGAGGTGTCGGTGGCATGCCAGTGCCAGTCCTGCGCGGCGCCGTGGCCGGCATGCGCATGGGCGCCGGTGGCGAACGCGGAGAGCGAGGCGGCGAGGGCGGCGGGCAGCAGGCGCATGGGGTGTCCTCAGACGATGGGCTGGTGCACGGTCACGAGCTTCGTGCCGTCGGGAAAGGTGGCTTCCACCTGGATCTCGGGGATCATCTCGGCGATGCCGTCCATGACGTCGGCCCGGGTCAACACGCCGCGGCCTTCGCTCATCAGCTGCGCGACCGACTTGCCGTCGCGCGCGCCCTCCATCACGGCGGCGGAGATCAGCGCCATCGCTTCCGGGTAATTGAGCTTCAGGCCCCGCGCCTTGCGGCGCTCCGCCAGCAGGGCGGCGGTGAACAGCAGCAGCTTGTCCTTTTCGCGGGGCGTGAGTTCCATGGTCGGGGGATCTTATTGCAACCCTCGTGCCCGGCAGCGCCCCCACCCCAGCCCTCCCCGGAGGGGGAGGGAGGAAGACGGGCACGGAAGATGCACCTACGTGCCGTGGGCCCCACCATCCCCATCCTCCCCGCGCACCAGCACGACGCACCGCAACGCGTGGTGAAGGTGCGCCGCGACTACAACAACTGGGTGGCCAGCGAGACCATGGAGGACTACGCGCTGCGCTACACGCCGCAGCGCTTCCGCAAGTGGTCCACCTGGCGGGTGGCCAACACCGCCTTCGGCGCCGCATCCTTCCTGATCCTCGAGGCGGTGGGCGCGACGCTGCTGGTGCAGTACGGCTTCCTCAATGCCTTCTGGGCGATCCTGGCCACCGGGCTGATCATCTTCCTGGCCGGCCTGCCGATCAGCATCTACGCCGCCCGCTACGGCGTGGACATGGACCTGCTCACGCGCGGCGCCGGCTTCGGCTACATCGGCTCCACGCTCACCTCGCTGATCTACGCCTCCTTCACCTTCATCTTCTTCGCGCTGGAAGCGGCGGTGATGGCCTATGCGCTGGAGCTGGCGCTGGGCATCCCCCGAGCTGGGGCTACCTGGTGTGCGCGATCGTGGTGATCCCGCTGGTCACGCACGGCGTCTCCGCCATCAGCCGGCTGCAGGTCTGGACGCAACCGATCTGGCTGGTGATGCTGGTGGTGCCCTTCGTCTACGTGCTGGTGCGCGATCCTGGTGCGTTCGCCGGGGTCACGCACTATGCCGGTGAGAAGGCGCGCGGTGCGGGCTTCGACCTGCACTTGTTTGGTGCCGCGCTGACGGTAGGCATCGCGCTGATCACGCAGATGGGCGAACAGGCCGACTACCTGCGCTTCATGCCGGCACGCACCGCGCGCAACCGGGTCGCGTGGTGGGCGGGCGTGCTCGCGGGCGGTCCGGGCTGGGTCGTTCTGGGGTGGCCAAGATGCTGGGCGGCGCCCTGCTCGCCTACCTGGCCATCCGCCACATGGTGCCGGTGGACCGCGCGGTCGACCCGAACCAGATGTACCTGGCGGCCTACGAATACGTCTTCCCGAACTACGGGTGGGCGGTGGCCGCGACCGCGCTGTTCGTGGTGATCTCGCAGCTGAAGATCAACGTCACCAATGCCTATGCGGGCTCGCTGGCCTGGTCCAACTTCTTCTCGCGCCTGACGCACAGCCACCCGGGCCGCGTGGTGTGGGTGGTGTTCAACACGCTGATCGCCTTCATGCTGATGGAGATGAACGTGTTCCAGGCCCTGGGCGAGGTGCTGGGGCTGTACTCCAACATCGCGATCGCCTGGATGATGGCGGTGGTGGCCGACCTGGTGGTGAACAAGCCGCTGGGCCTGTCGCCCAAGGGCATCGAGTTCAAGCGGGCCTATCTGTACGACATCAACCCGGTGGGCGTGGGCGCGATGGCGCTGGCCTCCGCGCTCTCGATCTCCGCCTACCTGGGTGTGTTCGGCGCCACCGCGCAGGCCTTCTCCGCGCTGATCGCGATGGGCGTGGCCTTCGTCGCCGCGCCCCTGATCGCCTGGGGCACGCGTGGCCGCTACTACATCGCCCGCGCGCCCGAAGGCAGCTACCAGCGCCTGGCCGATCGCCGCTGCGTGATCTGCGAGCGGCAGTACGAAGGCCCGGACATGGCGCATTGCCCCGCCTACCAGGGGCCGATCTGTTCCCTGTGCTGCACGCTCGATGCGCGCTGCGGCGACCTGTGCAAGCCGCACGCCAGCCTGTCGGCGCAGTGGTCCGGCGCCCTGCGCGCGCTGCTGCCGCGCAAGGTGTGGCCCTACCTCGACACCGGCCTGGGCCACTTCCTGCTGCTGATGCTGGTGATCGCGCCGCTGCTGGCCGCGCTGTTCGGGCTGCTGTACCACCAGGAACTGCAGTCGGCGCAGCACGTCGCCGTGGACGCATTGCGCGCGACCTTCCTCAAGGCTTACCTGGCGCTGCTGCTGGTGGCCGGCATCGTGTCCTGGTGGCTGGTGCTGGCGCACAAGAGCCGGCAGGTGGCGCAGGAGGAATCGAACCGGCAGTCCCACCTGCTGCTGCGCGAGATCGAGTCGCACCGCCAGACCGACGAGGCGCTGCAGCAGGCCAGGCTGGCGGCGGAGCAGGCGCGCCATGCCGCCGAACAGGCCAACCACGCCAAGAGCCGCTACATCAGCGCGATCAGCCACGAGCTGCGCACGCCCCTGAACAGCATCCTGGGCTACGCGCAGCTGATGGGGAAGACGCCTCCATCCCCGCGCACCGCAAGCACGGCGTGCACGTGATCCGGCGCGGCGGCGAGCACCTGCTGTCGCTGATCGAGGGCACGCTGGACATCGCACGCATCGAGTCGGGCAAGCTGACGCTGAACGTGAAGCCCATGGCGTTCGCCGACTTCGTGCACGAACTCGCCAGCCTGTTCGAGCTGCAGGCGGCGGCCAAGGGCCTGGCCTTCCGCTTCGAGGCGGAGGGCAACCTGCCGGAGGTGGTGCGCGCCGACGAGCAGCGGGTGCGGCAGATCCTGATCAACCTGCTGGGCAACGCGATCAAGTTCACGTCCGCCGGGCAGGTGGTATTCCGCGTGAAGCACGCCCGCGAGATGGCGGTGGTGGAGGTGGAGGACACCGGCCCCGGCATGAGCGCGCAGGAACTGGCGCAGGTGTTCGAGCCCTTCGCGCGCGGCAACAGCGCCAGCCACTCCGCCCCCGGCGCGGGCCTGGGGCTCACCATCGCCAAGATGCTGACCGACCTGATGGGCGGCGAGCTGTGCGCGCGCAGCATGCCGGGCGCGGGCTCCGTGTTCAAGGTGCGCCTGTTCCTGCCCGAGGTGAATGGGGCCCTGCTGCCGGTGCAGCCGGTGCAGAAGCTGCGCCGCGGCTACGAAGGCCCGCGCCGCCGGATCCTGGTGGTGGACAACGAGGAAGCGGACCGCGAACTGCTGGTGGCACTGCTGGAGCCGCTGGGCTTCGAGCTGCGCACCGCCGCCAGCGGCCACGACGCGCTCGACCTGCTGGCCGCCGGCCTGCAGCCGGATGCGGTGCTGGTGGACCTGGCCATGCCCGGCATCGACGGCTGGGAAACGATCCGGCGCCTGCGCCGGCTGCCCCACCTGCGCGCGAAGGTGGCGGTGGTGTCGGCCAACGCCTTCGACAAGGGGCTGGACAACGATGCAGGCGTGCGGCCCGAGGACTTCATCCTCAAGCCGGTGCGGCACGGCGAACTGCTGGACTGGCTGGAGCGGCAGCTGGGGCTGAGCTGGCTGCAGGAGCCGCGGCCGCCGGCCGCGCCGGAAAAGGTCCCGGCCGCGCAATGGAGCTGGCCCGACCCCGAGCTGCTGGCGCCGCTGCGCAGCGCGGTGCAGCTCGGTTACTACCGCGGCATCCTCAACCAGCTGGACGCGATCGACGCCGCGCAGCCGGAGTGCGGTGCCTTCACGGCCGCGATGCGCGAGCTTGCGCGGCAGTTCCAGTTCGAGGCGATCAGCCGTGCGCTCGCGGGCGCGCAGCCGGAAGGAGCGATACGATGAAGACGATGCTGGACCGAAGCGAGAGCGACGTGGTGCTGGTGGTGGACGACGTGCCGGACAACCTGTCGGTGCTGCACGACGCGCTGGACGAATCCGGCTACACCGTGCTGGTGGCCACCAGCGGCGAGGCGGCGCTGCTGCGCGCGGCGCAGGCGGTGCCCGACATCGTGCTGCTCGACGCGATGATGCCGGGGCTGGACGGCTTCGAGGTCGCCAAGCGCCTGAAGGCGGAAGCGCAGACGGCGCACATCCCGATCATCTTCATGACCGGGCTCACGGAAACCGAGCACCTGGTCGCCGCGCTCGATGCCGGCGGCGTGGACTACGTGACC
Organism: Ramlibacter montanisoli; assembly: GCF_013087525.1. GTDB lineage: Bacteria > Pseudomonadota > Gammaproteobacteria > Burkholderiales > Burkholderiaceae_C > Ramlibacter > Ramlibacter montanisoli. The sequence goes on along the minus strand of NZ_JABFCS010000002.1, from coordinate 264,716 downwards.
AAGCCGATCAAGCCCAAGGAAGTGCTGGCGCGCATGGGCGTGCATTTGCAGGGCGCGCGCCTCGCGCGCCAGACCCGCAACGCGCTGGACGCCTTCGGCTACGCCAGCATCGCGGTGCGCGCGAGCGACGGCCGCCTGATGTGGCAGACCCCGCTGGCGCGCGAGCTGCTACACACCTATTACGGCACCAGCGCACCGGACACGCCTCCGGCCATCCTGCAGTGGCTGCGCCGGCACCTGGCGGAGGCCGAGCGGCAGATCGAGCCGCCGCGCCTGTCGGCCGAACTCGGCGCCCGGCGCCTGTCGATCCGCCTGCACCGGCAGACCGGCGACGACGACTGGCTGATCGTGATGCGCGAGGTGTCCGACGCCGCCATCATCGAGTCCATGAGCCTGGCCTTCAAGCTCACCGCGCGCGAAGCCGAGGTGCTGTACTGGGTGGTCAAGGGAAAGATCAACCGCGACATCGCCGACATCCTGGGCGCCAGCCCGGCGACGGTGAAGAAGCACCTGGAGCGCATCTTCGTGAAGCTGGGGGTGGAGACGCGCACGGCGGCCGCCGGCATGGCGATGAACCGCATCCGGCAGCTGCATCCGCAGTTCGAGGGCTAGGGCACCGACGCGCAGCAGCGACGCTGCGCTCAGCCGACGGCCTTGGGCCGCGCCTCCAGGCCGGCCAGTTCGACCAGCCCGCGCAGCACGGCTTCCGTCGCCGCGATCAGGTGCGGATGCCGGTCCGGGCCGATGGAGGTGCACTCGTGCACGATCAGGTCGCGGTAGCGCGTGGCCACCTCGAACAGTTCCCAGGCGTCGCGGTCGAAATGCTCCAGGCCGGACTTCGCGCCGCGCAGCCGCAGCACTTCCTCCACCAGTTCCACCGGCCCGCTGGTGCGGAACTGGCGGTGGCGCATCTCCGCGGTGCTGGAAGGCCGCCCCGCTGAATGGACCACCAGCGAGCGCGCCAGCGCTTCCACCGCGGACACCACGGTCACGAGGCGGGTCGATCCCGTCTCGCCGTGCGTGCCGGCCAACCGCTGCTTGATCACGCGCAGCCGCGCCGCCGGTGTCGCCACCGCATGCATGCGCTGAAGTTCGTCCGGATGCTCGAGGAGCTCATTCATGCGGGCAGTGTAGGAAGCGGAACGCCCGGCGGCTGCGCACTTCCACACACTTGGCATGTAACGGTGACGCTTTGTCGCAGGCGCGTGACAACGCGAAGGTGCGGTGTCTCTGCGCAGCGACGAAACGGGGCGTACCGGGTTCCGCCGGCGCGCGGGTTCTGGTACGCGTGCTAAGTCGCGGGACCCTGCGAAGCGATGCGCACGCACAGGTCGAAGGCATGCTGCAGGCCGTCGATGCCCGCGACTCCCCGGCCGGCGATGTCAAAGGCGCTGCCGCTGGCCGAGGTCGCCACCGGCACCGGCAGGCCGCCGTGCAGCGTCACCCCGCGCTCGAACCCCATCAGCTTCATCGCGATCTGGCCCTGGTCGTGGTACATGGACACCACGGCGTCGAAGTCGCCGCGCCGCGCCGCGATGAACACGGTGTCGGGCGACCAGGGGCCGCTGGCCTCCAGCCCGTCGCGCTTGAGGCGCTCCACCGCCGGGGCGATGATCTCGATCTCCTCGCGGCCGATCGAGCCGCCGTCGCCGGCATGCGGGTTCAGGCCCGACACCGCGATGCGCGGCCGCACGACGCCCGAGCGGCGCAGCGCGCGGTCGATGATGTGCACGGCGTCGCTCACGGCCTCCTGCGTGATCAGGCCTGCAACTTCGCGCAGCGGCACGTGCGAAGTCACCCGCGAGGTCCAGAGATTGCCGGTGATGTTGAATTCGCAGGTGAAGCCGCGCACGTCGAACAGGCCCTGCATGAAGCGCAGCTCGTCCTCCTCGGTCATGCCCGCCATGCGCAGGGAATGCTTGTTCAGGGGGCGAACACGATGCCCTGAACGGCGCCATCGCGCGCCAGCGTGGTGGCCGTGGCCAGCGCGTGCAGCGCCGCCTGGCCCGCGGCCTCGCTGCATTCGCCCAGCGGCGGCACGCCGCCGGCCGGCTCGTCCTGCACGAGATAGGTGATGCGCCCCGGCTCGAAGCGCAGCGCATCGCGCGGGCCCAGGCGCAGCACGTCCAGCTTCGCCTTGGCGATGCGCTCGCCGCTGGCCACCACCGAAGGCGGCGCGATCAGCAGCAGGTCGGCGGCCGCCGCGTTCTGCGCGCGGGCCAGCAGCTTCACGCCCATCTCGGGGCCGACGCCCGCCGGGTCGCCGAGCAGCACGGCGATGCGGGGCCTGGATCCAGCGTTCATTGGCCGTCCGCCTTGATGTTGGCGTCCTTCACCAGCTTGCGGAAGCGCTCGAACTCCTGCCGGTTCATCTCGGCGAAGCCGTCGGCGGTGAGCGTGCCCACGTCGCCGCCCATGCCCTTGATGCGCGCCTGCACGTCGGGCAGCTTGAGCACCCGCACCAGTTCCGCCGTCAGCGCGTCCACCACCGGCCTGGGCGTGCCCGCGGTCACGTAGAGGCCGTACCAGGTCTGCACGTCGATGCCCTTCACGCCCGCTTCGGACATGGTCGGCACGTCGGGGATCTCGGCGGCGCGCCTGTCGGACATCACGGCCAGCGCGCGGAACTTGCCGCCCTTGATCTGGCCCATGGCGGAGGAGGTGGAGTCGAACATCATGGTGACGTCGCCGCCGATGATGTCCACGTGCGCCTGCGAGCTCCCCTTGTAGGGAACGTGGATCGCCTTGGTGTTGGTGGCCAGGTTGAAGGCTTCGCCCGCGACGTGCTGCGTGCTGCCGATGCCCGAGGAGGCGTACTTCAGCTGGCCCGGCTTGTCGGCCATCGCGGCCATCACGTCCTTCACCGACTTGTACGGTGAAGAGGAGGACACCACCAGCACGTTGGGCATCACGGCCACCAGGCCGATCGGCTGCAGGTCCTTGAGCGGGTCGAACTTCAGCTTCAGCAGGTGCGGCGCGATCGCCTGCGCGGTGTTCGTCGCCAGCAGCAGCGTGGTGCCGTCGGCCGTGGCCTTGGCGGTCATTTCCGCGGCGATGGTGTTGGAGGCGCCGGGCCGGTTCTCCACCACCACCGACTGCTTGAGGTCGGCGGCGAACTTCTCGGCCAGCATGCGCGCCAGGATGTCGGTGCCGCCGCCGGGCGAGGCCCCGACCATGATGCGCAGCGGCTTGTCCGGCCAGGCTTGCGCGAAGGCCGGTGCGGCGGCGAAGGCGAGGCCGAGTGCGGCCAGGCTGAGCGCCAGTCGGCGCCGGGTGGGGAATGCCATGGGATGTCTCCTGGGCCGGGTCGGATTGCCCGTCTGGAACCCAGGGTACGGGCTGCAGCCATTCCTCGCCAATGAAATTCGTGGAAGGAGCCATGCCATTTTGTATATTGCTCCCATGGCCAAAGCCCTTTCCGACGCCGCCCTGCTGATGCGGCTGCGCATCCGGCAACTCCTGCTGCTGGAGGCGCTGGGCCGCGAGCGCAACCTGGGGCGGGCCGCCGCCGGCCTGGGACTGAGCCAGCCGGCCGCCACCAAGCTGCTGCAGCAGGCGGAGGAGACGCTGGGGGTGGCGCTGTTCACGCGGCTGGCGCGCGGCATGGAGCCCACGCCCACCGGCGAGGTCCTGATCCGCTACGCGCGCCAGCAGCTGGTGGACTTCGGCTTCGCGCGCGAGCAGATGGCGGCGTTGCGCTCGGGGCTGCGCGGACGGCTGCGCCTGGGCACTGTGCCGGGCGGGCTGCCGCAGCTGCTGGCACCGGCGCTCGCCGCGTACAAGCGGCAGCATCCGCGCGTGGCGGTGTCGGTGCTGGTGGAGACCAGCGACGTGATGCTGGGACTGCTGGAACGCGGCGACGTGGACCTGGTGCTGGGTCGTCCGACCGAGGGGCACTTCGAGGACGAACTGCGGATCGAGCCGCTGCTGGCGGAGCCGCAGGTGGCGGTGGTGCGCGCGGGGCATCCGCTGCTGGAGAAATCCGATCTCGCGCTGGCCGACCTGGTGCGCTGGCCCTGGATCCTGCAGCCGCCCGGCTCGCCGCAGCGCAGCCGCTTCGAGTCGGCGCTGCGCGAGGCGGGGCTGCACGGCCGGCTGGACATCACCGAGACTGCGTCGACGGTGGCCACCACGGTGCTGCTGGAGGCGAGCGACATGGCGGCGATCATGCCGGCGTCGCTGGCGGCGCACTATGCGCGGCTGGGGGTGCTCGAGGTGCTGCCGCTGGAGCTGCCGCTGCAGGTGCCCTCGCTGCACCTGATCACGCGGCGGCACCGGGAGTTGTCGCCGGCGGCAGCGGGGTTCGTGGAGGCGCTGGCGGCGCTTTCGTGATCGCGCAACGCTGGGGTTCGGCGCTGCGCGCGCTCACCGCCAGCCTACGGCGGCACGGACTTCGTAGGCTGGGGTGAGCCCGAAGGCGAACCCCAGCGATGCGCGAACTTCAGGCCGAAACCTGCGGACGCACATGCATGTGCGCATCCACCGCCTCGTGCATCTCCTCCGGTTCGTCGGTCTCTTCGCGCGTCGGGTGGTCCAGGTGCGCCTTCAGCTGCGCCGTGTCCAGGTCGCCCGTCCACTTCGCCACCACCAGCGTCGCCACGCCGTTGCCGATCAGGTTGGTCAGCGCGCGCGCTTCCGACATGAAGCGGTCGATGCCCAGGATCAGCGCCAGGCCGGCCACCGGCACTTCGCCGACGGCGGACAGCGTGGCCGCCAGCACGATGAAGCCGCTGCCGGTGATGCCGGCGGCGCCCTTGGACGTGAGCAGCAGCACGGCCAGCAGCGTGAGCTGCTGCGTCAGCGACATGGGCGTGTTGGTGGCCTGCGCGATGAACACGGCGGCCATCGTCAGGTAGATCGAGGTGCCATCGAGGTTGAAGGAGTAGCCGGTGGGGATCACCAGGCCCACGGTGCTCTTCTTGGCGCCGAGGTTCTCCATCTTCTCCATCATGCGCGGCAGCACGGTCTCGGACGAGGAGGTGCCCAGCACCACCAGCAGTTCCTCCTTGATGTACTTGATCAGCTTCCACACGGAAAAGCCGTGCACGCGGGCGATGGTGCCCAGCACCACGAAGATGAACAGCAGGCAGGTCAGGTAGAAGGACCCCATCAGCTTGCCCAGCGAGAACAGCGAGCCCAGGCCGTACTTGCCGATGGTGAAGGCCATCGCGCCGAAGGCGCCGATCGGGGCCACCTTCATGATGAAGCCCACGATCGTGAACAGCACGTGCGAGGTCTTCTCGATCATGTCGAACACCATCGTGCCGCGGCCGCCGAAGCGGTGCAGCGCGAAGCCGAAGAACACCGAGATCAGCAGCACCTGCAGGATGTCGCCCTTGGCGAAGGCGTCGATGATGGTGCCGGGGATCACGCCCATCAGGAAGTCGGTCGTGCTGCCCATCTTGCCGGGCGCCGTGTACGCGGCGATGCCCTTGGTGTCCAGCGAGGCCGGGTTCACGTTCATGCCCGCGCCGGGCTCCAGCACGTTCACCACCACCAGGCCGATCACCAGCGCCAGGGTGCTGACGACCTCGAAGTACAGGAGCGCCAGGCCGCCGGTCTTGCCGACCTTCTTCATGTCCTCCATGCCGGCGATGCCCACCACCACGGTGCAGAAGATGATCGGGGCGATCATCATCTTGATCAGCTTGATGAAGGCATCGCCCAGCGGCTTCATGTCCGCGCCGAGGGCCGGGTAGAAGTGTCCGAGCAGGACGCCCGCCATCACGGCGGCGAGGACCTGCACGTAGAGCGAGCGGTACAGGGGGCGGCGGCTGGCCTTCGTCAGGGTGCCGGGAGCGGGCGGTGCGAGCATGGTGCTTGGAGGGTCAGGGAAAACCCTGAATTGTCCAAGCCGACCCCCACCGCCGTCGTCGCGGTTATTACGTACTCACTTGCAATGTTTGACGCGGATCAGACGGCTCGTGAGAAGCGCTTGCGCGCCGCCGCCAGGCGGTCCCCGGGGCCGCGCCGCGTCAGCAGGTAGGCTCCGGCCAGCATCGCGCTGCCGATGCCCACCAGGGTGCCGCCGCTCATGGAACGGGCCATGCTGCTGGCCAGTTCGGGCGCGCGCGGGCCGGCCAGTTCCAGCCGGCGCTTGGTCATCTGCGCGCCCAGTTCGGACAGCTGGTCGGGCAGCAGGCGCTCGGCGGCCGGCAGCAGCAGGGTCTCCTCGTCGGCCACGTGGTGCATCACGTGGCGCATCAGCTCGAAGAAGGTGTCGTCGAAGGCGGGATCGGCGACCGGCATGTTGCGCAGGCGCGAGATCAGGCCGCGCATCTCGTCGTGCTCGGGCGTGCTCTTGCGCAGCATCTCGGTGTCCGCCACGACGCGCAGGGCCGGATAGAAGATCTCTTCCTCCAGCTGCGCGTGGATCTCGATGGCCAGGCAGACGTTGTCCACCAGGCCCTTGCGCAGGCGTTCCGACGAGCCCAGCTCGTACTGGTGGAAGGCCGTCAGCACGTGGGTGTGGTCCAGCCGGATCAGGTTGGTGATGCTGGGGAGAACTGGGACATCAGGGACATCGTCGCGCCTCGCTTACATGGCATGCATTGCGCCTATTGGGCCGTGCCGGCCGCACCCGGTGTGTCGGACGCGGACGGCGGGCGCTGTCGGCAGGGGGCCCGGCTGCCCCTTTGTAGCGGCCGGCGCGCGAACACCGGGCAAGCACTTGTGACGCCCCGTACGCCATGTGTCGTATGGCCCCGCGGGCAGCCCATCCCTAGCATGGCCTGGCGTTTCCCACTTCCCTCTGGAGCCCACATGCAACGTCGTTTCACCCTCCAAGCCCTCACCGCCGCCCTCGCCCTGGCGGCCACGGGCGTGGCTTTCGCCCAGTCCAAGGACCCGATCAAGGTCGGCATCCTCCACAGCCTGTCCGGCACCATGGCCATCTCCGAGACGGTCCTGAAGGACACCGCGCTGATGGCGATCGAGGAGATCAACGCCAAGGGCGGCGTCCTCGGCCGCAAGCTCGAGCCGGTGGTGGTCGATCCTGCCTCCAACTGGCCGCTGTTCGCGGAGAAGACCAAGCAACTGTTGACGCAGGACAAGGTCGCCGTGATCTTCGGCTGCTGGACCTCGGTGAGCCGCAAGTCGGTGCTGCCGGTGGTGGAGGAGCTCAACGGCCTGCTGTTCTACCCGGTGCAGTACGAGGGCGAGGAGCTTGTCCAAGAACGTGTTCTACACGGGCGCGGCGCCCAACCAGCAGGCCATCCCGGCCGTCGAATACCTCATGAGCAAGGACGGCGGCGGCGCCAAGCGCTTCGTCCTGCTGGGCACCGACTACGTGTACCCGCGCACCACCAACAAGATCCTGCGCGCCTTCCTGAAGTCCAAGGGCGTCGCCGACGCGGACATCATGGAGGAGTACACCCCCTTCGGCCACAGCGACTACCAGACCATCATCGCCAAGGTGAAGAAGTTCTCCGGCGAAGGCAAGAAGACGGCGGTGATCTCCACCATCAACGGCGACTCCAACGTGCCCTTCTACAAGGAACTGGGCAACGCCGGCCTGAAGGCCAAGGACGTGCCGGTGGTGGCGTTCTCGGTGGGCGAGGAGGAACTGCGCGGCGTGGACACCAAGCCGCTGGTGGGCCACCTGGCCGCCTGGAACTACTTCATGTCCGTGAAGAACCCGACCAACACCGAGTTCACCAAGAAGTGGGGCGGCTACGCCAAGACCAAGAACATCGCTGGCCACAAGGACAAGCCGCTGACCAACGACCCGATGGAAGCCACCTACATCGGCGTGCACATGTGGGCGCAGGCGGTGGAGAAGGCCAAGTCCACCGACACCGACAAGGTGATCGCGGCAATGGCCGGCCAGACCTTCAAGGCGCCCTCGGGCTTCACCGCCACCATGGACATGAAGAACCACCACCTGCACAAGCCGGTGTTCATCGGCGAAGTGAAGGCCGACGGCCAGTTCAACGTCGTGTGGAAGACGCCAGGCCCGGTCAAGGCCAAGCCCTGGTCGCCCTTCATCGAGGGCAACGACAAGAAGAAGGACGAGCCGGACGGCAAGTCGAAGATGTAGGACGCCCCCGAAGCGGCCTGCGGCCGCCTCCCCCACTGGGGGGCGGCGCGGCCGCTGGGGGCGGCCCGGCGCGGCGCGCCCCCGCGCACACCCGAGCACACGCAGGAACCCATGCTCCGACTATTTCTTCTTCTGCTGGCGCTCTCTTCCAATCCTGCTTCGGCCCTCACCGCCGACGAAGCCCGCGCCATCGCCCTCGGCGAAACCGACGCCCGCATCGAAGCCCTCAACAAGGCCGTGGCCGCCGCCGACGACAGGACGGCGGCCTTCATCCAGGCGCTGGCCGACGATGCGGTGAAGACTGCCGGCACGGCCGTGTTCGTCGTGCGCGACGACAAGGCGAGCGACCCCGTCACCGGCGCCGCAGCGACGCTGCCGGCCGACGCCGAGGACGTCATCAACAACAACCGCATGCGCGGCGAGCTCGACTCCGCGCTGGCGGCGCTGAAGCTCTTCTCGCCCGACGCCAAGCTGCGCGCGGCGGCGGTCGCCGAACTGCAGAAGGAGCCGAGCGAATCCAAGCTGCCGCTGATCGAGAAGGCCTATGCGGCGGAACAGGACGCTGCGATCAAGGAGCAGCTGGCGCTGGTGCGCGCCGCGGCGCTGCTTTCCAGCAGCGACAAGCAGCGGCGGCTGGAAGCCGCGCAGCTGCTGTCCGCCAGCCGCAGCTCCGCCACCCGCAGCCTGCTGCTCGCGCGGGTGAAGGAAGAGGCCGACCCGGACGTGAAGTCGGCGCTGCAGTCCTCGCTGCGCAGTATGCAGTCCTCGCTGGTGTGGGGCGAGCGCGCGGCGGCGGTCTTCTCCGGCATCAGCCTCGGCTCCATCCTGCTGCTGGTGGCGCTGGGCCTGGCCATCACCTACGGCCTGATGGGCGTCATCAACATGGCGCACGGCGAGCTGATGATGATCGGCGCCTATGCCACCTACGTGGTGCAGGGCCTGTTCCAGAAATACCTGCCCGGCGCCTTCGACTGGTACCTGCTGGCGGCGGTGCCGGTGTCCTTCCTCGCCTCCGCGCTCATGGGCGCGGTGCTGGAGCGCGGCGTGATCCGCTTCCTCTACGGCCGGCCGCTGGAGACGCTGCTGGCCACCTGGGGCATCAGCCTGATGCTGATGCAGCTGGTGCGCTCGGTGTTCGGCGCGCAGAACGTCGGCGTGGAGAACCCCAGCTGGATGAGCGGCGGCCTGGCGATCACCGCCAACCTGCAGCTGCCCTGGAACCGCATCGTGATCGTCGGCTTCGCCTTCGCGGTGCTGGCCGGCATGGCGCTGCTGATCTCGCGCACGCGCCTCGGCCTGTTCGTGCGCGGCGTGACGCAGAACCGGCCGATCGCCTCCTGCATGGGCGTGAACACGGCGCGCGTGGACACCTACGCCTTCGCGCTCGGTTCCGGCATCGCCGGCCTCGCGGGTTGTGCCTTGAGCCAGGTCGGCAACGTCGGGCCTGACCTGGGGCAGGCCTACATCGTCGATTCCTTCATGGTGGTGGTGCTCGGTGGCGTGGGCCAGCTGGCGGGCACGGTGTACGCCGCGCTGGGACTGGGCGTGCTGAACAAGTTCATCGAAGGCTGGGCCGGTGCGGTGCTGGCCAAGATCGCCGTGCTGGTGCTGATCGTGGTGTTCATCCAGAAGCGGCCGCAAGGGCTGTTCGCGGTGAAGGGAAGGAGCGCGGAGGCATGAGTGCGGTTCTTCCGGTCTTGGAACCCTCCCCCCGGGGGAGGGCAGGGTGGGGGCGCTGCGGGTGCCAACGCTGGTGCGCCGGCGAGCGCCCCCACCCCAACCCTCCCCCAGGGGGGAGGAGGACATGCTGCCCAGGCGCCAGCCGCTGCTCACGAAAACCGGCTGGACCGCCTTCCTCTTCGCCCTCGTCGCCGTCTGCGCCCTTGCGCCCATCCTCAACCTCGTCGTCCCCGCCAGCAGCCCCTTCCACCTGAGCGACTACGCCGTCGCGCTGGTCGGCAAGATCATGTGCTACGCGATCGCGGCGCTGGCCATGGACCTGATCTGGGGCTACACCGGCATCCTGTCGCTGGGACACGGCCTGTTCTTCGCGCTCGGCGGCTATGCCATGGGCATGTACCTGATGCGCCAGATCGGGCGCGACGGCAACTACAAGAGCGAGCTGCCGGACTTCATGGTGTTCCTGGACTGGAAGGAGCTGCCCTGGCACTGGGCCTTCTCGGACAGCTTCCTCGCCACGCTGGTTCTGATCGTCGCGGTGCCGGGCGTGATCGCCTTCGTGTTCGGCTACTTCGCCTTCCGCTCGCGCATCAAGGGCGTGTACTTCTCCATCATCACGCAGGCGCTGACCTTCGCGGCCATGCTGCTGTTCTTCCGCAACGAGACCGGCTTCGGCGGCAACAACGGCTTCACCGACTTCAAGCGCATCCTCGGCATGGCGATCGCCACGCCGCAGATGCGCATGACGCTGTTCGTGCTCACGGGGCTCACGCTGCTGGCCTTCTTCCTGTTCGCGCGCTTCCTGGTGGCCAGCAAGTTCGGCCGCGTGCTGCAGGCGATCCGCGACGCCGAATCGCGCGTGATGTTCTCGGGCTACAACCCGATCGGCTACAAGCTCACCATCTGGACCATCAGCGCCATCATGTGCGGCGTGGCCGGCGCGCTTTACGTGCCCCAGGTGGGCATCATCAACCCGGGCGAGATGAGCCCGGCCAACTCGATCGAGATCGCCGTGTGGGCGGCGGTCGGCGGGCGCGCCTCGCTGGTCGGCCCCATCATCGGCGCCTTCCTGGTCAACGGCGCCAAGAGCTGGCTGACGGTGAGCGCGCCGGAGTTCTGGCTGTACTTCCTGGGCGCGCTGTTCATCGCCGTCACCCTGTTCCTGCCCAACGGCGTGGTGGGCCTGGTGAAGCAGTGGAGGTCCAAGGCATGACGCCCGACCTGATGGAAGAGGGCGCGCGCCGGGTCTCGGCCTATGCGCAGCTCGCCACGCGCAACCGCACGGAGTCCGGTGGCCGCGCCGCCGGCTTCGGCCGGCCCGTCGTGCCGGGCGAAGTGGACACCGCGCACGGCCGCATCCTGTACCTGGAGGACGTCAGCGTCAGCTTCGACGGCTTCAAGGCGATCAACAAGCTCTCGCTGGACATCGCGCCGGGCGAACTGCGCTGCATCATCGGCCCCAACGGCGCCGGCAAGACCACGATGATGGACATCATCACCGGCAAGACCCGGCCCGACCACGGCACCGTCTTCTTCGGCAGCACCATCGACCTGCTGCGCTACAAGGAAGCCGAGATCGCGCAGATGGGCATAGGCCGCAAGTTCCAGAAGCCGACGGTGTTCGAGCAGCTCACGGTGTACGAGAACCTGGAGCTGGCGCTCAAGACCGACAAGGGCGTCAAGGCCTCGATGTTCTTCCGCCCCGATTCGGCCGACAGCGACCGGCTGGCCGAAGTGCTGCGCACCATCCACCTGGCCGACAGCGTGAACCGGCTCGCCGGCACGCTCAGCCACGGGCAGAAGCAGTGGCTGGAGATCGGCATGCTGCTGATGCAGGACCCCAAATTGCTGCTGCTGGACGAACCGGTGGCCGGCATGACCGACGAAGAAACCGCGCGCACGGCCGAACTGTTCCTGTCGCTCAAGGGCCAGCACTCGCTGATGGTGGTGGAGCACGACATGAGCTTCATCAGGACGATCTCCGAGAAGGTCACGGTGCTGCACGAAGGCGCGGTGCTGGCGGAAGGCACGCTGGAACAGGTGCAGGGGGACGAGCGGGTGATCGAGGTCTACCTGGGACGCTGACATGCTCGCCATCCGCAACATCAACCAGTACTACGGCGGCTCGCACATCCTGCGCGACGTCAGCGTCGAGGCCAGGCCGGGGCAGGTGACCGTGGTCCTCGGGCGCAACGGCGTCGGCAAGACCACGCTGCTCAAGTCGCTGATGGGCCTGGTCCCCATCAAGACCGGCAGCATCGAGTTCGACGGCCGTGCGATCCACCAGTCCACGCCCTACCAGCGCGCCCGCGCCGGCATCGGCTTCGTGCCGCAGGGCCGCGAGATCTTCGCGCGGCTGTCGGTGGAGGAGAACCTGCGCATGGGCCTGGCCACGCGGCCCGGCGGCACGCCGGTCCCGCAGGAGCTGTTCGAGTTGTTCCCGGTCTTGAAGCAGATGCTGCACCGGCGCGGCGGCGACCTCTCCGGCGGCCAGCAGCAGCAGTTGGCGATCGCCCGCGCGCTGGCGGCCAAGCCGAAGCTGCTGGTGCTGGACGAACCGACCGAAGGCATCCAGCCCAGCATCATCAAGGACATCGGCCGCGTGATCCGCATGCTGGCCGACCGCGGCGACATGGCGATCCTGCTGGTGGAGCAGTACTACGACTTCGCGCAGGAGCTCGCCGACAGCTACGTGGTGATGGAGCGCGGCGAGGTGGTCGCGCAAGGACCGGGCAAGGACATGGAGGCCCGGGGCGTGCGGCAGCTCGTGGCCATCTAGGGCCTGCGCTTGACTTCTTCCAGGTCCCGCAGGTTGCGGCCCGCGGTGTCCCCCGCATTGCCGCCCTCGAATTCCCCAGCGGCCGCCGGGCCCAGTTCTTCTTCCTGGTTGGTGTAGGGCTGGCGGCCCTGGCCGCCGTCCCAGCTCACTTCGCTGCGGTAGCCGTGCTGCGCCTTGCCGTCGCCCTCGGCTTCGCCCGGCCCCTTGCGTTCGTTCGAATCCATTGCTCAGCGGTTGCCCATGGTGCGGGTCTCGGGGACCAGCACGATCGGGCCCGCGTCGGTCTGCGGGTTCACGGTGATCGAGGCCTGGCCTTCGGGCATCACCACGGTCTCGACTTCACGCAGCAGGCCACCGCCGGCGACGCTGCCTTCGACATCGCCCATGCCCATCACGCGGGCGCGGCAGGCGGCGCGGTCTTCACCGGTCGTGTGCACTTCGCAGCGGGCGGCGGCGTTGGCGCTGTAGCTCTCCAGGCGGCCGCGCTGCTTCTCGGCAGCGGCGTTGCGCGCTTCCTTCAGGCAGTCGGCACGGTCCTGCTGGGTCTTGCCCGTGTTGCAGGCGTTCACTTCCGACTGGAAGCTGCCCGTGGAGTCGATGATCGCGGTGCCGGGGAAGCTGGCATCGGAGGTGGCGACCTGGGCGGTGGCGGCACCGACCGCAAGCAGGGCGGCAGCGCCGAAGGACATCATGCTCTTGAGCGACCGGTCCGTCTTTTTCATGGGGAACTCCTTCAATTCAGTCAATGGAGCCAGTGTGGGCGACGGACCGGCCGCAGGCTGCCGGAAAGGGGCTCCCATGCCGGGGGAAGCCGGCCCATGGTCGGGTAGGACGCTGCCTTGCAGGCGGCGACTGACGTTGGAAGCCGCCCAGGCTTCTAGAGGATCCAGCCGCGAGGCTCTGCGGCCGGCAGCTGCCAGAGCAGCGGGCGCCAGGCCCGCCGCACCGCCTTGAGCAGCTGCAAGGCGGGCTCCACCAGGGGCGCCAGCACGCGGACCACCACCACGCGCGGGCCGGGCGCGGTGGCGCCGGCGCTGGCCACCAGCGCATGCGGCTCGATCACGGCACGGGCCGCATCGAGCAGCATGTCGCGCCGCGGCCGGGGCAGGTCTTCGCCGGCTACGAGGAAGAGGCTGGCCAGGCAGCGGTGCCCCGCCAGGCCCAGCGGTCCGTCCATGAGGCGCGCGTCGTCGGCGGCGATGCGTCCGCGCTCCAGCCAGGCACCCTGCAGCTCCAGGTGCTGGAGCACGCTGCCACGCACGAAGGGTTGTTCGGCCTGCGGCAGGCCCAGGGCCGCGATGTCCCACCCGAGCAGTTCCGCGCCCGGCGCCAGGTCCATGCGCAGCCGGTTCTCGGCGCGGCAGCCGCTGTAATAGAGCGCCTCCAGCGGCAGCCATTCGAGGCGTGCCCCGGCGTCCATGCGGATGCGCACGTCCTGCACCGCGGCCTCGCCCTCGCTGCGGTAGAAGCGCGAGGCCCCGGGCGTGGTGACGAGGCCGTGGCTGCCCGGCGCCGCGCTCACCTCCACCTGCAGCGTGTCGCCGCCCACCAGCCCGCCGGGCGGGTGCACCAGCACGCTGTGGCAGACCGCATCGCCTTCAGGCCACATGCTCTGCAGGATGCGCAGCGGCCCGTCGTGGGCGAAGCGCGCAACGCTGCGGCTGCCCTCGCGGGCGTAGTCCAGCCGCAGCGACGCATGCCAGCTCATGGCCTCACGCGGCCTGGGAACCGCGGTGCGCCCAGGCGGTGGTGTGCTTCTCGATCGCGCTGAACAGCTCGTACATCGCCATCGCCATCACGCTGATGGTGACCAGCCCGGCGAAGGCCAGCGGCATGCGCTGCTGGCTGCCCGCGGTCTGGATCAGGTTGCCGATGCCGCTGTCGCCCGCCGTCATCTCCGCCAGCACGGTGCCCACGAAGGCCAGCGTGATCGCGATCTTCAGCGAGCCGTAGAAGTAGGGCATGGCGCGCGGCAGGCCCACCTTCACCAGCACGTCCCAGCGGCGCGCGCCCAGCACGCGCAGCACGTCCTCCAGCTCCGGCTCCAGCGTGGCCAGGCCGGTGGCGATGTTCACCATGATGGGGAAGAAGGAGATCAGGAAGGCAGTCAGGATGCCGGGACCGATGCCGATGCCGAACCACACCACCAGGATCGGCACGATCGCCGCCTTGGGCACCGCGTTGAAGCCCACCATCAGCGGATAGAGCGCGGCGTACGCCAGGCGCGAGGACCCGATCAGGAAACCGAGCATCACGCCGACCACGATGGCCAGGCCGAAGCCCACCATGGTGACCCAGAAGGTGCTCCAGGCCGCGGCCAGCAGCGGGCCCTTGAACTCCACCATCTGCCTGGTGATCTCCCAGGGCGAGGGGAACAGGTATTCGGGAATCGCGAAGCCCTGCACCACCACCTGCCAGAGGATCAGCACCGCCGCCACCAGCAGCCAGGGCGCCCATTTCTCGAAGGCGCGGTTCCTCATGGCGCCACCTCCGTGGTCTTGCGGATCGCGCCGATGTGCCCGCGCAGCTCGTGCACGATGTCGGTGAACTCCCTGGTGTAGGTGATCTCCAGGTCGCGCGGCCGCGGCAGCTCGATCTGCCGCTGCACCACGAAGCGGCCGGGGCTGCGGCTCATCACGTACACCGTGTCGGCCAGGAACACCGATTCGCGCAGGTCGTGCGTGACCAGCACCACGTTGAAGCGCTGCTCGGTCCACAGGTCGCGCAGGATGCACCAAAGCTCCTCGCGCGTGAAGGCGTCGAGCGCGCCGAAGGGCTCGTCGAGCAGCAGCATCTTGGGCTCGTGGATCAGCGCGCGGCAGATGCTCGCGCGCTGCTGCATGCCGCCCGAGAGCTGCCAGGGGAACTTGTCCTCGTAGCCGGCCAGGCCCACCTTGCGCAGCAGGGCGCGGGCGCGTTCCACGTATTCCGGCCTCTTGCGCTTGAACTGGCTGCGGTAGGGCTCCACGATCTCCAGCGGCAGCAGCACGTTGTCCACCGTGGTGCGCCAGGGGAGCAGCGACGGTGCCTGGAAGGCCATGCCGGAGATCTTCAGCGGCCCGGTCACCGGCTGGCCGTCGATCACGACCCGGCCGCGCGAGGGCGGCCGCAGGCCGGTGGCCAGCTTCATGAAGGTGGACTTGCCGCAGCCGGAAGGCCCGACGATGGCGATGAATTCGCCCTGCCGCACCTTCAGGTCGATCGCCTCCACGGCGAAGTGGCCGGCCTGCTCCAGTTCCTCGTTGTAGGCGAGCCAGACGTCCGAGAAGCGGATGAAAAAGTCGCCGCCCGCGGCGGCGACGTCCTGCGCCTGCCCCGTCACTTGCGCGCGGGCGGCAGCACGTTCAGCTCCGCCTTCGAAGGCAGGAAGGAGCCATTCCAGACGGTGTCCGCGTTGACGCGGGTCTTGGTGTTGAAGGCGTCGGACACCTGCGAGGCCATCAGCGACAGGCGCGCGGGAACGACCTGGCCGAAGCCTTCGGCGCGGGCGTCGGGGCTGGCGATCACGTCGTTGATCGCCATGCGGAAGCGGCGCTTCTCCATGTCGATGTTGGCGATGCCGTCGCGCGCCTTGATCGTCTCGGCGGCGGCGTCCGGGTTGGCCATCGCCTCCTTGGCGCCCTTGGCGAAGGCGGCCAGGAAGGCCTTGATCGCCTGCGGGTTCTCGCGGATCAGCTTGGGGCTGGCGATGATCACGTTGCCATAGAGCTTCACGCCGTACTGCGGGTAGGGCAGCGTCACCACGTCCTCCAGCTTCACGCCGCGCGCTTCCAGGTTCAGCAGCGAGGTGAAGGTGAAGCCGGTGATGGCGTCGACCTCGCCGCGCGCCAGCATGGTCTCGCGCAGCGGCGGGTCCATGGACACCCAGGTCACGTTCTGGATCGCGTTGGCCTTCTGGAAGATCGGGAAGCCGCGGCGGCCGGCGTCGAACACCGGCGCGCCCAGCTTCTTGCCGGTGAGGTCGGCCGGCGACTTGATGCCGGACTTCTTCAGCGCCATCACGGCGGCCGGCGTGTTGTTGTAGACCATCATCACGCCCACCGGCTTGTTCGGCGCGTCCGGGTTGTTGGCGTGGAACTCCATCAGGGCCGCCATGTCGGCGAAGCCCATGTCGTAGGTGCCGCTGGCCACGCGCTGGACCGCAGCGCCGGAGCCGGTGCCGGCGTCGATGGTCACGTCCAGCTTGGCATCCTTGAAGTAGCCCTTGGCGGCGGGGACCAGGAACAGCGCGGCCGGACCCTCGAAGCGCCAGTCGAGCTGGAACTTGATCGGCGTGACGGCTTGCGCCTGGACGGCCGAGGTGGTGGCGAGCGCGACGGCGCCCATGGCGTGGAGAAATACCCTCTTGTGCATGAATCGGCTCCGGAATGCCTTGATATGTGGACCCACGGGTAAAAGCAAGATCGATGCCGTCGAGCTGTACCCGCGCGGCCGTATTGTCAGGCCTGCGCTTATTCCCGCCTGACCGGGCTTACCCGTGAAAAATGGCTCGGTTACGGTACGACTAGTCCGACGTACCCACGCGCTAGCCCCGCACTCCGGGACCACTCCCCGCCTACGCCCGCGCTTTACTGGCGCAACCATAGTGAGCAGCACCGGCCCTCCCCGGGCAGGTGGACCGTGGCCCCCAAAAGGCCATGGCCCGACCATCAACAACACGCCGTTCGCGGCTAAAGGAGTGCGACTATGGGTTTTCTGATTTGGTTGATCATTGGCGGTATCGTCGGCTGGCTGGCCAGCCTCGTGATGCGCACTGACGGTCAGCAGGGCATCCTGCTGAACGTCGTGGTGGGTATCGTCGGCGCCTTCCTGGGCGGCTGGCTCATCTCCCCGCTGGTGGGCGTGGGCACCATCAACCAGGGCATCAGCATCGGCTCGGTGGTCGTGTCGCTGATCGGCGCCGTCATCCTGCTGGCGATCGTGAACCTGTTCCGCCGCGGCCGCGTCCGCTAAGCGGAAACGAATAAGAAACGAAGTACCCCACGCGGGTCTGCGCCCGCGTCATGGAGCGCCTGGCCGGGCGCTCTATTTTTTTGTGCCGCCCGATCAGGCACGGACCGCGGCCGCGGAGACCAGCGCCGTCATGTTCACCACGCGCCGCACCGTCGCCGAGGGCGTGAGCACGTGCACCGGCGCCTTGGCGCCCAGCAGGATGGGGCCCACGGTCACGCCGTGGCCGCCGGTCATCTTGAGCACGTTGAACAGGATGTTGGCCGCGTCCAGCGTGGGGCAGATCAGCAGGTTGGCCTCGCCGGACAGGGTGCTGTCCATCAGGCTGTCGCGCCGCACCTTTTCCGACAGGGCGGCGTCGCCCTGCAGTTCGCCGTCGCACTCCACGTCCGGTGCCAGCCGGGTGA
The DNA here is from genome assembly GCF_013087525.1 of Ramlibacter montanisoli. Taxonomy (GTDB): domain Bacteria; phylum Pseudomonadota; class Gammaproteobacteria; order Burkholderiales; family Burkholderiaceae_C; genus Ramlibacter; species Ramlibacter montanisoli. Next base: position 246,862 of record NZ_JABFCS010000002.1, on the reverse strand, counting down.
ACAGCTCGCGCGCCTGCCGCATCTTCATCGCCGAGCCGCGCCGCGACGAGCCGTAGTTGCTGTGCGAGAGGAAGGCCACCTTGGGCGGCAGCCCGAAGCGGCGCACCTCGGTGGCAGCCATCACGGCGATGCGGGCCAGCAACTCAGCGTCCGGCTCCTCGTTGACGTAGGTGTCGGCGATGAACAGCGTGCGTTCCGGCAGCATGAGCGCGTTGAGCGTGGCGAAGCCTTCGCCTTCACGGCAGCCGATCACGTCGCGCACGTGCTCCAGGTGGTGCTCGAAGCGGCCCACCATGCCGCACAGCATGGCGTCGGCATCGCCGAGGTACACCGACAGGGCGCCGATCAGCGTGTTGGAGCGCCGCACCGCTGCCTTGGCCGCCTCCGGCGTGATGCCGTCGCGGCCCATCAGCCGGTGGTAGGTCTCCCAGTACTGGCGAAAGCGCGTGTCGCTCTCCGGATTGACGACCGTGACGTCCTGGCCCAGCTTCAACCGCAGACCCGCCTTGGCGATGCGCGCCTCGATCACCGCCGGCCGGCCGATCAGGATCGGTTGCGCCAGCTTCTCGTCCACCGCCAGCTGCGCGGCCCGCAGCACGCGCTCGTCCTCCCCCCCCTCGGCATAGGCCACGCGCTTGGCGTTCGACTGCTTGGCCGCCACGAACACCGGCCGCATGATCATCCCGGTCTGGTAGACGAAGCGCGTGAGGCTCTGCGTGTAGGCGTCGAAGTCCGTGATCGGCCGGGTGGCCACGCCGGATTCCGCCGCGGCCCGCGCCACCGCCGGCGCAATGCGCAGGATCAGGCGCGAGTCGAAGGGCGTGGGGATGATGTAGTCGGGCCCGAAGGACAGCTCCTTGCCCGCATAGGCATTGGCCACCTCCTCGCTGATGTCGGCCTTGGCCAGCTGCGCGATCTCGCGCACGCAGGCGAGCTTCATCGACTCGGTGATCTTGGTGGCGCCGCAGTCCAGCGCGCCGCGGAAGATGTAGGGAAAGCACAGGACGTTGTTCACCTGGTTCGGGTAGTCCGAACGGCCCGTGGCGATGATGCAGTCCGGCCGCGCCTCCCGGGCCAGCTCGGGGCGGATCTCGGGTTCCGGATTGGCGAGCGCCAGGATGATCGGCTTGTCGCCCATCGTCTTGACCATCGCCGGCGTCAGCACGCCGGCGGTGGAGCAGCCCAGGAACACGTCGGCGTTCTTCACCACGTCGGCGAGCGTGCGGGCCGAAGTGTCCTGCGCGTACTTCGCCTTCGACTCGTCGTAGCCGCCCGGGCGGCCCTGGAAGATCACCCCTTGGAGTCGACCACGAAGATGTTCCGGGGCTCAGGCCCAGCCCCACCATGAGGTCCAGGCATGCGATGGCGGCCGCGCCGGCACCGAGGACACCAGCTTCACCTCGCCGATCTTCTTGCCCACCAGTTCCAGGCCGTTGAGCAGTGCCGCGCCCGAGATGATGGCGGTGCCGTGCTGGTCGTCGTGGAACACCGGGATGTTCAGGCGCTCGCGCAGCTTCTTCTCGATGTAGAAGCATTCCGGCGCCTTGATGTCCTCCAGGTTGATGCCGCCCAGCGTCGGCTCCAGCGCCGCGACGATGTCGACCAGCTTGTCCGGGTCGCGCTCGGCCAGCTCGATGTCGAACACGTCGATGCCGGCGAACTTCTTGAACAGGCAGCCCTTGCCTTCCATCACCGGCTTGCCGGCCAGCGCGCCGATGTCGCCCAGGCCCAGCACCGCGGTGCCGTTGGTGATGACGCCCACCAGGTTGCCGCGCGAGGTGTACTCGTAGGCCAGCGAGGGATCGGCCTGGATGTCCAGGCAGGGATAGGCGACGCCGGGCGAGTAGGCCAGCGACAGGTCACGCTGGTTGGACAGCGGCTTGGTCGGCGTGATGGAGATCTTGCCCTTGGTCGGCGTGCGGTGGTATTCGCGCGCCGCGTCGCGCAGCGCCAGTTCGGCCTGGGTGGTGGGTTCGTTCATGGGTGTGCCTTCTGTTCTTCTGTGCACCCCACCCTACGCCCGTTCGCCCACCCCCTTCTGAGTAGAAATACGCGGATTCAAGGCCACTTGCGCTGGCTCAAGGGTTCGCCACGGCATGCTGCGCCATCGCTTCCAGCGCCTGCACCACGGCCGAGTGGTCGGACTGCGACAGCCCCAGCGCCGCGCACGCCTGCATGAGCTGGGCCGCGATCGCAGTCTGCGGCAGCGCGAGGCCCAGCGCGCGCGCGCCCTGCAGCGCCAGGTTCAGGTCCTTCTGGTGCAGCGCGATCCGGAAGCCCGGCGCGAAGGTGCGCTTGATCATCCGTTCGCCGTGCACCTCCAGCACGCGCGAGGACGCGAAGCCGCCCAGGAGGGCCTGCCGCACCTTGGCCGGATCGGCGCCGGCCTTGGATGCGAACACCAGCGCCTCGGCCACCGCCGCGATGTTGAGGGCGACCACGATCTGGTTGGCGACCTTGCAGACCTGGCCGTCGCCGACCGCGCCGACGTGCGTGATGTTCTTCCCCATCAGCGCCAGCAGCGGCTGCGCGCGCGCGAACGCCGCTTCGCTGCCGCCGGCCATGATGCTCAGGCTGGCGGCCCTCGCGCCCACTTCGCCGCCCGACACCGGCGCATCCACGTACTCGCATCCCCGTTCGCGGATGCGCGCGGCGAATGCGCGGGTGGCGATCGGGTCGATCGAGCTGCAATCCACCACCAGCTTGCCGCGCGCCAGGCCGCCCGCGACGCCGTATTCGCCGAACAGAACCTGCTCCACGTCCGGCGTGTCCGGCAGCATGAGGAACACGATGTCCGCGCGTTCCGCGACGCCGCGGGCGTTGATGCATTGGGTGGCGCCGCTGTCGGCCAGTGCGGGCGGCACCTTGCTGCGGGTGTGCAGGTACAGCTGGTGGCCGGCGGCGACCAGGTGCCCCGCCATCGGCGTGCCCATCACGCCCAGGCCGATGAAGCCGATCTTCAATGGGTCGGAAGTCATCGCGCGATCCCCGTGATCCAGCCCAGGCCTTCCAGCGTCGTCGTGCGCGGCCGGTACTCGCAGCCCACGTGGCCGCGCCAGCCCAGCGCATCGAGGTGCCGGAACAGGAATGCGTAGTTGATCTCGCCGGTGCCGGGCTCGTTGCGGCCCGGGTTGTCGGCCACCTGGATGTGCGCGATCTGCGGCAGGTAGCGCTGCAGCGTGGCGGCGAGCTCGCCTTCCATGCGCTGCGCGTGGTACACGTCGTACTGCAGGTACAGGTTGTCGGACGCCACTTCCTCCAGGATCGCGATCGCCTGCTCGGTGCGGGTGAGGAAGAAGCCGGGGATGTCCCAGCTGTTGATCGGCTCGATCAACAGGCGGATGCCTTCGGGGCGCAGGGTCGCCGCCGCGTACTTCAGGTTGGCGACGAAGGTGGCATGCGCCTGCTCGCGCGTCACGCCGCCGGGCAGCTTGCCGGCCAGGCAATTGAGCTGGCCGCAGTCCAGCGCATGGGCGTAGAGGATCGCCCGGTCCACGCCGGCGCGGAATTCATCGACGCGGCCGGGATGGCAGGCGATGCCGCGCTCGCCCGCCGCCCAGTCGCCGGCCGGCAGGTTGTGCAGCACCTGCTTCAGCCCGTTCGCGCGCAGGCGCGCAGCGAGTTCCTCCTTGGGAAATTCGTAGGGGAACAGGTATTCGACGGCGCCGAAGCCGGCCGCGCGGGCGGCGGCGAAGCGCTCCAGGAAGGGCAGCTCGGTGAAGAGCATGCTCAGGTTGGCGGCCAGGCGGGGCATCACGCGGTCTCCTCTTCGAATTCCATGATCTTGTCGATCTCGGCGCCCATGGCGATGTTGGTCACGCGCTCGAGGATCACCTCCACCACCACCGGCACCTGGAACTCCTTCATCCAGGTTTCGGCCTGCGCGATCGCCGGGGCGAGCTGCTCGGGCCGGTGCACGCGGATCGCCTTGCAGCCCAGGCCTTCCACCACCTTCACGTGGTCCACGCCGTAGCCGTGTTCCGGCACGTCGGGCGGCAGGTTGATGTTGTCGAAGGCGAGCTGCACGCAGTAGTCCATGTCGAAGTTGCGCTGCGCCTGTCGGATGAGGCCCAGGTAGGAGTTGTTCACCACCATGTGGATGTAGGGCAGCTTGAATTGCGCGCCCACCGCCAGCTCCTCCAGCATGAACTGGAAGTCGTAGTCGCCGGACAGCGCCACGATGCGGCGCGTGGGGTCGGCCGCGCGCACCCCCAGCGCCGCGGGCACGGTCCAGCCCAGCGGCCCGGCCTGGCCGCAGTTGATCCAGTTGCGGGCCTTGTAGACATGCAGGAATTGCGCGCCCGCGATCTGCGACAGGCCGATGGTGCTGACGTAGCAGGTCTCCGGGCCGAAGGCCTCGTTCATGCCCTGGTAGACGCGCTGCGGCTTCATGGGCACGTCGTCGTAGTCGGAGCGGCGGTGCAGGGTCTGCTTGCGCTCCAGGCAATCGGCGGCCCAGGAGGTGCGGTCCTGCAGGCGGCCCGCCGCCTTGAGCTCGCGCGCGACCTCGATGAACAGGCGCAGCGCCGCGCCCGCATCGGACACGATGCCGTAGTCCGGCGAGAACACGCGGCCGATCTGCGTGGGCTCGATGTCCACGTGCACGAACTTGCGGCCCTTGGTGTAGACCTCCACCGATCCCGTGTGCCGGTTGGCCCAGCGGTTGCCGATGCCCAGCACGAAGTCGCTGGCCAGCATGGTGGCGTTGCCGTAGCGGTGGCTGGTCTGCAGGCCGCACATGCCCGCCATCAGCGGATGGTCGTCGGGGATCGCGCCCCAGGCCATGAGCGTGGGGATCACGGGCACGCCGGTCAGCTCGGCGAACTCCACCAGCAGGTCCGCCGCGTCGGCATTGATGATCCCGCCGCCGGCGACGATCAGCGGCGCTGCGCCTGCTGCAGCATGGCGATCGCCTTTTCCGCCTGGGCGCGCGTGGCGAAAGGCTTGTACACCGGCAGCGGCGAATAGGTGTCGGGGTCGAACTCGATCTCCGCCATCTGCACGTCCACCGGCAGGTCCACCAGCACCGGGCCGGGGCGGCCCGAGCGCATCAGGTGGAAGGCCTGCTGCAATGCGCGCGGCACCTGCGCCGGCTCGCGCACGGTCACCGCCCACTTGGTGACCGGCTTGGCGATGGACTCGATGTCCACGGCCTGGAAGTCCTCCTTGTACAGGCGGGCCCGCGGCGCCTGGCCGGTGATGCACAGGATGGGGATCGAGTCGGCCTGCGCCGAGTACAGGCCGGTGATCATGTCGGTGCCGGCCGGCCCCGAGGTGCCGATGCACACGCCGATGTTGCCGGCGGCCGCGCGCGTGTAGCCCTCGGCCATGTGCGAGGCGCCCTCGACGTGGCGCGCCAGGATGTGACCGATGGTCCCCTGCTTGCGCAGCGCGGCGTAGAAGGGGTTGATGGCGGCCCCCGGCACGCCGAAGGCCTGCGTCACGCCTTCCTTTTCCAGCACCCAGGCAGCGGCCTGGGCAGCGGTCATCTTGGTCATGGATCGTCTCCTGTGATGGACCGACTCTAGGCAGGGTCCCTCCGTGCCGGAAGGCGGCGGCGGGCCATAAGACCTATTCCATGGCGGCATGGGCGGCGCCGATCTGACCGGCCCGGCTTGCTTCCCATCCATGGCGGAGGCACACTCGGCGCATGCATCCGAACGACGTCTACGCACTCACGTCCCTGGGCCAGGCGCAGCTGCGCAGCAAGGCGACCACGCTGTCGGCGGCGGAACTGGACCTGCTGGTGCGCTTCGATGGCGTGCTCAAGCTGGAGGAGGTGCTCCAGAAGCGCCGCCGGAGGCCGCGGCCTCGTTCGCCACCACTTTCACCAGGCTGCGCAACGCGCACATGGTGGACGTCGTCGAAGAGGATCCGCTCACGCTCACCTGGAACGCGGACCTGCGCAGCCTGCAGCGCTCGGTCGGCAAGGCCGAGGCCGATGCGGGCCTGAACTCCCTGCAGCGCAGCGGCTTCTACGTGCAGATCGCGCGCGAGCGGCCGCCGGCGCAGCCGCCGCAGCCGGGCCAGCGCCTGACGGCGGTGGTGGTGGAGGACGAACCGACGCTCGCCAAGTTCACCACCACGCTGCTCACGCTCTCCGGCTTCGAGGTGCGGCAGGCGGGCAATCGCGCCGAGGTCGTCGAGCAGATCCGGCGCCCGCCGGTGCCCGACCTGATCCTGCTGGACGTGATGCTGCCCGACGCCGACGGCTTCGACATCCTGCAGCGCGTGCGCCAGCACCCGGTGCTCAAGGACGTGCCGGTGATCATGCTGACCGGCAAGGCCACGCGCGAGGCCGTGATCAAGGGCATCGGCCTCGGCGCGGACGGCTACATCACCAAGCCCTGCGCGCCCGAAGCGGTGCTGAGCGTGGTGCGCACGGTGCTCGGGCTGCCGCAGGACACCGACCTGCGCGCCTGGAACGAGCACACCCCGCGCTGAGCGGGCGGCCGCGAGAAGCCCACGGATGGACCGGCTGCAGGCCATGGAGATGTTCGTGCGGGTCGTCGAGACCGGCAGCTTCTCGAAAGCCGCGCGCGAGTTCGCCACCACCCAGCCCACCGTCACCAAGCAGGTGGCCGCGACCGAGGCCCGCCTGAAGGTGCGCCTGCTCAATCGCAACACGCGCGGCGTGAGCCTCACCGAGGCGGGCGCGCTGTACTACGAGAAGTGCAAGATCATCGTGCGCGAGGCCGAGGAGGCCGACAACGTCGTGCGCATGCGGCAGACGCAGGCGCAGGGGCTGCTGCGCGTGGGCAGCTCGGTGGCCTTCGGCCGCCGCGTGATCGTGCCGCTGGCGCTGGACTTCATGCGCGAGCACCCGCAGCTGCAGGTGGACCTGAGCTTCGAGGACCGCTACACCGACCTGGTGGCCCAGGGCATCGACGTGGCGATCCGCATGGGCAAGCTCGCGGATTCGGCGCTGGGCGCGCGCTTCCTCGGGACCAATCCGTGGCTGATGGCGGCGTCGCCCAAGTACCTGCGCAAGGCGGGCACGCCCAAGCGGCCGCAGGACCTGAGCGGGCACGAGACGCTGATCTACAGCAGCGTGCAGGGCAGCGACGTCTGGCGCGTGCTGCCGCCGCGCGGCGAGGCGGTGACCGTGCCGGTGACGGCGCGCCTGCGCTCCAACAACCTGTCGGCGGTGCTCGCGGCCGCGCGCTCGCACATGGGCATCGCCGCACTGCCTTGGTACGTGGCGGCGGACTCGCTGGCCTCCGGCACGATCGTCGAAGTGCTGAAGGGCCACAGCCTGCCGGAGCAGGAAATCCACGCGGTCTATCCCTCGCCCAAGCTGGTGCCGCAGAAGGTGAGCGCCTTCATTGCCTTCCTGCAGGGGCGCTTCGGCGAGCGCTGGTGGGAAGGCCTGCCGCGCGGCTGAGCCTTGCGAACGGCTCAGGAGGCTGCCCTGACCGCCGCGCAGGCAGGCGTCCGACGCCTGCTGCCGGACCCTGAGGGCGGGCATTCGCACACCCTTGCGGCACCATGCCTGCAAGGAGTGACAGATGAACAAAGAGGACTCACTGCAGTTCGTGCAGGAACGGCTGCGGCACAACCATTCCATCCTGGGACGCGAGCTGCGCATGCGTGAACCGCCCCGCGTGACCCGCAGGTTCGCGGTGGAGATCGAAAAGGGCGAGCACTACATCTTCGAGCGCGTGGACGCGAGCGTGGCGCTGCGCTGCGCGAACGGCAGCATGTGGATCACCCACGACGGCGACCCCAAGGACATCATCCTGTGTGCCGGGGAGGAATACCGCGCGCAGCGCGAAGACGCGATGCACGTGTTCGCGCTGCAGCCCTGCGTCCTGGAGATTCAGTTCGAGGACGAGGTGATGCAGCACTAGGCTGCGTGCAGCCTACGCCGCGGCGCTGGGCAGCGGCTGGCCGGCGAAGAAGGCCGCCAGGTTGTCCATGACACGCTTGGCCATGGCCTCGCGCGTCTGCACCGTGGCGCTCGCGATGTGCGGCACCATCACCACGTTGTCCAGCGCGAACAGCTCGCGCGGCACCTGCGGCTCGCGCTCGAACACGTCGAGGCCGGCGCCGCCGATGCGCTTGTCCTGCAACGCCTTCACCAGCGCGGCTTCGTCGATGACCGTGCCGCGCGACACGTTGACCAGGAAGCCCTGCGGCCCCAGCGCATCCAGCACCTTGGCGTCGATCAGGTGGCGCGTCTCGGCGCCGCCGGCGGTGATTACCACCAGGAAGTCGGCCCACTTCGCGAGTTCCAGCAGGCTGGGCTCGTAGGTCCAGGCCACGCCTTCCACGGCGCGGCGGCTGTGGTATCGCACGTCCATCTCGAAGCCGCTCGCGCGCCTGGCGATCGTGCGGCCGATGCGGCCCAGGCCGACGATGCCCAGGTTGGCGCCGCTCACCTGGCATCCGAGCGGGAAGGGCGCCGCGGGCTTCTGCTCCCAGCGGCCGGCGCGCACGAAGCGGTCGCCCTCGGGGATGCGGCGGCCGGTCGCCAGCACGAGGCCGAAGGCGAGGTCGGCCACGCAGTCGTTCAGCACGTCGGGCGTGTAGCCCACCGGGATGCCGCGTCTTGTGGCCGCGGCCACGTCGAGCTGGTCGAGCCCGACGCCGAAGCTGGAGATCACGCGCAGTTTCGGCAGCGCGTTGATCAGCTTCGCGTCGGCACCACCCGCCGCGGACGTGACCAGCGCATCGAACTCGCCGCCGCGCGCGACCAGGAAGGCGTCGCGCTCCGCGCCGGCCGGCGGCAGGCGGTGCACGGTGTAGGTTTCGTTCAGCTGCCGCTCCAGCGAGGGCAGCAGGGACAGGGCTTGCAGGACGACGGGGCGGGTGCTCATGGTCAGTTGATGGTGATCTTGCGATCCTTGATGATCTGCGTGTAGCGCTTCCTGTCATTGTCGATCAAGGCGGAGAACTGTGCCGGCGTGTTGGCCGCCGGCACCGCGCCCAGCTGCACCAGCTTGTCCCGCACCTCCTCGCGCCCCACCACCTCGCGCACGTCGGCGGAGATGCGCTCCACTGTTTCCTTGGGCGTGCCCGCGGGCGCCAGCAGCCCGATCCACGAGATGCTGTTGAAGCCCGGCACCGCGGCCTCCGCCAGCGTCGGCACGTCGGCCAGCGCGCTCACGCGTTTCTCGCTGGTCACGGCCAGGGCGCGCAGCTTGCCGGCCTTGATGTGGCCGCTGGCCTCCAGCACCGTCATGAAGGACAACTGCACGTGGCCGGCCAGAAGGTCGGCGATGGCGGGACCGCCGCCGCGGTAGGGCACGTGCAGGATGAAGCTGCCGGTCGCGTCCTTGAACATCTCCGCCGCCAGGTGCGGCCCGCCGCCGGCGCCCGAGCTGCTGTAGCTCAGCTTGCCCGGTTGCGACTTGGCCAGCGCGACGAACTCCTTCACGGTCTTCGCCGGCACGGACGGATTGACCATCATCGCCAACGGCAGTTCCGCCACCAGCGCCACCGGCGCGAAGGCCTTGTCGGGGTCGTAGGGCATCTTCGCGTACAGCGCGGGATTGATCGCCTGCGTGCCGATGTTGCCCATGAGGAGGGTGTAGCCGTCGGGCCGCGACTTGGCGACGATGTCGGCGCCGATCTGGCCGGCGGCGCCGCCCTTGTTGTCCACCAGCACGGGCTGGCCCCACTTCTTTCCGAGCTGCTCGGCGACGATGCGCGCGCCGGTGTCGGTGCCGCCGCCCGGCGGGAAGGGCACGACGATGGTCACGGGGCGGGTGGGCCAGGCCTGCGCGAACGCGCCGGCGGCGGCGAGCGACAGCAGCGTCGCGGTCAGCATCTTCTTCATCGTGTGTCTCCTGGAAGGCGGAAGTGTAGGCAGTCGATCGATCGCCGTCCAAGCCAGAATGTGGATCGATCGATGCAGAATGTGGATCGATGCTCGACCTGTTCCAGCTCCGCTGCTTCGCCGCCGTCGCCGAGGAACTGCACTTCGGCCGCGCCGCCGCGCGCCTGCACATGACGCAGCCGCCGCTGTCGCGGCAGATCCAGCTGCTGGAACAGGGCGTCGGCGTGCAGCTGCTGGAACGCACCAGCCGCAGCGTGAAGCTCACGGCGGCCGGCTCGGTGCTCTATCGCCACGCCACGACCCTGCTGCGGCTGGCGCGCCAGGCCGAGGAGGCCGCGGCGCGCACCGGCAAGGGCCAGGCGGGCCGCGTGGTGGTGGGCTACACCGCCGTCTCGGGCTATGCGCTGATCCCCGGGCTGCTGGCGGCCGCGGGCCAGGCCTTCCCGAGATCGAGATCGTTCTCGAGGAGATGGTGTCGTCGGAACAGCTGCGGGCGCTGGAGGAGGAGCGCATCGACCTGGGCTTCGTGCGGCCCACGCATGCCTCCGGCCCTCTGCACTACCACCGCGTGGCGCGCGAGCCGATGCTGCTGGCGCTGCCCGCGCGGCATCCGCTGGCGGCCAGGCCGCGCGTGCGCCTGCAGGACATGGAGGGCCAGCCGCTGATCATGTATTCGGAGCGCGAGGGCCGCTATTTCCACGAGCGCATCGCCGCGCTGTTCACCGCGCGCGGCAGCCAGCCGCGCTACGTCCACCACATCGGCCAGACCCACACGATCATGGCGCTGGTGCGCGCCGGCATCGGCCTGGCGATCGTGCCGGCGTCGGCGCAGCACCTGCGCTTCGAGGACGTGGTGTTCCGCCCGCTCTGGCGCAAGGACGTGTTCGCGGAGATCTACCTCGCCTGGCGCGAGGACGGACGCAATCCGGCGCTCGCGATGCTGCGCGACTTCTTCATCCGGCAGCTCGCGGCGAAGCCAGCGCATCCGGCGCCGTAGCGCGCCAGGCGCCGCGCGCGATCGCCAGGCGCGAGCCGATGCAGATGCCCACGACCGCGACGACGGCACCGGCGGACAGCATGGACAGCCCCGTGATGCCGTTGCCGGTGGAGCAGCCCAGCGCGGTGATGCCGCCGAAGCCCATGAGCAGGGCGCCGGCGCTGTGCGCACCCAATTCGCCGGGTGTGCGGAAGGATTCGAGGCGGAAGTCGCCGCGCAGCCTGGCCGTGACGAAGCTTCCCAGCAGCGCGCCGAGCGACACGGTCACGCCGAAGGTGGCGACGGTGGCCTTGTCCGACCACAGCGTGAGCAGGTCCAGCGCGTGCGCCAGCGGGGCCGAGAAGGACAGGCCTTCGGGCCGCTTCGACTGCGTGCCCAGCCAGGCCGCTTCCAGGGTCTCGGGATGCTCGGGCACGAAGCCAAGGCTGCCGGTGAGGAAGAAGGCCGTCGCCACCAGCAGGCCGACCACGATGCCGCCGATCCAGTGCGCGGGCTGCAGCTGCCGGCGCACGCGCCAGGCGATGGCGAGCACGGCCGCCGTGAAGGCCAGCGCGATCGCCCAGCGCAGCAGGCCCGGTGCGACCGACAGCGTGCGACCGAGCAGGCCGCCCAGGTCCTGCGAGCCGCCCAGGGACACGGCGAAGCTGTCCAGGCCGCTCACGCGCAGGCCGGCGAAGGCGCCGCGCAGCGTCATCAGCGACACGATGGCGATCAGCACCAGCGTGAGCAGCGCCTTCAGGTTGCCTTGCCCCGCCTTCACCAGGCAGCGCTGCGGGCAGCCGCCGGCCAGGATCATCCCGTAGCCGAAGAGGACGCCGCCCACCAGGTAGGACAGCCAGGGGAAGCGCTCGGCCCAGTAGATGGTGCGGCTGCCATCGAGGGCGCCGGCGGACAGCAGGAACTGCACGCCGATCGCCGCGACCGCGATCGCGAGCAGCCAGGACACCAGCCGGCCCGGGCTGCGGAAGCGCACCCAGTCGTCGATGCCGCCGCGGATGCAGAAGCGCGTGGCCTGGCCGACCGCGCCGAGGACGAGGCCGATGACGAGTCCTCCCCAGACGACGATGAGGGAGAGGGTGTTCGGATCGAGGGCAGGGCGCATGGAAAGGGTACGGCTGAAGGGCGCGGCGAAGCCGCGAAGTGTACCGGCCGCGCGGAAACCCGCTGCCGCGCCGGGTCTCAGGGCCCGTGGCGCGGCTCGCGGTCCACGAGGCGATCGGTCACTGCGGCTCCGGCCCACATGGAGGCCAGCGCCAGCCAGGCGGTGAGCGAGAAGATGGCGCCGCCGCTCACGCCCGCGCCGACCGCGCAGCCACCGGCCAGCATGGCGCCGAAGCCCATGGCCACCGCGCCGGCGATGTAGCGCCGCATGCTGTAGCCATCCTTGAAGCCTTCGAGCTTCAGCTCTCCGCCCGCGAAGGCCGCGAGGAAGGAACCGGCGAACACGGCCGGCAGCAGGCCGAAGTCGAAGCCGATCGCCGGGGACGGGTTCGACACCACGCGCATCAGCCACTCCGCCGACGGGCCGCTGAAGGTCACGCCCTGCACCGGTACCACCTGGAAGGAACTGGCCGCGACGTGCGCCGTGAACATCCACGCCAGTGCCACGGCGATGCCCGCGCCCAGCCCGCCGATCCACTTCCAGTGCCCGCGCCGGCTGCGCCAGGCATACCAGAGCGCCGCGCCCATCCAGAGCACGCCGAAGGCGAGTCCCGCCCACCGGTTCACGTGCGCCACCGCAAGCAGGTCGCGCGCGCTGCCACCTTCCACCGTCCACCAGCTGCTGATGGCGATGCGCAGCGGCGACAGCACCCCGGCCAGCGCCGCTTGCGCGGTCACCGCGAAGATCAGTCCGGACAGCAGCGCGCGCAGGTTGCCGGTGGCCGACAGCACCAGCAGGCGGCTCGCGCAGCCGCGCGTGAGGATCATGCCGGCACCGAACAGCAGCCCGCCGACCAGCGCGCCCGAGAGGCTGCCGCGCGCGGCCAGCTGGCGGGTGCCGCTGATGTCCACCCAGCCGGCCAGCAGGGCCACCTGCAGGGTCACCACCGCCGCGGAGAACGCGAGCAGCCACACCGCGAGCTTCTCTCCCGGCGTGCCGCGCGCGAACTCGATGACGGCCGCGCGCAGGCAGAAGCTGGAGCGCTGCGCGAAGAACCCGAACAGAAGGCCCACGCCCGCGCCGCCGGCGGCCAGCAGCGCCGGTTCGCCGAGCCGTTCGACCAGGGGAAGCAGGTCCATGGGCGCCCTAATTAAGTGACGCCTTATGTTCCGCGCGGGCCCCCGGCGGCGGCTTGACGTGGGTCAAGCAGGGCTCAGGGAGCGCCCAGCCAGTCCAGCAGGGCGGCCAGCCGCGCTTCCGAACCCGTGTCGAAGGCATCGATGCCGATGGTCTTGAGCACGGCCTGGTCGGCGGGGACTGGGTCATCGCCGCCAGCGCCTTGCGGATCTCCGCGCGCTGGGCTTCGTTGATGCCTGGGCCGGCGATCAGCGGGAAGTAGGGTTGCGCCCGGCTCCTGTGCACCACCGGCTGGCCGTCCTTGATCCACTTCTTGCCGACGCCCGAATAGGAAGCGACGCCGCCGGCGTCCGCCAGCTTGTGCTCGAGGTAGAAGGTGACCGCACCCTGCTCGCGCACGTACTGCACCTTCTCCTTCGCCAGGTCGATGCCCTGCTCGCGCAGCTCGCCCGGCAGAACTTCGTCATGTAGGCCGCCGCTTCCGGTAGCACGATGCGCCTGCCCTTGAGGTCGGCCACCTTCTGGATGCCGGAGTCCTTGCCCGCGATGATCAGGCAGTGGCCGTCGGGTTTCGCGCTGGCCAGGAAGCGGTAGCCATGGAGCTGGACGCCGCGCGCCGGATAGTCGCTGGGGCGCGCGATCACGAAGTCGAAGCGGTGGGTCTTCATGCCCTCCTCGAGCTGGCTGAACTCGCGCGCGAACACCACGTTGACCTTGCGCCGGATGCTGCGTCCCACCACGTCCGCCAGGCCCTGGTACTTGGTGATCACCTGTGCGTGGTCCAGCCCGCCCGAGGTGCCCTCGCTCACGGCCATCACCAGGTCCTGCGCCCAGGCGGGCGCGCCGATGGCCAGCGCCACCGCCAGCAGCAGTCTTCTCATGTCTCCCCTCCCAACGTTGGTGCGGCTAGCATCCGCATCCATCGAAAAAGAAGCAAGTAGTGATATTCCTGAGGGAGGCTTAGGGGAGCTGCGTTATCGTGGCGTCCTGGCCGGATGCCGGCTGCCCCAACCGGAGTCCTGCATGTTCAAGTCCGCGCGGCTGCTCGCCGCCTTCGCCGTCCTGTGCTTCCTGGCCCTGTCCGCGTTCGCGCAGGACAAGGTGGTCTACCACATCGACAACGCCGAGGCCCAGGCCACCAAGGGCCTGCGCAACATCCGCAACCACCTCGACGTGGCGCCCGACACGAAGATCATGGTCGTCACCCACGCCGACGGCGTGGACTTCCTGCTGGAAGGGGCCAAGGACAGGAAGAACCCGAACATCGACTACGCCTCGCTGGTCAGCGCGCTCAAGGCGCGCGGCGTGCGCTTCGAGGTGTGCGAGATCACCTTGCGCAACCGCAACCTGCGCAAGGACCAGTTCACCATGGACGCCGAGTTCACGCCTTCCGGCGTGGCGCGCATCGGCCAGTTGCAGCAGCGGGAAAAGTTCGCCTACATCAAGCCTTGAGTCATTCGCGGAGCGCGAATCCATCAGGGCTTGCTAACATACGGAAGCAGTGAACAAGGGGGCCGGCATGGCAAGGCGACAGGCAGCGACGGTGGCGGCGGACGCCGGCGGGATCGAATCCGACGAGGTGTTCGAGCTCGCCGCCGAGGTGTTCCGCGTGATGTCCGCGCCCATGCGGCTGAAGATCATCAGCTGCCTGTGCAACGGCGAGAAGAACGTCACGCAGCTGCTGGAGGAAATCGACACCACCCAGCCCAACATGTCGCAGCACCTCAACACGCTGTACCACGCGGGGGTGATCGGCAAGCGGCGCGAGGGCGTGCAGATCTTCTACCGCATCATCAACGACCGCGTCGTCACGCTCTGCCGCGCCGTCTGCACGCAGATCGCCATCGAGGCGGACGTCAAGGGCTGAACCTTGGCGCAAGCATCGTCCTGGAAGAGGGCCGCCGCCGCGCTCGCGGTGTGCTTTCTTGCCGCAACTGCCAGCGCGCAGACGGCCACGCGCAAGGTCGAGCCGCAGCGGGTCTCGCCGTCCGCCTGGCTGGTGCAGGGCGATGCGGCGCTGGGCACCTCCGCCAACCGCAACTTCATCTCCAACGCCGGCTTCGTGGTGACGCCCGCGGGCGTGGTCGTGATCGACGCGCTCGGCTCGCCGCAGCTGGCGCGCGAGCTGCTGGAGGCGATCGCGCGCATCACGCCGCAGCCGGTGACGCACGTGGTGGTCACGCACTACCACGCCGACCACATCTACGGACTGCAGGAATTCCGCGGGCGCGGCGCGAAGATCGTCGCGCACCGCGCCGCGCTCGAGTACATCCACTCGGACACGGCGGCCACGCGGCTGCAGGCTTCGCGGGCGGAGCTGGGGCCGTGGATCGACGCGCGGACCGAGCTCGTCACGCCCGACCAGTGGCTGGACGGCCCGGGTGAACTGGTGGTCGGCGGCACGCGGCTCGTCTTGCAGCCGGTCGGCCCGGCGCACACGCCGGAAGACCTGGTCGTGTTCCTGCCCGGCGAGCGCGTGCTGTTCGCGGGCGACCTCGTGTTCCGCGGCCGCATTCCCTTCGTCGGGCAGGCCGACAGCCGCCAGTGGATCGCCGCGCTGGACACGCTGGTGAAGATGGATGCGCTGGTGGTCGTGCCCGGCCACGGCGCGCTGTCGACGTCGGCCCGCGCAGACATGGAGCTCACGCGTGACTACCTTGCCTTCCTGCGCCAGGCCATGGGCGCGGCGGCGCGCGACATGGAGCCCTTCGAGGAGGCCTATGCCCGCACCGACTGGTCGCGTTTCGAAAAGCTGCCGCTGTTCCGCGCGGCCAACCGCATGAACGCCTACAACACCTACCTGCTGATGGAGCGGCAGCGCTGAAGGCTTGCTGCGGTGCACGAGCGGGTTTGTCCCGATCCCGGCGCGGGGCGATACACCAATAAATTCGCTTATCCTTATATTCGACATTGACGATTTATCTGGGACGTCGAGGAGGAGCGTGAGTTGATCTTCAACCGAGCATCGGGACGGCTGGTCAAGGCACCGGAACATTTCATCGGGGCGGACGGCGTGCGCCAGGTGTTCGCGGAGGCCAGGGAAGGCCGCCGCGATTTCCTGCGCAGCGCCTTCGCCGCCGCGGCCGGCGTGGCTGCCGCCGGCGCGTCCGCGGCCACGGCGCCGGCCGATGGCGACCCCAACATCCTGAACCTGCCCGAGCACTCGAAGGGCCTGGGCAACCCGGTCGTCACCGACGGCTACGGCACGCCCTCGAAGTTCGAGCGCAACGTGCAGCGCCGCCAGAGCCCGGGCCTCACGCAGACCCGGCAGGCCTCGGTGTCCTTCGCGCCGCTGCAGTCCCTGTTCGGCATCGTCACGCCCAGCGGCCTGCACTTCGAGCGGCACCACCAGGGCTGGTGGGACATCGATCCTTCGAAGCACCGCTTCATGGTCAACGGCATGGTGAAGGCGCCCAAGGTCTTCACGATGGACGAGATCATGCGGCTGCCCTCGGTGTCGCGCTTCCACTTCATCGAATGCGGCGCCAACACCGGCATGGAGTGGGGCAACGTCGCGGTGCCCACCTGCCAGTACACGCACGGCATGCTCTCGTGCAGCGAGTTCACCGGCGTGCCCCTGATCACGCTGCTGCAGATGGCGGGGGCGGACCTGAAGAAGGGCCGCTTCCTGCTGGCCGAAGGCGCCGATGGTTCCTCGATGACGCGCACCATCCCCATGAGCCTGATCGAGTCGGGCGAGGTGCTGGTGGCCTACGGCCAGAACGGCGAGATGCTGCGGCCCGAGAATGGCTATCCGCTGCGCCTGGTGGTGCCGGGCGTGCAGGGCGTGAGCTGGGTGAAGTACCTGCGGCGCGTGGAGGTGGGCGACCAGCCCTGGGCCACCAAGGACGAGACGGTGCACTACGTGGACCTGATGCCCGACGGCCAGCACCGCCAGTACACCAGCATCCAGGAGTGCAAGAGCGTGGTGACCACGCCCTCGGGCGGCCAGGTGCTGCTGGACAAGGGCTTCTACAGCATCACGGGCCTGGCCTGGTCGGGCCGGGGCAAGGTCAAGCGGGTCGATGTCTCGGTGGACGGCGGGCGCAACTGGCGCAGCGCGCGCCTGCAGGAGCCGGTGATGAGCAAGTGCCTCACGCGCTTCAGCCTCGACTGGGTGTGGGACGGCAAGCCCGCGATCATCCAGAGCCGCGCGACCGACGAGACCGGCTACGTGCAGCCCACGCAGCGCCAGTTGCGCGGCGTGCGCGGCACGCGCTCGATCTACCACAACAACGCGATCCAGTCCTGGCTGGTGCAGGAAAGCGGCGAGGTGAAGAATGTCCACGTCGCCTAGGCTGCTGCTGCTCGCCGGCCTGCTGGCCGCCGCCCTCGCCGCGCAGGCGCAGGAGCGCTTTCCCGGCGTCGGCCGCGCGGCGACGCCGGCCGAAGTGAAGGCCTGGGACATCGACGTGCGCGCCGACTTCCGCGGCCTGCCCGCGGGCTCCGGCTCCGTCGCCAAGGGGCAGGAGGTCTGGGAAGGCAAGTGCGCCAGCTGCCACGGCGTGTTCGGCGAATCGAACGAGGTGTTCAACCCGCTGGTGGGCGGCACCACCGAGGACGACATCCGCAGCGGCCGCGTCGCCAACCTGATGCGCCCCGATTTCCCCGGACGCACGACGCTGATGAAGCTGTCCACCGTCTCGACGCTGTGGGACTACATCAACCGCGCCATGCCCTGGAACCAGCCCAAGTCGCTGTCGGTGGAAGAGGTGTACGCGGTGACCGCGTACATGCTGAACCTCGGGCGCATCGTGCCGGACGACTTCGTGCTGAGCGACCGCAACATCGCCGAGGTGCAGCAGCGGCTGCCGAACCGCAAGGGCATGACGAGCGCCCATGCGCTCTGGCCCGGCAAGGAATTCCAGGCCGCGGCCAAGCCGGACGTGCGGGCGACCGCATGCATGGCCAATTGCCCCGTCGAGGCCAAGGTCACTTCGGCCTTGCCCGACTTCGCGCGCAACGCCCATGGCAACCTCGCGGAGCAGAACCGGCTGGTGGGCGCCCAGCGCGGCGCCGAAACGGCCAGCCGAGGAGCGGGCGAACCGGCACGCCAGTCGGCGCAGGGAGCCACCGCGGCGGCGGGGACAATGCCCGTCGAACTGCTGCAGAAGAACAGCTGCACCGCCTGCCACGCGGCCGACCGCCAGCTGGTCGGGCCGAGCTGGGCGGATGTAGCGAAGAAGCATGCAGGCAAGGGCGACTACCTGGCGGACAAGATCCGCACGGGCGGCACCGGCGCCTGGGGCAGCATCCCCATGCCACCGCAGGCGATCAGCGCGCAGGATGCCGCGCGCATCGCGCAGTGGCTGGCGGGCGGCGCGGCGCGCTAGGCAGGAATGCCCCAAGGCGCGCGGGCGAACACATTAGGATCGGCTTAAGTATTTTCAGGAGAGCAGCAATGCAGAATCGACGGGAGACCCTCAAGCAATCGCTCGCGGTTGCGGGCCTGCTGGGCGCCACGGGACTGTTCCCGCAGCACGCCTTCGCCTTCAACCGCGCGGCCTTCGAGGCCAAGAGCGTGGCGGATGCGGTCAAGGCCTATGGCGGCGGCGCGCCGGTGGAGAGCAAGGACGTGACGCTGACCGCGCCGGACATCGCCGAGAACGGCGCGGTGGTGCCGATGGCGGTGGCGTCCACGCTGCCCAACCTCAAGCACCTGCTGGTGATGGTGGAAAAGAACCCGAACAGCCTGGTGGCCAAGTTCGACGTGAGCGACGCGGTGGAGGCGAACTTCTCCACCCGCGCCAAGATGGGCCAGACCTCCGACGTGTACGCGGTGGCGATCACCAAGGACAACAAGGCCTTCTTCACCAAGAAGGAAGTCAAGGTCACCCTCGGCGGCTGCGGCGGCTGAGGCCACGCATCCTCCACGCACGAACCGAATCAGGAGAATTCCATGGCAGACCCGATGCGCATCCGCGCCCAGGCGCAAGGCGACAAGGCCGTCGTCCGCGTCCTCATGAGCCACGAGATGGAAACCGGCCAGCGCAAGGACAGCGCCGGCAAGGTGATCCCCGCCTGGCATATCAGCGACGTCGTCGCCACGCACAACGGCAAGCAGGTGCTCAGCGCCGAGTGGGGCCCCGCCGTCGCGAAGAATCCCTTCCTGCAGTTCACCATCAAGGGCGCCAAGGCCGGCGACAAGGTGGCGATCACCTGGAAGGACAACCGCGGCGAGACGCGCACCGACGAAGCGACCGTCAGCTGAAGACGGCGCCGGCAGTACACAACGAAGGAGACTGAAGCGATGCGGACCATGGTGTGGTTGGGAGCGTTGGCCCTGGCGGGTGTCGCCGCAGGCGCCGCCGCGCAGAAGAGCCCCTCGCAGGCGATCGACGAATACCGTGCCATGCTGGCCGACGGCAACCCCGCGGAGTTGTTCGAGGCCAAGGGCGAGGCCTTGTGGAAGCAGAAGCGCGGGCCGAAGAACGCGTCGCTGGAAGCCTGCGACCTGGGCAAGGGCCCGGGCGTGGTGAAGGGCGCCTTCGTCGAGCTGCCGCGTTACTTCCCGGACACCGGCAAGGTGCAGGACCTGGAGAGCCGCCTCGTGTCGTGCATGGAGCGGCTGCAGGGCTTCGATGCCGTGGCCGTGGCCAAGACGCCGTTCGGCCGCGGCGAGATGGCCAACGTCACCGCGCTGGCAACCTGGGTGGCGGCGGAATCCAAGGGCCTGCCCTTCAACCTGCCGCAGTCGCATCCCCAGGAAAAGCTGTTCTACGAAGCCGGCAAGCGCATCTTCTTCATGCGCGGCGGCACCCACGACTTCTCGTGCGCGTCCTGCCACGCCGAGGACGGCAAGCGCATCCGCCTGCAGGACCTGCCCAACCTGACCAGGAACCCGGGCGACGGCATCGGCTTCGCGGCCTGGCCCGCGTACCGCGTGTCCAACGGCCAGATGTGGAGCATGCAGCTGCGCCTGAACGACTGCTACCGCCAGCAGCGCTTCCCCTACCCGGAGTTCGGCAGCGACGCGCTGACGGCGCTGTCCACCTACCTGGGCGTGAACACCAAGGGCGCGAAGTCCGCGGCGCCCACCATCAAGCGCTGAGCGAGGAGCAGGCATGAAGAAGACTCCCATCACCATCGCCCTGTCGCTGCTGGCCGCAGCCGCCGTCGTCGGCTGCGCCTCCATGGCCGGCGGCGGCAACGCGAACGCCGACAAGGTCGCCTCCGACATGGTCCGCACCGCCTTCCGCACCGAGGGCATCGCGAAGGTCGAACGCATCACGGCGATCGACGAGACGCTGCTGGCTTGCAACGCGGCCGACGTCGCCGGCAAGCCGCTCGATGCGGCGACGGCCAAGCGCCTGGAAGAAGCGAACCTGAAGACCGTGAAGTGGCCCAGCGACGGCAAGTTCCTGGGCGACTGGAAGCAGGGCGAGCAGATCGCGCAGAGCGGCCGCGGCCAGACCTGGACGGACAGCGCCACGGCGGCCAACGGCGGCAACTGCTACAACTGCCACCAGATCAGCAAGGAGGAGATCTCCTTCGGCACGATCGGGCCCAGCCTCTACAACTACGGCAAGCTGCGCGGCGTGAGCGACCCGGCCAGCCCCGCGGCCAAGCCGATCGTGGAATACACCTGGGGCAAGATCTGGAACGCCAAGGCCTACAACGCCTGTTCCAACATGCCGCGCTCCGGCCACATGGGCAACCTGAACGAACAGCAGATCCGCCACATCATGGCGCTGCTGCTCGACCCCGCCTCGCCGGTCAACAAGTGAACCTCGGCAAACGCGAGTTCCTCCAGGTGCTGGGGGCGGCTTCGGTCGCCGGCATGGGCCTGGGCCGCTGGGCGAACGCCGATGCGCAGACCGCCGCCAACGCGCTGTACGACGTGCCGCGCTTCGGCAACGGTCGCTGCTGCTGCACATGACGGACTGCCACGCGCAGCTCAAGCCGATCTACTTCCGCGAGCCGAGCGTGAACCTCGGCATCGGCGACATGCAGGGGCGCCTGCCGCACCTGGTCGGCGAGCAGCTGCTGAAGGTGGCGAAGGTGCCGGCGGGCACGCCGGCCGCGCACGCGCTCACCTACCTCGACTTCGAGCAGGCGGCGCGCCGCTACGGCAAGGTGGGCGGCTTCGCGCACCTGGCCACGCTGGTCAAGCGCCTGAAGGCCAGCCGCCCGGGCGCGCTGCTGCTCGATGGCGGCGACACCTGGCAGGGGTCGGCCACATCGCTGTGGACCAAGGGCCAGGACATGGTCGACGCCGCCAAGCTGCTGGGCGTGGAGGTGATGACCGGCCACTGGGAATTCACGCTGGGCATGGACCGCGTGAAGGAGATCGTGGAGAAGGACTTCGCCGGCAAGGTGGACTTCCTCGCGCAGAACATCAAGACCACCGACTTCGGCGACCCGGTGTTCAAGCCCTACGTGATCCGCGAGATCAACGGCGTGCCGGTCGCCATCGTCGGCCAGGCCTTCCCCTACACGCCGATCGCCAACCCGCGCTACCTGGTGTCCGAATGGGAGTTCGGCATCCAGGACCAGAACATGCAGAAGGTGGTGGACGAGGCGCGGGCCAAGGGCGCGCACGCCGTGGTCCTCCTCAGCCACAACGGCATGGACGTGGACCTGAAGATGGCCAGCCGCGTGAGCGGCATCGACGCCATCCTCGGTGGCCACACGCACGACGGCATGCCGGTGGCCACGATCGTCGCCAACAAGGGCGGCAAGACCATCGTCACCAACGCCGGCTCCAACGGCAAGTTCCTTGGCGTGCTGGACTTCGACGTGAAGAACAGGCAGGTCATGGACTTCCGCTACCGCCTGCTGCCGGTGTTCGCCAACATGCTGCCGGCCGACCCGCAGATGGACGCGCTGATCCAGCGCATCCGCGCGCCCTACGAGGCGAAGCTGGGCGAGAAGCTGGCCGTGACCGAAGGCACGCTGTACCGCCGCGGCAACTTCAACGGCTCGGGCGACCAGCTGCTGCTGGACGCGCTGATGGACGTGCAGGGCGCGGAGATCGCGTTCTCGCCGGGCTTCCGTTGGGGCACCTCGCTGCTGGCCGGCCAGGCCATCACGCGCGAGTGGCTGATGGACATGACGGCGACCACCTACTCGTACGCCACCGTCAGCAACCTGTCCGGCGAGATGATCAAGACCATCCTCGAGGACATCGCCGACAACCTGTTCAACCCCGACCCCTACTACCAGCAGGGCGGCGACATGGTGCGCGTGGGCGGGCTGCAGTACACCTGCAATCCGACCGCGGGCATGGGCAAGCGGATCGAGGACATGCGCCTGAACGGCAAGCTGATCGAAGCCTCGCGCACCTACAAGGTGGCGGGCTGGGCGCCGGTGGCGGAAGAGGCCGCGCGCGCCGGCAACAAGCCGGTGTGGGAGCTGGTGGAGCAGTGGCTGCAGGCCCGCGGCGGCAAGGTCGCGGCGCGCCAGGTGAACGTGCCGAAGCTCACCGGCGCGATGCCCAACCCGGGCTACGCGCACGCCTGATGCCCGGCAGGGGATCCTAGAATCCCCGCCATGACGCCCGCCGAACTCTCGACGCTGAACGCGCAGGTCCTGTGGGCCGCGTTCGGCATCGCCGCGGCCTTCGGCGCGCTGGTGCAGCGCACCGGCTTCTGCACCATGGGGGCGGTGAGCGATGCGGTGGCCATCGGCGACTGGACGCGGCTGCGGCAATGGGCCCTCGCTGCCGCGGTCGCCACGCTCGGCTTCGCCGCGCTCTCCGCCGCCGGCGTGCTGCGGCCGCCGCAGACGCTCTATGCATCGACGCGCTGGCTGTGGCTGTCCGCGCTGGCGGGCGGCGCGGTGTTCGGCTTCGGCATGGTGCTGTCCTCCGGCTGCGTGAGCAAGACGCTGGTGCGCGTGGGCGGCGGCAGCCTGAAGTCGCTGGTGGTCACTCTGGTCACGGGCATCACCGCCTTCGCCACGCTCAAGGGGCTCACCGCGGTGTGGCGCGTGGGCACGGTCGATCGCGTGGCCGTGGACCTCGGTGCGAATGCCGATGCGGCAACGCTGCTCGCGCGCGCGAGCGGCATGCCCTTTGCGACGGCGGCGCTGCTGGCGGGCGCGGTCCTCGGCGGCGCGCTGCTGCTGTTTGCCGTGGCCACGCGCGATGCGCGCCGGCCGCTCAACGTCGTGGGCGGCGCCGGTGTCGGCGTGCTGGTGCTCGCGATGTGGTGGCTCACGGGCGATGTCGGCCACCTCGCCGAACATCCGCAGACGCTGGAGGAAAGCTGGCTGGCCACCAACTCCACGCGCGCCGAAGGCCTCAGCTTCGTCGCGCCCACGGCCTTCGCGCTCGACTGGCTGATGTTCTTCAGCGATGCGGGCAAGCGCCTCACCGTAGGCATCGTGTCGGTCGCCGGCGTGATCCTCGGTTCCGCCGCGATGGCACTGGCGCGCCGCAGCTTCCGCTGGGAAGGCTTCGCCAACACGCCCGACCTGGGCCACCACCTGGTGGGCGGCGCGCTCATGGGCATCGGTGGCGTGACGGCGCTGGGCTGCAGCATCGGCCAGGGCGTGACCGGCGCGTCGACGCTGAGCCTCACCAGCCTGCTCGCGGCCGCGGCCATGGTCGCCGGTGCGGCGGGCGGCGTGAAGTACCAGATGTGGCGCCTGGAGCGCGACGCGGGTTAGCTCCGAGGCGGCGCAGGCTTCGCGCCCTTAGCATGGTCTGGCCGCACGCGCGGCGCAGTAACCCACAAGTACCAGGAGACCTCCATGCAACGTCGCATCCTCATCGGTGCGCTCGCCGCTTCGCTCGTCGCGGCCACCGCCGTCCAGGCGCAGGACAAG
Source organism: Ramlibacter montanisoli (assembly GCF_013087525.1). Classification (GTDB taxonomy): domain Bacteria; phylum Pseudomonadota; class Gammaproteobacteria; order Burkholderiales; family Burkholderiaceae_C; genus Ramlibacter; species Ramlibacter montanisoli. The sequence goes on along the minus strand of NZ_JABFCS010000002.1, from coordinate 223,075 downwards.
TGGCCCTCCAAGGCCATCACCTACGTCGTGCCCTTCGGCCCCGGCGGCACCACCGACGTGCTCGCGCGCCTGGTGACCAGCAAGGCGGGCCGGCGCTGGGCACCACCTTCGTGATCGAGAACAAGCCGGGCGCGGGCGGCAGCATGGGATCGGACTTCACCGCCAAGGCGGCCCCGGACGGCTACACCATCCAGGGCGGCACCATCAGCTCGCACGCGATCAACGCCAGCCTGTATTCCAAGCTGCCCTACGACCCGATCAAGAACTTCCAGCCGATCACCATGATCGGCTCCATGCCCAACATCCTGGTGGTGCGCGCCGACAGCCCGTACAAGTCGGTGCAGGACGTGATCGCGGCGGCCAAGGCGAAGCCGGGCACGATCAACTACGCGTCCTCCGGCAACGGCACCTCGCAGCATCTCTCCGGCGTGTTCTTCGAACAGATGACCGGCGGCAAGCTGGTGCACGTCCCCTACAAGAGCAGCGCCGAATCGCTCAACGCCATCCTGTCGGGGCAGGGCGCCGACATCATCTTCGAGAACCTGGCGCCGGCCATGCCGCACATCAAGGCGGGCAAGCTGCGCGCGCTGGGCGTGACCTCCGAGAAGCGCTCCTCCTCGATGCCCGAAGTGCCGGCGATCGCGGAGACGCTGCCCGGCTTCGGCATCGTGTCCTGGCAGGCGATCTTCGCGCCCGCCGGCGTGCCCAAGCCCATCGTCGACCGGCTCTCGGGCGAGATGATCAAGGCGATCAACGACCCCGAGATCAAGTCCAAGCTGGTGGCCCAGGGCATCGAACCGGGTGGCATGACGCCGGCCGAACTCGGCGCCTTCCAGTAGGCGGAGCTGGAGAAGTGGGCCCGCGTGGTGAAGGCGGGGAACATCAAGGTCGATTGAGCTTGCGGGCCGGATCGCGCGCGTCGCAGCGCGCGTCCGGCCTCAGGTCCGCGCCGCCTCGCGATGCAGCCAGTCGAGGAAGGCCTCGACCGGGGGACGCTTCGAGTGGCGGGCCGGGTAGACGGCGAAGTGCGCCTTGACCTTCACCGCCTTGTCGAGCCCGAACACGGGCTGCAGCTTCCTCTCTGCCAGGTGACCGGTGGCCATCGTGGTGCTTTCGAGCGCCACGCCCAGGCCCTGCGTCGCCGCATCCAGTGACATCTGCGCGCGGTCGAAGCGCACCGCGAAGCGCTCCGGTGCGCGCTTGTCCATGAAGGCCGCGAACCAGTCCGACCACTGCACCACGCTCACGTTGCTCTGGATCAGTGGCAGCTCCGGCAGCTGCTCGGGGCGCTTGAGGCGGTGCTCGCGGATGAAGGCGGGGCTGGCGAGCGGCACGATGCGCTCCTCGAACAGCGGCTCCACCACCAGGTCCGGCCACTGCGGCACGCCGTAGCGGATGTCGATGTCCGCCTGCCCGAGCGCGAAGTCGCTGTGCGTGTGCGCGGCGGAGAGGTTCAGCGCGATCTCCGGATAGGCCTGCGCGAAGGCGCGCAGGCGCGGCATCAGCCACAGGCTGGCGAGGCTGGGCGCGCAATGCACGTACAGGCTGTTGCTCACGCCGTGGCGCAGGTCCTCGGTCGCCGAGGTGATCGCCGACAGCGCGCCGCCGACGCGCACGAGGTACTGCTCGCCCGCCGCGCTCAGCCGCACGCCGTGCGCGCTGCGCTCGAACAGGCGCACGCCGAGTTCCGATTCGAGCCGTGCCACCTGGTGGCTGATGGCCGATGCCGTGAGGTGCAGTTCCGCCGCCGCGAGCGCGAAGCTGCGCCTGCGGGCGACCGCTTCGAAGGCGAGCAGGTTGGCAACGGGTGGGATCGCGGCCATAGGGTGAACCCGGGCGTCAGATGACGATTCGTCATCTTAGCGTGATGACATATCGCTTGTCTTCAGCCTGCGTGGCACCGACCATTCGCCCCACGCCAACCACGCTGGAGATTTTCCTGATGCTTCTGAAAGACAAGGTCGCCGTCATCACCGGCGGCGCCGGCCCCAACGGACTGGGTTTCGCCACCGCCCGCCTCATGGCCGAGCAGGGCGCGAAGGTCGCCATCCTCGACCTCGCGCGCGCCGAGCCGGATGCCGCGGCGGCGCGCCTGGGCGCAGGCCATGTCGGCGTGGTCGCCGACGTCACTGACAAGGCGTCCTGCGACGCCGCCATCGCCGCCGTGCTGAAGGCCTTCGGCCGCATCGACGTGCTGGTCAACAACGCCGGCATCACGCAGCCGGTGAAGACGCTGGACATCACCGGCGCCGACTACGACCGCATCCTGGACGTGAGCCTGCGCGGCACCCTGTACATGTCGCAGGCCGTGTTGCCCGCGATGCGCGCTGCGAAGGACGGCTCCATCGTGTGCATCTCCTCCGTCTCCGCCCAGCGGGGCGGTGGCATCTTCGGCGGCCCGCACTACTCGGCCGCCAAGGCCGGGGTGCTCGGCCTGGCCCGGGCGATGGCGCGCGAGTTCGGCATCGACGGCATCCGCGTCAACTGCATCACGCCCGGCCTGATCGAGACCGACATCACGCAAGGCAAGCTGAGCGAGACCAAGAAGGCCGAGATCGCCGAGAGCATCCCGCTCGCGCGCCTGGGCCGCGCCACCGACGTGGCCGGCGCCTGCGTGTTCCTGGCCAGCGAGCTGTCCGCCTACTGCACCGGCATCACGCTCGACGTGAACGGCGGCATGTTGATCCACTGACCCCCTGCATTCATCCGAGGAGACAAACCCCATGAAGCGTTCCACCTTCACCCGCGCCCTGCTGGCGATCGCCGCTGCCGCCGCCCTGCCGCTCGCCGCGCAGGCGCAAGCCGTCAAGCTCACGCTGGGCCACGGCGCCGCGCCGGGCAATCCGCGCCACGAAGCCTCCCTGAAGTTCGCTGAGCTCGTGAAGGCCAGGACCAGCGGCCGCATCGAAGTGCAGGTCGCGCCTTCGGCGCAGCTGGGCGACGACGCGGCCATGGTCACCGCGCTGCGCACCGGCGCGCTCGACCTCTCCGCCAATTCGCAGGGCGCCGTCGCCGGTGCCGTGCCCGAGTACGCCGCCTACGGCATGCCCTTCCTGTTCTCCTCGCCGGCGCAGGCCTTCCGGCTGCTGGACGGGCCGCTCGGCAAGGAACTGGCCGACAAGTCCGCGGAGAAGGGTCTGGTGGTGCTCGGCTACTGGGACAACGGCATCCGCCAGATGACCAACAGCAAGCGCGCGATCACGTCGGTGGAGGACATGAAGGGCCTGAAGATGCGCACGCCGCCCGACGCGACCCTGGTGGACATCATGCAGGCGCTGGGTGCCGAGGCGCAGCAGATCAAGTTCGCCGAGCTCTACGTCGCGCTGCAGCAGGGCGTGGTGGACGGGCAGGAGAACCCGCTGATGAACATCCACGCCAGCAAGCTGTACGAGGTGCAGAAGCACCTCGCGCTGACCAACCACCAGTTCCAGATGACGCCCCTGCTGGTGAGCAAGCGCACCTGGGACCGCCTGAATGCCGCCGACCGCAAGGCCCTGACCGATGCCGCGGCCGAGGCGACCGCCCTGCAGCGCAAGCTCTCGCAGGAAGCCGACGACAAGCTGATCGCCGAACTGAAGGCCAAGGGCGTGCAGGTGACGACCGTCGACAAGGGCGCGTTCGCCAAGGCCACCGCCAAGGTCGACGAGAAGTGGCTGTCCGGCCCGATCGGCCCGTACGTCAAGAAAGTGATCGCGTCCGCGCGGTCGAACTGAGCGCGAGGCCGCCATGAACCTCGTCGAAAGGGCGGTGGCCAGCCTGTGCCACGCCGTCCTCTGGGCCAGCACGTCCGCGATCTTCGTGATCCTGGCCGGCAACACGGTGCTGCGGTATTCCACCGGCGCCAGCCTGCAGTGGGCCAACGAAGTGCCGGAGCTGCTGTTCCCCTGGCTCGTGACCGCGGGCGTCGTGCTCGGCGCGCTGCACGGCGCGCACATCACCACCTCCTTCCTGGTGGAGAAGCTGCCGCTGGCCGCGCGGCGCGTGGTGGGGACCGCCGGCTGGCTGGTGGTCTGCGCCATGTACGCCACGCTGTCCGTCGCCACCTGGCGCATGCTGGACATCGTGCACGACGAGAAGTCGGCCATCCTGCAGGTGCCCGGCTCCGTGACCTACGGCTGCGTGATGGGCGGCATGGCGCTGCTGTCGCTGCTGGCGCTGCAATCGGCCTGGCGCATCTGGCACGTGAAGAGCGCCGAAGAGGCATCGCTGGTGGCGCACGACCCCGTGCCGCACTGGTAAGGAGAACACCATGACTTCCCTGATCCTCCTGGTGTTCCTCGCCGGTGCCGTGATCGCGATCCCGATCGCCCACGCACTGCTGGTCGCCGCCATGGCCGCCGCTGCCACCACCGAGCGCGTACCGCTGGACCTGCTGGTGCAGCAGATGGTGGCGCAGGTGCAGAGCTTCCCGCTGATCGCCATTCCCTTCTTCATGCTCACGGGCACGGTGATGATGGGCGGCCGCCTGGGCGAGGCGCTGATCGGCGTGCTCTCCACCCTGATCGGCCGCTTCCACGGCGGGCCCGGCCAGGTGGGCGTGCTCTCGTCCACCATCTTCGGCGGCGTCTCGGGGTCCGCGGTGGCCGATGCCTCGGCGATCGGCTCGCTGCTGATCCCCTGGCAGAAGCGCCTGGGCTATCCGCCCGCGTTCTCGGCCGCCACGCTCGCCGCGGCTGCGACCATCGACATCCTGATCCCGCCCTCGATCCCGATGATCCTGTTCGCCTTGGCGAGCAACACCTCGGTGGCCTCGCTGTTCGTGGCCGGCATCCTGCCGGGCCTGCTGATGTGCGGCGGCTTCATGGCGGTGTGCTGGTGGGTGGGCAAGCGCCGCAACTTCCCGCGCGAGACGCGCAAGATGGACTGGCCGGTGTTCCGCACGCAGCTGCTGTACGCTTCGCCCGCCCTGGTGCTGCCGGTGCTGATCGTGGTGTTCCTGCGCTTCGGCATCGCCACGCCCACGGAAGTGAGCGTGCTGTCCACGCTCTATGCCGGTGTCGTGTCCGCCGTCATCTACCGCGACCTGGGCTGGAAGCGCCTGCACAAGGCGGTGACCGAAGCGGGCCTGGCCACCGGCGTGGTGCTGCTGGTGATCATGGCCTCGGCCGCGATCGGCTGGCTGCTCACCTTCGACCGCATGCCCGACGGCATCGTGCAGTGGGCCAAGGACAACCTGAGCAGCGGCTGGAGCGTGATCCTGCTGATGAACCTGCTGATGCTGGTGTGCGGCATGTTCATCGACCTGCCCGCCGCGGTGCTGCTGCTCACGCCGGTCTTCGTGCCGCTGGCCAACGCGATCGGCATGGACCTGACGCAGCTGGGAATCATGATGACCGTGAACCTGGCGATCGGTCTGTACACGCCACCGGTGGGAACGACGCTGTTCATCACCAGCGCGGTGGCCAAGGTGAAGGTCGGCGAGACGGTGCGCGAGCTGGGGCCCTTCTACTTCGTGGCCTTCCTCGTGCTGCTGCTGGTGTCGTACTTCCCGGCCGTGATCTTCAAGTAGCGCCCCCACCCCAACCCTCCCCCGGAAGGGGAGGGAGCCAATCAAGGAGAACCGAATGACTGTTTCCAACGAAGCGCTGGCCGAACTGGCGCAGTGCGCCTGGCGGATCCGCCGCTACGCCGTGCGCATGGGCGAGGTCCAGGGCCAGGGCTACATCGGCCAGGCCCTCGGCTACGCCGACGTGCTGGCCGCCGCCTACGGGCACGCCCTGCGCCTGCGCCCCGAGGAGCCCGAATGGGAAGGACGCGACCGCTTCCTGCTCTCGCACGGCCACTACGCCATCGCCTTCTATGCGGCCCTGATCGAGGCCGGCATCGTGCCCGAGTCGGAGCTGGACACCTACGGCAGCGACGACAGCCGCCTGCCCATGTCGGGCATGGCGACGTACACGCCCGGCATGGAGATCTCCGGCGGCTCGCTCGGGCAGGGCCTGGTGATCGGCGTCGGCATGGCGCTCGGGCTCAGGCAGAAGAAGAACCCCGCCTTCGTCTACAACTCGATGTCCGACGGCGAGCTCGACGAGGGTTCCACCTGGGAAGCGGCGCTGGCCGCCGCCCACCATCGCCTGGACAACCTGGTCTGCCTAGTCGACATCAACAACCAGCAGGCCGACGGCCCTTCCGGCAAGGTGCTTGGCTTCGAGCCGCTGGCCGAGAAGTGGGCCGCTTTCGGCTGGCACGTGCAGCGCGTCAACGGCAACGACCTGCCCGCGGTGGTCGAGGCCTTCGACAACGCACGCGCACTCGCGGAACCGAAGCCCCGCGTGATCCTGTTCGACACGCTCATGGGCAAGGGCGTGCCCTTCCTGGAGCAGCGCGAGAAGAACCACTTCATCCGGGTCGACCCGCCCGAGTGGCAGCAGGCCCTCGCCATCCTGGACCAGAACCAACCCACCCCCATCACCGAAGGAGTGCCGGCATGAACACCGCCGTCGCAGAGAAGAAGCCCCGCCTGACCACGTCCGCGATGATCGCGTCCATCGCGAGCGAGGGGCAGCGCGTCAAGGCTGCGCCTTTCGGCAAGGCGCTGGTGGAGTACGCCGCTTCGCATCCCGAAGTGGTCGGACTCACCGCCGACCTGGCCAAGTACACCGACCTGCACCTGTTCGCGCAGGCCTATCCGGAGCGCTTCTTCCAGATGGGAATGGCGGAGCAGTTGCTGATGGGCGCTGCCGGCGGCATGGCCAAGGAAGGGCTGGTGCCCTTCGCCACGACGTATGCGGTGTTCGGCACGCGTCGCGCCTACGATTTCATCCACCAGGTGATCGCGGAGGAGAACCTCGACGTCAAGATCTGCTGCGCGCTCCCGGGCCTGACCACGGGCTACGGCCCCAGCCACCAGGCGACCGAGGACATCGCGATGATGCGCGGCATCCCCGGGCTGACCATCGTCGATCCCTGCGACGCGCTGGACATCGAACAGGCCGTGCCGCAGATCGCAGCCCACAAGGGACCGGTCTACATGCGCCTGCTGCGCGGCAACGTGCCGCTGGTGCTGGACGAGGTGCCGGGCTACCGCTTCGAACTGGGCAAGGCCAAGATGCTGCGCGAAGGCGCCGACGTGCTGGTGATCTCCAGCGGCTTCCTGACCATGCGCGCGCTGGAAGTGGCGAAGGACCTCGCCGCCGACAAGGTCGACGTCGCGGTGCTGCACTGCCCCACCATCAAGCCGCTGGACGAGGCGGCCATCGTGGAGGCCGTGCGCTACAAGCACCGCCTGGTGGTCGTGGCGGAGAACCATTCGGTGGTGGGCGGCCTGGGCGAAGCGGTGGCCAGCGCCCTGCTGCGCCATCGCGTGCAGCCTGCCGGCTTCCAGTTGGCCGGCCTGCCCGATGCCTTCCTCGACGCGGGCGCGCTGCCCACGCTGCACGAGCGTTATGGCATCAGCCGCGAGGCGCTGGGTCGCCGCATCAAGGGTTGGTTGGGGTGAGGCCGGGCAAATGCGTCGAACGAAGGGACCCCATTTGCATATGCGCATGAGCAACTGAAAATTCGGTCGTTCCCTTTTGGCCGGGGGCTCCAGAGAATGCGTTCCACATCCACACGCATCCGGAGTCCCCATGTTTCCTCGGCGCAGCTTCCTTCATCTCTCCGCGGCCATCGCCGTCGCTGCCACCGCGAGCCTCGCCGGCCCCGTGCTGGCGCAGCAGCGCGTCGAATTGCTGAACGTCTCCTACGACCCGACGCGCGAGCTTTACGTCGAGTTCAACGTCGCCTTCGCGAAGTACTGGAAGGCGAAGTCCGGCCAGGACGTCGTCATCAAGCAGTCGCACGGCGGCTCGGGCAAGCAGGCGCGCTCGATCATCGACGGCCTGGACGCCGACGTGGCCACGCTGGCGCTGGCCGGTGACACCGACGCCCTGGTGAAGAACGGCGGCTGGCTCAGGCCCGACTGGCAGAAGCGCCTTCCGCACAACGCCTCGCCCTACACCTCCACCATCGTGCTGGTGGTGCGCGCGGGCAATCCCAAGGGCATCAAGGACTGGGACGACCTGGCCAAGCCGGGCGTGAGCGTGATCACGCCGAACCCCAAGACCTCCGGCGGCGCGCGCTGGAACTACCTGGCCGCCTGGGAGTTCGCCAAGCGCAAGTACGGCGGCGACGCCAAGGCCAGGGACTTCGTCGCGCGCCTGTACGGCAACGTGCCGGTGCTCGACACCGGCGCGCGCGGATCGACAATCACCTTCGCGCAGCGCAACCAGGGCGACGTGCTGGTGGCCTGGGAGAACGAGGCCTACCTGCTGGAAAAGGAGTTCGGCGCCAAATTCGACGTGATCGTTCCCTCGGTCAGCATCCTCGCCGAGCCGGCGGTGGCGGTGGTCGACAAGGTGGTGGACCGCAAGGGCACGCGCGCCGTCGCCGAGGAATACCTGAAGTACCTGTACTCCGAGGAAGGACAGGACATCGCCGGCAAGCACTTCTACCGCCCGGCGGTGTCGGCCAAGGCGCAGGCCAAGTATGCGAAGCAGTTCCCGAAGCTCGAGTTGTTCACCATCGACAAGGCCTTCGGCGGCTGGGAGCAGGCCACCAGGCTGCACTTCGCCGACGGCGCCAGCTTCGACCAGATCTACACCCGCAGGTGAGCAGCGTGCGTGGCCTCGCCATCGACAGCGCGGGGGACCGCCTGCACCTGAACGCGCAGCGGGTGCTGGCCCAGACCGCCAGCGCCTGGCGCGACCTCGACGTGGAGGACGCCGCGCCCGCAGCTGCCGTGCCCCTGGTCGTGCCGGGCTGGAAGGACTCCGGGCCCGGCCACTGGCAGACGCTGTGGGCGGAGCGGCTGGCGGGTGCCCGCCGCGTCGTGCAGCAGGACTGGATGAATCCCTCGCGCGATGAATGGGTGGCCACGCTCGAGCGCGAAGTGCTGCAGTCGCCCGCGCCGGTGGTGATCGTCGCGCACAGCCTGGGCTGCATCGCCGCCGTGCACCTGCCTGCGCATGCCGCGCGGCGCGTCCAGGCCGCACTGCTGGTCGCGCCGGCCGATCCCGAGCGGCGCGCGGTGCTCCACGCCTTCGCACCGGTGCCCTGCCAACGGCTGCCTTATCGCAGCATCGTCGTGGCGAGCAGCAACGATCCCTATTGCCCGGCCCGCCTGGCGGGCGCGTATGCGCGGGCCTGGGGCAGCGAGTTCCTGCGCCTGCCCGATGCCGGCCACATCAACGTGGACTCGGGGCATGGCGAGTGGCCGCTCGGGTTCGCGCTGCTGCAGTCGCTGATGGCGCCGTGCGAGTCCCGGAACTGGGCACGCGCCGCCTGAACCAGAAAAGAAAACGAAAGAAACCTTCCACATGATTCGACTGAAAGGCATCACCCAGGGCTACGGCGCGCACGAAGCCTTGCGCGGCGTCGACCTGGACGTGGCGCAAGGCGAGATCTTCGGCATCATCGGCCGCAGCGGCGCCGGCAAGAGTTCGCTGGTGCGCACCATCAACCTGCTGAACCGGCCCAAGGCCGGCACGGTGAGCGTGGCCGGACGCGAGCTCACGGCGTTGCCGCCCGCTCAGCTGCGCGCGGCGCGGCGCGACATCGGCCTGATCTTCCAGCACTTCAACCTGCTGTCCTCGCGCACTGTCGCGGGCAACGTGGCACTGCCACTGGAGCTGGCCGGCGTTCCTGCCGCGGAAACCCGCACCCGCGTGCACGAACTGCTGGAGCTGGTGGGACTGTCTGGGCTGCACGACCGCTACCCGGCGCAGATCAGCGGCGGCCAGAAGCAGCGCGTGGGCATCGCCCGCGCACTGGCCAACCGGCCCAAGGTGCTGCTGTCCGACGAAGCCACGTCGGCGCTGGACCCGGAGACGACGCGCTCCATCCTGGGGCTGCTGAAACAGATCAACCGCGAGTTCGGCCTGACCATCGTGCTGATCACGCACCAGATGCAGGTGATCAAGCAGGTGGCCGATCGCGTGGCCGTCATCGACGCCGGCCGCATCGTGGAGCAGGGGCCCGTGATCGACGTGTTCACCCGGCCGCAGCACGCCACCACGCGCAGCCTGATCGAGGAGATCGTGCCGCAGGCGCTGCCCGAGAGCGTGCTGGAGCGCATCCGCGCGCTGATGACCGCGCGGCCGGCGGAAGACGCACAGCTGCTGCGCCTGGCCTTCGCCGGCAACGGCGCCGACCGGCCGCTGCTGTCCGACGTGGTCCGCGCGCACGGCATCGACCTGAGCATCCTGCACGGCCAGGTGGACGAAGTGCAGGGCCAGCCCTTCGGCTCGCTCGCGGTGTTCGCACGTGGCGCGCGCGACAAGCTCGATGCCGCGACCGCGCAGCTGCGCGGCGCCGGCGTGTTCGTCGAGGAGGTGGCCCATGTGGGATAACTTCAGCCCCGCGATGCTGGAGCTGTTCGCCGGCTCCCTGTGGGAGACGCTGCTGATGGTGGGCATCTCCGGCGTGGCCGGCGCGCTGATCGGCATCCCGCTGGGCGTGCTGCTGCGCCTGACCGACCAGGGCGGCGTGCTGCAGCACGCCGGCGTCAACCGGGTGGCCGGCGGCATCGTCAACGCGGTGCGCTCCACGCCCTTCATCATCCTGCTGGTGGCCATCATCCCGTTCACGCGGCTGGTGACGGGCTCTTCCATCGGCACCGCCGCGGCGGTCGTGCCGCTGACGCTGGCCGCCGCGCCCTTCATCGCACGGCTGGTGGAGACCTCGCTGCGCGAGGTGGACCACGGCCTGGTCGAGGCGGCGCTGGCCATGGGCGCGACCACGCGGCAGATCGTGTTCAAGGTGCTGCTGCCCGAGGCGCTGCCCGGCATCGTCGCGGGTTTCACCATCACCCTGGTCAGCCTCACCGGCTACTCCGCGATGGCGGGCGCCATCGGCGGCGGCGGCCTGGGCGACCTGGGCATCCGCTACGGCTACCAGCGCTTCCTGCCGGAAATCATGCTGGCCGTGGTGATCGTGCTGATCGCCTTCGTGCAGGCCGTGCAGAGCGCCGGCGACTGGGCGGTGCGCCGCCTGAGCCACAAGTGAACACCCAACGTCAACGCAAGGAAAACCAAGATGAACAAGCGAACCCTCCTGAAATCCACCCTGGCCCTCGCCATCGCCGCGGCCACCGGTTCCGTCCTCGCGCAGGACAAGCCGATCAAGGTCGGCGCCACCGCCGGCCCGCACTCGCAGATCCTGGAGCAGGTGAAGAAGGTCGCCGAGCGTGACGGCCTGAAGATCCAGATCGTGGAGTTCACCGACTACATCCAGCCGAACGCGGCGCTGTCCACCGGCGACCTCGACGCCAACAGCTACCAGCACAAGCCCTTCCTCGACCAGCAGGTCAAGGACCGCGGCTACAGGATCACTTCGGTGGGCTACACGGTCAACTTCCCGATCGGCATCTACTCGAAGAAGGTCAGGAGCCTGAAGGACCTGAAGGAAGGCGCGCGCTTCGGCATCCCGAACGACCCCACCAACGGCGGCCGCGTGCTGCTGGTGCTGCAGGACCAGGGGCTGATCAAGCTCAAGCCCGGCGCCGGCCTGAAGGCCACGCCGCTGGACGTGGTCGAGAACCCGAAGAAGCTGAAGTTCGTGGAGCTGGAGGCCGCGCAGCTGCCGCGTTCGCTCGACGACCTGGACGTCTCGGCCGTCAACACCAACTACGCCATCCCCGCCGGCCTGCACCCGGGCAAGGACGCCATCGCGCAGGAGAACGCCAAGAGCCCGTACGTGAACCTGATCGCCGTGCGCGAGCAGGACAAGGACAAGCCCTGGGTTGCCAAGCTGGTGAAGGCCTACCAGTCCGAGGAAGTGCGCAGGTTCGTGCAGGCGGAGTTCAAGGGCGCGGTGATCCCCGGCTTCTGAAGACGGCAGGCTGCGCTACGGGGACCCGGCGGCCGGGCCCCGGTCGGCCAGGTAGGGATCGACCAGCGCGCGCAGCTTCTCCGGCGTCACCGGCTTGGGGATCGTGCCCAGCACCCGCACGCCCTGGCCGCGGGCAATGACCGCGGCCATTTCCAGCGATGCCTGGTCCACGCTCGCCAGCACCAGCGCCACGGGGTGGGCCGACTTCTTCAGCATGGGGATCAGCTCAATGCCGTCCACCTCCGGCATCATCAGGTCGGTGATCACGATGTCGAAGTGCGCATCGCCGGCGCGCAGCAGCTTCATCGCTTCCTTGCCGTTGGCCACGCTCGCGACCTGCGCCGCGCCCAGCGTGCGCAGCATCTGCTCGAGCAGCGTGCGCTGGAAGGCGTGGTCCTCGACCACCAGGAAACGGAGTTCGTTCAATCCCATGCTTCCCTCCAGCTTGCGTTGTTCGTTCATCCCGCGTCCCCGAATTCGGCGTCGAGCCGCGCGTACTCGGCTTCCAGCGCCTGCACTGCCGACTGCAGTTCGTCCCAGCTGGCCTCGCGGCTCGCGGCCGTGACGAGCATGCAGCTTTCGGCGATGCCCCTGGCCCCCACCATGCCGCTGGCGCCCAGCATGCGGTGCGCCAGCTCGCGCACGGCTTCCAGGTCGCGCCGTCCCACGGCCTCGTACAGGCCGGCATAGTCCTCGCGGACGCTGTTCAGGTAGGCATCGACGATGGACTGGATGGTCTTCGCGTCCGAGCCCCAGGTGGCCTTGAGCAGCTGGGTGTCCACCGCGCTGCGGGACCCGGGCATGTCCGGCTCGGTCGCGGGCTGGGGCGCGCCGGCGACGGGGCGCGCCGGCACGTGCTTCCAGCGGTCGAGCGTGTCCAGCAGCCGCGGCAGGTCGACCGGCTTGAAGACGACGTCGTCCATCCCCGCCGCCAGGCACTTCTCGCGTTCGTCCTCGAGCGCCATCGCGGTGCAGGCGATCACGGGCGTGCGCCGCGCGCCGGTGGCCGCCTCCCGCTCGCGGATCCTGCGCGTGAGCTCGTAGCCGTCCATGCGGGGCATCTGGCAGTCGGTCAGCACCAGGCCGAAGCGGCCGCTGTTCCACTGCGCCAGAGCGTCCTCGCCGTCCACCGCCGTTTCCGCGGCGTAACCCAGCGACTGCAGCTGCTGCTGCAGCAGCAGCCGGTTCACCGGATGGTCGTCCACGACCAGGACCAGGCTGCCTTCCGCCTCGGCCTCGGCGACGGTGGGTGCCATGCGCACTTGGGCGGTCTTGCGCCGCAGGTCTTCCATCCTGCGCGCCATCGGTGGCGGCAGCAGCTCGGGGAGGCCTTGCGCACATCGAGCTCCAGGCTGAGCGTCGTGCCCGCACCGGGTTCGCTGGCCATGTGCACGGCCCCGCCCATCAGCTGCGCAAGCCGGCGCGAGATGACCAGGCCCAGCCCCGTGCCGCCGGCGGTGGTCGTGCCTGCGCTGCCCTGGACGAAGGGCTCGAACAGGCGCGCCTGCTCCTCGGCCGGGATGCCCACGCCGGTGTCGCTCACGGACAGCCGCACCCGCTGCGCGTCCTCCCCGTCCGCCAGCACCTCGACCTGCATCTCGATGCGGCCCTCGTGGGTGAACTTGACGGCATTGCTGACGAAGTTGCTGAGGATCTGCCGCAGCCGCAGCGCGTCGATGCGGGCCGCCGGGGCCAGGCGCGGGTCCAGCATGACCTCGATCGGCAGGCCCTTGCTGCCGGCCAGGCTGGCGTAGATGGTCTGCACGTCGTGCACGATGCCGGCCACCGAGCCGACCTCCTCGCGCAGCTCCAGCTTGCCGGCCTCGATCTTGGAGAAGTCCAGGATGTCGTCGATGATGCGCAGCAGCGCCTGGCCCGACTCGGTCACCACGTTCAGCATGTCGCGCTGCGTGTCGTCCAGAGGGCTCAGGCTCAGGAGTTCCAGCGTCCCCAGCATGCCGTTCATGGGCGTTCGGATCTCGTGGCTCATGGTGGCCAGGAACACGGCGCGGGCGCGGCTCACGCGCTCGAGCGCCTCGGCGCGTTCGTTCAATGCCTCGTTCAGCAGCTGGATATGCCGTTCCGTCGCCCGCGCCTCGGTCACGTCCTCGGCGATGCCGAGCAGGTGGGTCGGCTGGCCGGACGCGTCCAGCAGGGGATCTTCTTGGTATGCAGCAGCCGCACGCCGTCCGGGGTGAGGATTTCCTCCTCGGAGATGTCCACGACCTCCTTGCTGGCCAGCACCGCCCGGTCCTTGGCGACGAAGAAATCGGCCTCCTCGGGCGGGAAGAAATCGTGGTCGGACTTGCCGGCGATCGCCGCCTGCGTCAGGCCCGTCAGCCGCTCGCCGGCGCGGTTGATGCGCACGAAGCGCAGGTCGCGCGCGTCCTTCACGAAGATCATGTGCGGGATGTTGTGCACCAGCGATTCCAGGAAGCGGTTCGCCGCGGTCGCCTCCGAGGAGCGCCGGCGCAGGGCGCGCTCGGCGCCGGCGCGCTTGGTGATCTCGCGCCGGATCGCCACGAACACCGCGCCCAGCACCAGGGCCGCCAGCACCAGGGCGAGCACGGTGAAGGCCACGGTGCGCTCGCGGCCGTCGCGCAGCAGCCGGGCGCTGCTTTCCTCCTCCGCGCGGCCGATCGAATCGATGTGGGCCATGGCGCCGCGCAGTTCCGCCATGGCCGCCGCATCCCGGCCCGAGCGCACAAAGGCGCGCGCGGCCTCCGCGCCCTCGCGCCCGCGCAGGTCGACGGCTTCCTGCAGCACTTCGGACAGCCCGCGCACCGCGCGGTCCAGTGCTTCGACGGCGGGGCGGGCCGCGTCCCCGAGCACGGGGTAGGACACCAGCAGGCGACGCTCGCGCTCCAGTTCCCGCCGCTGCGCTTCCCAGCGCCCGTCGTCTCCGGCCGTGTCGGACAGCACGAGCGTGCGCTGGACGAAGACGGCATCGGCGACGGTGGCGTAGAGCTCGGTCAGGTCGGCGCGCATCTGGCGGATCTGGCCCAGCCGCTGGATCTCGCGCGAGTACTCCGCCGCGGCGCCGTACACGAGTCCGCCCACGGTCGTCAGCGCCGCGATGGCGCCGATGAAGCTGCCCATGATCTTCAGCTCGATGGGATCGAGCAGCACGCGCAGGCTGCGCTGGCCGGGGGCGAAGCGGTGCGTGGCCGTCCAGATGCCCACGCCCAGCACCAGGAAGGCGGACGCCGTGGTGAAGGCGATCGGCGGCGCCCACTCGTCCGTGCGCAGGTTCACCGCGCCCCAGGCGTGGACGGTGAACAGCACGAGCCCGATGGTGGCGGCGACGGCGGCGCAGCCGCGGGTGAGCGTGCGCAGCCGCCGCACCGGCAGGGTGGCCAGCGCGATGCCGAGGAAGGACAGGGCGGCCGCGCTGTACGGCGACATGCGGCCGGGGATGCGTCCGGGCCCCACCGAATAGTCGCGCACCAGCGCCTGGTCGATGTGCAGTTCGACGTCGAACACGTACTGCGCTGCCGTGGCCAGGCCGAGCAGCGCGACGGCCAGCCCCAGCGCCTGGGCGACGCGTGGCCAGGCCCGATCGCCGGGACGCCCGTCGCGCAGGGTGAGCAGCAGCAAGGCGCTGCCCGCGAACACCAGGCCGAACGCCGTGTTCGCCTTCATTTCCACGGCGCCGGGGATGCCGCTGCGCAGCCGCGGCAGGTCGAGGGCCCACCCGAGCAGTGCCAGCAACGCGAGCAGCACCGGCACGACGCCGCAGGTCCGCACGAGCGCCGCCGACCCGCTGCGCACGAGGCGGTAGTGCCGCCAGGTTGCCGAGGCGGCGAGGCCGGTGCCGGAGGACTTCGACGCTTGCTGAGCGCTCATGGATGCTCGTGGTCACGGCCGCGGAGCCGATGGGTGAGCATACACACGGCCGCGTTCTCCATGGGTGCATGCTGCTGCCGAGCCAGCGCGGCGCGCCCCGCGGCGCATCTCTTGCCGTATCCTGATCCTCCACAGGAAAGGCACAGGCCATGAAGGAACAAGCATCCGACCCGCATCCACTGAGCGACCTCGCGTACGACTGGATCACGCTCATGCAGAACAAGGCGCAGGCCCTGCTCGCCTACGACCAGTACATCAAGGATGCCGAGGCGGCCAGCTCGCCGGAATGCGCGGCATTCTTCCGCAAGGTGCACGACGCGGACAAGGCGCAGCTGGCGGAAGCCAAGCAGCACCTGGTCGCGGTCATGCAGGGGAAGATGGGGTCGCCGACGAAGTGAAGAACGCCAGCTTGCGCGCGCGCGGCAGGCCCTTGAGCTCCAGTTCCGCGCGCAGCGCCTCGCCGCGCGAGGGGTAGGCGCGCGCCGCCAGCACGCGCAGCGGCTGGAAGGAGCGCGTGAACTTCGCGCCCACGCCCAGCAGGTGCTGGTAGAAGCGCTGCTCCACGTCCAGCGCGATGCCCGCATAGAAGCGGCCGCCGTCGCATTCGAGCAGGTAGAGCCAGTACGTCCTGTCGCCGTTCACGGGGGATTCTCGCGCATGGCTGCGCGGGCCCCCCTGCCGCTAGCCGGCCGCTTGCGCCACCGCCACGCTGTACACCAGCGTCGCCAGCTCGCACTCCGCGTTCATCGAGTTGGTGACCAGGCACATGCGCTTGGCCTTGTGCAGCACGCCGATGGCCGTGGCCTCGTTCACCGTGGGCGGAATGCCCAGGCGCGGCGAGATCTTCACGCGGGTGAAGCGGGTGATGCCGTCCACGTGTTCCAGCAGCGCGTCGACGCCGACCTCGAGGTTCTGCCACTCCAGCTTCGATGCGCGCGCGGCGGCGCGGAAGGACAGGATGTAGCAGTCCGAGATGGCGGCGGCCAGCAGGGTCTCGGGAGACCAGAAGCCTTCCGGGCCGCCGAATTCCGGCGGCGCGTGCGTCTCGAGGTCCGGCAGGCCGGCGGCGCCGACCATCACGCTGCCGGTCGCCGCGGCGACGGCCTGCACGTGGTAGCGGTGCGGCAGCGGCTGGATGGAGCCCGCCATCCTCAGGCCCGCGCCTTCATCTTGCAGGTGCTGATGCCGAAGATGGCATAGGGCGGGCACCAGCCCACCAGGCCGGTGGCCAGCGGCACGATGCCCAGCCAGCCCCACCAGCCGATCGTCCCCGTGGCCGCCAGTCCCAGCAGCACCAGCCCCGCCACGATGCGCAGCACGCGGTCCACGCCGCCGACGTTCGCTTTCATGATCTCTCCTTCGTTGGATGCAGCCGATTGCAGCACCCGGGCCGCCGCGCGTATGTGACCTAGGTTACGCAGCCTCGGCCACGCGGCGCAGCGAGGCGGAGTCGCGGATGCGGATGCGCTCGCGCGAGAGCTCGATCCAGCCTTCGCGCTCGAAGCGCCGCAGCAGGCGCGTGACCATCTCGCGCACGGTCCCGAGCACGTCGGCCAGGTCCTGGTGCGTCACCGCCAGTTCGGGCCCGTGCCCCAGGAGCGCTGCGGCCAGGCGGCGGTCCAGCCGCTGGAAGGCGACGGCGTCGATCAGCGAGGCGAGGTCCGCCATCCGTTCCGCGAACAGGCCCAGCACGAAGTCGCGGAAGGCGGGATGCGAGAGCCAGGAGCGGAACACGGCCGGCGGCACCATCAGCAGGCGCGTGGGCCGCGTGGCCACCGCCTGCGCCACCAGGGGCTGCGTGCGGAACAGGGAGGCGCTGGAGACCAGGCACATCTCGCCGGGCGCCAGCCGGTAGAGCTCCAGCGTGCGGCCGTCGGGGGAGGGGCGGGATACGCGCACCTCGCCTTCCAGCAGCAGCGGAAAGCCCTGGCAGGGAGCGCTCTCGCTGAACAGCACGGTGCCCGCGGGCACGGAGATCGCCGAGGCGGCCTGGGCCTCCAGCGAGGGCAGCAGCTCGCGCAGCTGCGGATAGAGCGATCGGACCTGTTCCAGCGTTGCCGCTGCGGGCGAGGGGAGGGCCATGCTCCATGGTGGAGCGCCCGCGCGGCCCTTCCCTTGACCCGCGTCAAGCGCGCGCGGCTTGCCGGTGCCAGGGAAGCAGGGACTGCCGGTGGCGATCGACCCAGTACGCCCACAGCACCAGCAGCCACTGCGCCTGGCCCACCCATGCGATCGCGTCCACGTCGGGCGGCGGCGGACCGGCCATGTTGGCGGCGTGCACCAGTGCGAGGAAGGCGACCAGCCCGAGCAGGCCGTAGCGGCCGACGGCGTCCAGCGCGCGCGTGCAGCGCAGGTAGAGCCACACGCCGATCACGAACATGGGCACTTCGGCCATCAGCGTGGCCGCGCGCGAATTCCACAGGCCCAGGCCGACCAGGGTCTGCGAGCCGGGCGCCAGCGGCAGGTCGGGCACGTGCACCAGCGCGTCCAGCAGCCAGTGGCTGGGCACCAGCAGGCCGACCGCCAGGCTGCCGGCGAGATGGCGGTGCCGCCACGCGTGCAGCCCGCCCAGCAGCAGGCCCCAGCCCACGGCCATCAGCAGGCTGTGCGAGATCGGATAGGACTCGAACACCAGCGGCGTCACCTCGGTGGCGCCGGGTGCGATGCGCACCGTTTCGCTGCCCACGAGCAGCAGCGTCGGCCACAGCAGGTCGAGGAACTGCGCGGCGAGGAAGGCGGTGCCCAGCGAGACCTGCGGCACAGCACGCCGCACGGCGAAGGCCAGGCCGAAGTGGCCGATGAACATGCGCAGCCAGTATGGAGCCGGCCGCTGACGGCTCGCTGTCTCGCGACTGACGCCCGGCTTCCGGGCGGCCTCACCACCAGGGCTTCTGCCCGGGCTGGGGCACGCTGTGGCAGCGCTCGCAGGTGAACATCGCGGTGAAGGCGACGGTGCCGTGGCAGGTGCCGCAGGACTCGCCCTGGAAGATGCGCGTCATGTTCGTCGGGTTGGCGCCCGCGCGCGGCACGAACAGCGCGTCGTGGCAGTTGGCGCAAGCCAGCCACTGGGTGTGCACGCCGTGCGAGAAGCGCACGTAGGGCATCTGCGCCGTGTTCTTCATGAGCACGTCGTGGTCCAGCAGCTGCATGGCGCCACTGCTGCCCACGCCGGCGCGCGGCTGGATCAGGCCTTCGCGCAGCGCCCGCACCCAGTCGGGCTTGCCGCGGCCGTCGGGCGGCAGGCCGTTGAAGGCTTCCGCCGGCGGCTGCAGCGCGCCGGCCGCGGGACTGGCGGGGTCGATCACCGGCGCCGGTGGCGGGGCTTCGGTCGGTGGCTCCGGCATGCTGCCGAACAGGTCCGCCGGCTGCTGCTCCTGCGCGAGCGCGGCGCCGAACAGCACGGCGAGCGCCGTGGCCGCTGCCGCGAAGGCGCTGCGCGCGAGGAGCGGTGGGCGGGGACGACGGTGCTCTGGCATGGGGGACGGCTTGCCGCCGATGCTAGCGCAAGGTGTTTGCGCTATGGTGGCGGGCCATGAACCTTCCTGCTTCCATCGTCCAGGCCTTCGCGCCCACCGGCCGGCTGCGCGCCTCCATCAACCTCGGCAATCCCGTCCTCGCCGGCCAGGACGCGGGTGGCGCGGCCAAGGGCGTGTCGGTCGACCTGGCGCGCGAGTTCGCGCGGCGCCTGGGGGTGGAGGCGGACCTGGTCGTGTTCGACAACGCCAGCAAGTCGGTGGACGCGGTGGCGACGCAGCAGGCCGACATCGGCTTCTTCGCCATCGATCCCAAGCGCGCCGAGCACATCGCCTTCACGCCGCCCTACGTGCTGATCGAGGGCTGCTACCTGGTGCGCGAAGACTCGTCGCTGCGCGCGAACGAGGAAGTGGACCGCAGGGGACAGCGCGTGGTGGCCGGCCGTGGCAGCGCCTACGACCTGTACCTCACGCGCGAGCTGAAGCAGGCGCAGCTGGTGCACGCGGAGTCCTCGCAGGCGGTGGTGCAACACTTCCTGGACAGCGGCGCCGAAGTGGCCGCCGGCGTGAAGCAGCAGCTGGAAGCGGACGCGCGGCGCATCGGCGGCGTGCGCCTGCTGCCCGGCCGCTTCATGGTGATCCGGCAGGCGATGGGCTGCCCCCGCAGCCGCGGTGCCGAAGCGGCCGCGGCGCTGTCGGCGTTCGTCGAGGAGATGAAGGCCAGCGGCTTCGTGGCCCAGGCGCTGGCGCGGCACGGCGTGCAGGGCGCGTCGGTGGCGCCGGCCGGGGCGTGATCCGCAGGCCTTACTCGCGCAGCGCCTGGTAGCTGCCGCGCGCCACCGTCTCCAGGTTCACGCCTTCGATGCGGACCAGGCGCGTCGGACCGGAGCGGCCCGGCGCGTGGATGTCGCCCTCGTTGTACACACGGACATCGCCGGGGCGCATCGTGTATTCGCGCAGCTTGCGCACCCGCACGCGTTCGCCTGCAGCGGCGCCATCCACGCGCTGCCAGTCGCTCATCACGGTCTCGCCCTCGGCCTGGCCGTAGATGGCCCAGGAAGGGCCGTGGTCGTGCGGCCCGCCCTGCCTGGCATCCGTGTAGCGGTGCGCCAGGATGCAGAAGCCCAGTTGCGGGTCCTGGTACACGACCTTGCGTTCGGGCGACCGGTCGTCGAAGAGCGACTGCACGAAGGCGCGGTCCTGCAGGGCATCGCGCAGGATGGCGGCCGCCTGCTCGCGGCCGGCGGGGTCGTTGCCGTGTTGCAGGGTCTCGCGGATGCGGACGGCCAAGGTCTGGAGCGTGAGGGGCATGGCGTTTCCTGTTTGACGGAGTGGCAGGGGACTTGCACCATACGAGTTCAAGTGCACTTGAAGTCAAGGGGTGGCGTGATGGACATCGCGGAAGTGGCAAGGCGCTCCGGCATCCCGGCGTCGGCGCTGAGGTACTACGAGGACAAGGGGCTGATCGCCTCCACCGGCCGCGACGGCCTGCGGCGGCGCTTCGATCCGCGCGTGCTCGACCAGCTGGCGCTGGTGCGGCTGGCGCAGGCGGCGGGCTTCACGCTGGCGGAGATCGCGACCATGTTTTCACCGGAGGGCAAGCCCAGCATCGAGCGGCGCATGCTCTCCGCCAAGGCCGACGAGATCGACGGCATGGTGCGCCGGCTGAGCGCCGTGAGCAAGGGCCTGCGCCACGCGGCCGTGTGCCCGGCCCCCAGCCATGCCGAATGCCCGACCTTCCAGAAGCTGCTGAAGGCAGCGCTGCTGCGGCCCGCTTCCGAGTTACGGCTGGGCACAACGGGCCCCCGGGCGAAGCGCCGCACCCTATAGTCCCCGGCATGCCCGCATGCCTGCAACGCTTCCTCGGCGCGGTCCTCGCCGCCTGCCTCTGCCATTCGGCCGCAGCCCAACCCGCCTCCCCTTCGCTCCTGTCGCAGCCCCTGTCGCGCGAGCAGTTCGCCAGCTGCGTGCAGAACCTCGCGCAGCAGACGCAGCTTTCCGGCCGCCCCCTGCACCGCGCGGACTTCGAGCGCATCGCGGCCGCCGCGCAGTACGACGACCGCGTGCGCCAGTCCATGCTGGTGACCACCGGCGAGCCGACCTTCTGGTGGGACGAACTGGCCGCCACCACCGATGAAGAGCGCGTGCAGCAGGGCCGCGCCGTGCTGGCGCGCGATGGGCAGACGCTGCAGCGCATCGAGGCGCAGTTCGGCGTGCCCAAGGAGATCATCGTCGCGATCTACGGCATCGAGACCAACTACGGTCCCTCGCAGGGCCGCATCCCGGTGCTCGATGCGGCGATGAGCCTGGCCTGCCTGCGGCCCTGTCCCGCATCCGCGAGCGCGGCGGGCAGCTGCATGTCGCGCGAGCGCGCCTTCGCCGCCGTGCGCGTGCTGCGCGACCGGCGCGTGCCGGCGGAGAACTGGCAGGGCTCCTGGGCCGCCGCCTTCGGCCGCACGCAGTTCGTGCCGGACAGCTTCGAGCAGCTGGCGGTGGACTTCGACGGCGACGGCGTCTCCGACATCATCAATTCCGAGCCCGATGCCTGGGCCACGACCGCCAACCACCTGAAGACGCGCGGCGGCTGGATCCTGGGCGCGCCGGTGTACATCGAAGTGGCGGTTCCGGCGGCGCAGCAGGCGGAGTTCAACACCGGCGGCGAGTCCAAGCGCTACCCGGAGCGCGCCAAGCCGCTGTCCCAATGGGCGGCGCAAGGCTGGACCGCGCTCGGGCCGGACGGCCAGCCGGTGCCGCTGCAGGTGCCCGGCGACCCCGAGGTGCATCCCTTCTTCCCCGTGGGCCTGCCGGGTCCCGCCTTCCTGGTCACGCGCAACTTCGAGACCATCCTGCGCTACAACCGCTCGGTGCGCTACGTGATGGAGGTCGCGCTGCTGGCCACCAAGATTTCGGGCGGCCGCGACTTCGCCACGCCCTGGCCGACCGACGACCCCGGCCTCACGCGCGCGCAGGTGCGGCAGTTGCAGGCCTGGCTGGCTTCGCGCGGCCACGCGCAGGTGACGGCGGACGGCGTGATCGGGCGCCTCACGCGCGATGCGATCGAGAAGGAGTTCGTGGCCAGGGGCCTGCCGCCGCAACGCCGCGTCGGCCAGCGCACGCTGCAGCTGCTGATGCAGCCCTAGGGCGGGAGCCCGGGAATCGGCGCATGGCATCCCCGAAATTCGAATGGGCGGCGTGCATCGGCCGCTTCCAGCTGTTCCACAACGCGCAGCTCGCGCTGCTGCGCGAGGCGCTGCGGCTGGCGCCGCGCTGCGCGGTGCTGGTCGGCTCCGCGCGCCAGGCCCGCTCGCCGCGCAATCCCTTCACCTTCGAGGAACGGGTGGAGGCGATCCGGCTGGCCTTGAGCGAGGAGGAACGCGCGCGCGTGGACTTCCTCGCCGTGCGCGACGTCTACGACCAGAAGCGCTGGGTGCAGCAGGTGCAGGCCACGATGGCCAAGCTGACCGGATCGGAGCGCACGCGCATCGTGCTGGTGGGCCACCGCAAGGACCCCACCGGCGAATACCTCAACGAATTTCCGGGCTGGCCGCTGCACGACGCCGGCCGGCAGGGCGAGGTGCACGGCAAGTCACTGCGCGCGGCGCTCTACTCCGCGGACTCGGTGGACGAGGCGCTGGCCGCGCTGGCCAGCCAGGTGCCGCCCGCGATGATCGGCTTCCTCCGTTCCTGGGCGCAGCTGCCTTTCCTGGCGAGGCTGCGCGAGGAATGGGCCGAGCTCGCCGAGGAACATGACAAGTGGGCGATGTCGCCCTATCCGCCGGTGTTCGTCACGGTGGATGCCGTCGTGCGCATCGCCGGCCACGTGCTGTTGATCCGGCGCGGCCGCGCGCCCGGCAAGGGCCTGCTGGCGGTGCCGGGCGGCTTCATCGAGCAGCGCGAGACGGCCTACCAGTCGGCGGTGCGCGAGCTGCAGGAGGAAACGGGCTTCCACCTGCTGGCCTCGGAAATGGAACACGCCTGCAAGGCCATGCGCATCTTCGACCACCCGGACCGCAGCCAGCGCGGCCGCGTGATCACGCACGCCTTCTACTTCGACCTGGGCGAGCGCATGCTGCCGGAGATCGCGGGCAGCGACGACGCGGCGGAAGCACGCTGGGTGCCGATCGCGGAGCTGCCGTCGCTGGAAGACCAGTTCCACGACGACCACTTCCACATCCTCGAAGCCTTCCTCACGTCACCGGCGCCGGATTGAACAGCACCAGCTGGTTGTGCAGCTTCCACTGCTCGGCCCAGGTCTTCCTGCGACCGCTGGCCACCTCGAGCATCAGCCGGAACATCTCCCAGCCCACTTCCTCGATGCTCGCCTTGCCCTCGGCGATGGTGCCGGCGTTGACGTCCATCAGGTCGTGCCAGCGCCGCGCGAGGTCGCTGCGGGTGGCGACCTTGATCACCGGCACTTCGGCCAGCCCGTAGGGCGTGCCGCGGCCGGTGGTGAACACGTGCAGGTTCATGCCCGCCGCCACCTGCAGCGTGCCGCAGATGAAGTCGCTGGCCGGCGTGGCGGCGTACACCAGGCCCTTGCCCTTGAGTTTCTCGCCCGGGGGCAGCACGGCATCGATGCGCGAGGTGCCGGACTTGACGATGGACCCCATCGCCTTCTCGACGATGTTGGACAGGCCGCCCTTCTTGTTGCCCGGCGTGGTGTTGGCGCTGCGGTCCACGCTGCCGCGCTGCAGGTAGGCGTCGTACCAGGCCATCTCGCGCACGATCGCCTGCGCCACTTCGGGTGTCGCGGCGCGAGGTCAGCAGCTGCGCCACGCCGTCGCGTACCTCGGTGGTCTCGGAGAACATGACGGTGGCGCCCGCGCGCACCAGCAGGTCGGTGCAGAAACCGACGGCGGGATTGGCCGTGACACCGGAGAAGGCATCGCTGCCGCCGCACTGCACGCCCACCACCAGTTCGCTGGCCGGCACGGTTTCGCGCCGGCGCGCGTTCAATCGCTTCAGGTGAACCTCCGCCTGCCGCAGGATCGAGTCGACCATGGACATGAAGCCGACATGCGCGTCGTCCTGCAGGCACACCACGTCCAGCTCCTGCGGCTCGCCGCGCTGGTCGGCGATCGGGATGCTGCCGGGCGGCAGCAGCCGCTCGGGCTGCAGCTTCTCGCAGCCCAGGCTCACCACCATCACCTCGCCGCCGAAGTTGGGGTTGAGGCTGATGTTGCGCAGCGTGCGGATCGGGATCACGGCGTCCGGCGCGTCGATCGCCACGCCGCAGCCGTAGCCGTGCTCCAGCGCGACCACGTCGTCGACGTTCGGGTATCGGGGCAGCAGCTGCGACTTGATGCGCTCGATGGCGAAGCGCGTGACGCCCGCCACGCACTGCACGCTCTGCGTGATGGCCAGGATGTTGCGCGTGCCCACCGAGCCGTCCGGGTTGCGGTAGCCCTCGAAGGTGTAGCCCTGCAGCGCCGGCTGCGGCTCGCGCTTCGCCGTCGCGCGAACGGCAAATCGTCCAGGCTGCGCGCCTCCGGCATGCGCAGCAGGCGCTCGTGCACCCAGCTGCCCGCCGGGATGTCCTGCAGCGCGTAGCCGATGGTCACGTCGTAGCGCCGGATCGCCGTGCCCGAGGGCAGGTCCACCAGCGCCACCTTGTGGCCTTGTGGCACCTTCTCGCGCAGCGTCAGGCCGGACGGAAACACGGTGCCGGCCGGGAGCCCACCATCGTTCGCCACGATGGCGACGTTGTCGGCCTCGTGCATGCGGATGAACAGGGGCTCCTGCGGCATCACTCGGCCTTGATGTTGGCAGCCGCCACGACCTGCGCCCAGCGCTTGCGTTCGGTGGCGAACAACTGGTCCTGCTCCTGCGGCGTCATGGTGACGACCTCGGCGCCCTGGCCGGCCAGCCGCCCGCGCACCTCGGGATTGCGGATGGCGCTCACCAGTGCGGCGTTGAGCTTCTGCACCACGGCTTCCGGCGTGCCCTTGGGCACCAGCACGCCCTGCCAGCTGCCGGACTCGAAGCCCGGCGCGCCCTGTTCGGCGATGGTCGGCACGTCGCCGATCAGGGGCATGCGCGAGCGCTTGAAAACGGCCAGCAGCTTGAGCTTGCCGCCCTGCACGTGGGGGTAGGTCGCCAGCATGCCGTTCATGAGCACCTGCGTCTGGCCGCCGATGGTGTCGGAGATGGCCTGGCTGCCGCCTTTGTAGGGCACGTACTGCCAGCGGGCGCCGACCATGCTGGCCAGCGACACGCCGGCCAGGTGCGGCGCGCCGCCGGTGCCGCTGACGGCGAAGTTCAGGTCCTTCTGCCTGGACAGCGCGACCAGTTCCTTCAGGTTGTTGGCCGGCACCGAGGGGTGCACCACCAGCAGGTGCGGGGAGTACGCCAGCATGGACACGCCGCGCAGTTCCTTGGACGGATCGAGCGGCAGCTTGGGGTACACCGAAGGCGAGATCGCCAGCGCGCCGACGTCGCACAGCAGCATCGTGTAGCCGTCCGCGGGCGACTTGGCCACGAAGTCCGCGCCCAGGTTGCCGTTGGCACCGGGCTTGTTCTCCACCACCACCGTCTGCTTGAGCGACTCGGCCATCAGGTTGCTGATGGCGCGCGCGATGATGTCCGAGGACCCGCCGGGCGGGTAGGGCACGACGATGCGCAGGGGCCTGGATGGCCAGTTGTCCTTCTGCGCCAGCGCGGCGGGCGCGGCGAGCACTGCGGCCGTGGACAGCACGGCCTGGCGGCGGGTCACGTTCATGCGGGTCTCCTTGGGGTTGTCGTTCCGTTCAGGCCTGCGTGTAGGCGGTCTTGACGGTGGTGTAGAACTCGGCGGCGTAGCGGCCCTGTTCGCGCGGGCCATAGCTGGAGCCCTTGCGGCCGCCGAACGGCACATGGTAGTCCACGCCCGCGGTGGGCAGGTTCACCATCACCATGCCAGCCTGCGAGTGGCGCTTGAAGTGCGTGGCGTGCTTGAGCGACGTGGTGGCGATGCCGGCGGCCAGGCCGAACTCGGTGTCGTTGGCCAGATGCAGCGCTTCCTCGTAATCCTTCGCGCGCAGGACGCTGACCACCGGGCCGAAGATCTCTTCGCGGTTGATGCGCATCTGCGGCGTGGTGTCGGCGAACAGCGCGGGCTTCAGGTAGTAGCCGGGTGCGCCGTCGGCGTTCTTCGCCATGGCTTCGCCGCCGGCGACCAGCCGCGCGCCTTCGCCCTTGCCGATCGCGATGTACTCGAGGTCCTGCGCCAGCTGCTTCTCGTCCACCACAGGGCCGATCTCGGTGCCGGCCTTGCGCGCGTCGTCGACCTTGAGGGCCTGGATGCGCTTGGCCATGGCGTCGACGAAGCGGTCGTGGATGCCCTGCGTGACGATCAGCCGCGAGGACGCCGTGCAGCGTTGGCCGGTGGAGAAGAAGCCGCTGTTGATGGCGGCATTGACGGCGACGTCGAGGTCGGCGTCGTCCAGCACCACCATGGGGTTCTTGCCGCCCATCTCCAGCTGGAACTTGGCCATGCGCGCGACGCAGGCCTGCGCGATGCGCTGGCCGGTGGCCACCGAGCCGGTGAAGCTGATCGCATTGACGCGCCTGTCGTCCAGCAGGACCTGCCCCACTTCGGAGCCGCGGCCCATCACCAGGTTGAACGCGCCGGCCGGCAGGCCCGCGCGGTGCAGGATGTCCGCCAGCGCCCAGGCGCTGCCCGGCACCAGGTCGGCGGGCTTGAGTACCACGGTGTTGCCGAAGGCCAGGGCCGGCGCGATCTTCCACGCGGGAATGGCGATCGGGAAGTTCCAGGGCGTGATCAGGCCGACGACGCCGACCGGCTCGCGCGTGACTTCGACGCCGACGCCGGGACGCACCGAAGGCACGACTTCGCCTCCCACGCGCAGCGCTTCGCCGGCGAAGAACTTCAAGATGTTGCCGGCGCGGGCGACTTCGCCGATGGCTTCCGGCAGTGTCTTGCCTTCTTCCCGCGCCAGCAGGTCACCCAGTTCGGCCTTGCGCGCGAGGATCTCGCTGCCGGCGGCGTCGAGGATGTCGAAGCGCTGCTGCGGCGTGGAGACGCCCCAGGCAGCCTGCGCCTTGGCGGCGGCACCGATGGCGGCACGCGCCTGCTCGGCATCCGCCTGCGCGTACTCGCCGACCAGGTCGCGCGTGTCGGAAGGGTTGATGTTGCGGGAGGCGCGGGGGCCGGAGACCCACTCGCCGGCGATGAGGTTCTTGAACATTCTGTCTCCTTGCATTCACTCCCTCCCCCTCTGGGGAAGGTTGGGATGGGGGCGCTGGACGACGCGGTGCCTCCCAGCGCCCCCACCCCCCCCCCTCCCCAGAGGGGGAGGGAGAAATTCAACTCACATCACCGGACCAGGCAAGGCCTCTTCGGATCGAACTTCCACCCCGGCACCAGGAACTGCATCGCGATCGCGTCGTCGCGCGCGCCCAGTCCGTGCTGCTGGTACAAGCGGTTGGCCTTTTCCAGTTCGCCTTCGTCGATCTCGATTCCGAGTCCGGGCTTCTTCGACACCTGCACGTAGCCGCCTTCGATCTTCAGCGGATCCCGCGTGAGGCGCTGGCCGTCCTGCCAGATCCAGTGCGTGTCGATCGCGGTCACCTTCCCGGGCGCGGCCGCACCCCACGTGCGTGAACATGGCCAGAGAGATGTCGAAGTGGTTGTTGGAGTGCGAGCCCCAGGTGAGGCCCCAGTCGCGGCAGGTCTGCGCCACGCGCACCGAGCCGGCCATGGTCCAGAAGTGCGGGTCGGCCAGCGGGATGTCCACGGACTGCAGCGCCAGCGAGTGCGCCATCTGGCGCCAGTCGGTGGCCACCATGTTGGTCGCGGTCGGCAGGCCGGTGGCGCGGCGGAATT
Source organism: Ramlibacter montanisoli (assembly GCF_013087525.1). Classification (GTDB taxonomy): domain Bacteria; phylum Pseudomonadota; class Gammaproteobacteria; order Burkholderiales; family Burkholderiaceae_C; genus Ramlibacter; species Ramlibacter montanisoli. The sequence goes on along the minus strand of NZ_JABFCS010000002.1, from coordinate 195,124 downwards.
CCGCCATCACCTCGCGGCCGGAGAAGCCATCCTCGGCGCCGCACGGGTCTTCGGCATAGGCCACGACGCCGCGCATCTTCTCGCCCAGGCGGATCGCGTCCTTCAGCAGCCAGCCGCCGTTGGGATCGAGCGTCACGCGCGCCTGCGGGAAGCGTTCGTGCAGCGCCGTCACCGCTTCGACTTCCTCGTCGCCGCGCAGCACGCCGCCCTTCAACTTGAAGTCCTGGAAGCCGTAGCGCTCCTGCGCCGCTTCCGCCAGGCGGACGATCGCGGCCGGCGTCATCGCCTCTTCGTGCCGCAGGCGCAGCCAGTCGTCCTGCGCTTGCGGTTCCGACGCGTAGGGCAGCCTGGTCTTCCTGCGGTCGCCGACGTAGAACAGGTAGCCGAGCATCTGCACCGCGTCGCGTTGCTGGCCTTCGCCGAGCAGTGCGGCCACCGGCACGCCGAGGTGCTGTCCCTGCAGGTCGAGCAGCGCCGACTCCACCGCCGTCACCGCATGGATGGTGGTGCGCAGGTCGAAGGTCTGGTTGCCGCGGCCGCCGGCATCCCGGTCGGCGAACTTCGTGCGCATCGCGTTCAGGATCGCCTGCAGGTTGCCGACGGTCTGGCCTTCGACCAGCGCGCGCGCGTCCTCCAGCGTCTGGCGGATCTTCTCGCCGCCCGGCACCTCGCCCAGGCCGGTGTGGCCCGCGTTGTCGGTGACGATGACGATGTTGCGCGTGAAAAATGGCGCATGCGCGCCCGAGAGGTTGAGCAGCATGCCGTCGCGCCCGGCGACCGGGACGACGCGCATGCTCTTGACGACGGGTGCAGCCATCTTCAGTCGGCCGTGATCTTGCGGGTTTCGATCAGCGACTTCCACTTGGCGAATTCGATCGCCTGGAAGCGGCCGAACTGCTCCGGCGTGTTGGCGACGATCTCAAAGCCCTGCGCCAGCAGCTTGTCCTTGACCGCGGGGTCGTTCAGCGAAGCGGCGATGGCGGCGTGCAGCCTGGCCTTGACGTCCGCGGGCAGGCCCTTGGGCGCCGCGACCGCCTGCCATGACTGCACTTCCGCGCCCTTGACGCCCTGTTCCTGCAGCGTCGGCACTTCCGGCAGCAGCGGCGAGCGCTTGTCCGAGGAGATCGCCAGCGCGCGCACCTTGCCCGCCTTGATGTGCTGGATGATGCTGTTGATGTTCACGAAGGCCGCTTCCACCTGGCCGCCCAGCAGGTCGTTGATGGCGGGGCCGCCGCCCTTGTACGGGACGTGCAGGCCTTCGGTGCCGGTCTGCTGCCACAGCAGCTCGGCGGAGAGGTGGTCCGAGGAGCCGTTGCCCGACGAAGCGAAGCTCACCTTGCCGGGGCTCTTCTTCAGGCCCGCCAGCAGTTCGGCGACGTTCTTGTAGGGCGAGCTGGCCGGCACGGCCAGCACGTTGGGCGCCTGCACGGCGACCGTGATCGGGTCGAAGTCCTTCAGCGCGTCGTACTGCACGCCCTTGAGCAGGTGCGGTGCGATGACGAAGGGGCCGAGCGAGGACACGAACAGCGTGTAGCCGTCCGCGGGCGCGCGCTTCACGAACGCCGCGCCGATGGTGCCGGTGGCGCCGGCCTTGTTGTCGACGACGAAGCTCTGGCCCATCTTCTCCGACAGCTTCTGCGCCAGCACGCGGGCGATGTTGTCGGTGGAACCGCCGGGCGGGAAGGGCACGACGATGGTGACGGGCTTCTCGGGATAGGCGAAGGCGACCGTGGCCGCGACGGCGACGGCCAGGCCCAGCAGGGTCTTCTTGATCATGGAGAGTCTCCTAGGGACGAGGGGATGCAGCCGGCTTATTGGGTGCCGAGCTTGCGGATGAGGGCGGCCAGTTCTTCCACTTCCTGCGGCTTGAGGTCCGACAGCGGCGGGCGCACCGGGCCGGCGCTCTTGCCGACGACGGTGGCGCCGGCCTTGACGATGGACACCGCGTAGCCTTCGCCCTTGTTGCGGATGGCCAGGTAGGGCAGGAAGAACTCGTCGATGATGCGGCTGACGGTGGTCTGGTCGCCGCTGGCGTAGGCGTTGTAGAACTGGATCGCCGTGCGCGGGATGAAGTTGAACACCGCCGACGAATAGGTGGGCACGCCCAGCGCCTTGTAGGCGTTGGCATAGACCTCGTGCGTCGGCATGCCGCCGATGTAGACGAAGCGGTCGCCCAGCTGCTGGCGGATGGACACGATGCGCTCGATGTCGCCCAGGCCGTCCTTGAAGCCGATCAGGTTGGGGCAGCGCTCGGCCAGCTTCAGCAGCGATTCCGCGGTGAGCTTGGTGGCGCCGCGGTTGTAGACGATCACGCCGATCTTCACGCTCTTGCACACGGCCTCGACGTGGCGCACCAGGCCGTCCTGGGTGGCTTCGGTCAGGTAGTGCGGCAGCAGCAGCACGCCTTCGGCGCCGTTGCGTTCGGCTTCCTGCGCGTACTTGATGGCCAGCGTGGTGCCGCCGCCGGCGCCGCCGACGATGGGCACGCGGCCCTTGCAGGTCTGCGCGGCGGTCTTGATGACGGCGGCGTATTCCTGCGGCTCCAACGAGAAGAACTCGCCGGTGCCGCCGGCGGCGAACAGCACGGTGGCGCCATAGGGCATCAGCCACTCGAGGCGGTCGGCGTAGCCCTTGGGTTCGAAGCGCAGTTCGCTGTCGAAATCGGTGAGGGGGAAGGAGAGCAGGCCGGAGGAAAGGGCCTTCTTCAGTTCATTCGGGGACATGGGGCATCCGGTCAAGAGGTAGGACATCATACAACTGCTCGGAAGCTGCCGCCACCAAATCCGACCCGGCGCCGGGGTTTAGCGCGCTTCCGCCAGCCGCCGCCGCCGCTCGCGGCTGTTCGCCAGGTGGGTGCGCATGGCCGCCCGGGCCGCCTCCGGGTCCTGCCGGCTGATCGCCTCGACGATGCTCTCGTGCTCGAATTCACCCGCCGCAGATAGGCCTCGCGATCCGGCGTCAGCGGGCCGGGCGGTTCCAGCCGCGCGCGCGGGATCATCATCCGCCCAGCGTGGCCATCAGGTCCACGAAGTGGTGGTTCTGGGTCGCGCGGGCGATCTCCAGGTGGAACTGGAAGTCGGGGCCGACGGCGTCGCGGCCTTCTTCCACCGCGCTGATGAAGGCGGCCAGCGCATTGCGCAGCGTCTTCAGGTTCTCCGGCGTGCGGCGCATGGCGGCGAGCGCGGCGCTCTCGGTCTCCACGCCGATGCGCAGTTCGAGCACGGCGATCACGTCCTGCAGCGTGCCCAGCTGGTCGGGCGAGATGCGGAAGGACGCCGCATCGCCCAGGCCGACCACGAAGGTGCCGACGCCGTGGCGGGTTTCGACCAGGCCGGCGGCCTGCAGCCGCGAGATCGCCTCCCGCACCACGGTGCGGCTGACGCCGAACTCTTCCATGATGGCCGCCTCGGTGGGCAGCTTCTCGCCGGTGGCCAGCGATCCATCGCGGATGCGGCCGGTCAGCGTGTCCACCACGTCATGGGCGAGGCTGCGGGGGCGGCGGCGGACCACTTCGTTCATCGGGAAAACCCTCTCTTGGCGACTTGCCGGTACGGGAATACTTGTACGACGACTGATAAGGGATGACAAGTGCCTGCTGTCCGGACTGTAGCAGGCCCCCCACGCAAGGACCCCATGGCGCAAACCGAATCCGCCCCTCTCCTCGGGCGCATCCTGCTCACGGGCGCCGCCGGCGGACTGGGGCGCGAACTGCGTCCCCGCCTGCGCCGGCGCTGCGCGCTGCTGCGGGTGAGCGACATCGCCGCGATGCAGGCCGCAGGCCCCGGCGAAGAGGTCGTGGAAGCGCCCCTGGAAAACCGCGCCGCGGTGGACGCGCTGCTGCAAGGCATGGACGCGGTGGTCCACCTGGGCGGCATCTCCACCGAGCAGCCTTTCGACGCGATCCTGCAGGCCAACATCGTCGGTGCGTACAACCTGTATGAGGCGGCGCGCCGCCATGGCGTCAAGCGCATCGTGTTCGCCAGTTCCAACCACGTCACCGGCTTCTACCGCCAGGATGAAGTCATCGACGCGACCATGCCGGTGCGGCCGGACGGCTACTACGGCCTGTCCAAGGCCTTCGGCGAGAACCTCGCACGCTTCTACTTCGACCGCTACGGCATCGAGACCGCCTGCCTGCGCATCGGCTCGTCCTTCCCCGAGCCCAAGGACCGCCGCATGCTCGCCACCTGGCTGAGCTACGACGACCTCGAGCGCCTGGTGGTCGCCTGCCTCACGGCCCCGGTCGTGGGCCACAGCATCGTCTACGGCATGTCCGACAACACCACGACCTGGTGGGACAACACGCCGGCGCGCCACCTCGGCTTCCGCCCGCGGGACAGCTCAGAGTCCTTCCGCGCGGCCAAGGAAGCCGCGCAGCCCACGCTGGACCGCAGCGATCCCGCAGTCATCTACCAGGGCGGCGCCTTCGTGCGCATGGGCCCCTTCGAGTGAAAACGCCACGAGGCAAATCCCCAACACCAACGGAGACCACCATGCAGAACCGACGCCACCTGATCCAGGCCACGCTGTGCGCCGCCTTCGCCTGCGCCGCCATTCCGGCCGCGGCGCAGACCGTGACGCTGAAAGCGGCCGACGTGCACCCCGCCGGCTACCCCAACGTGGTCGCCATCGAGAACCTGGGCAAGAAGCTGGAAACGGCGACCAAGGGCAAGATCAAGCTGCAGATGTTCCCCGGCGGCGTGCTGGGCAGCGAGAAGGAAGTGGTGGAGCAGACCCAGGTGGGCGCGATCCAGATCGCGCGCATCTCGCTGGGCGTGCTCGGCCCGGTGGTGCCGGACGTGAACGTGTTCAACATGCCCTTCGTGTTCCGCGACGAGGCGCACATGCGCAAGGTCATCGACGGACCGATCGGCGAGGAGATCCTCACCAAGATCACCAACAGCCCGGCGCGGCTGGTGGCGCTGGGCTACATGGACTCCGGCTCGCGCAGCCTCTACACCAAGAAGCCGGTGCGCAAGCCCGAGGACCTGAAGGGCCAGAAGATCCGCATGATGGGCAACCCGCTGTTCGTGGACACCATGAACGCCATGGGTGGCAACGGCATCTCCATGGGCCACACCGAGGTGTTCGGCGCGCTGCAGACCGGCGTGATCGACGGCGCGGAGAACAATCCGCCGACGCTGTACACCTCCAACCAGTACACCACCGTCAAGTACTACACGCAGACCAACCACCTGATCATCCCGGAGATCTTCGTGATGTCCAAGGTGACCTGGGACAAGCTGTCCAAGGACGAACAGGCGCTGGTGAAGAAGTTCTCGCGCGAGGCGCAGATGGAACAGCGCGGCCTGTGGGACAAGAGCGTGGCGGAGTACACGCAGAAGCTCAAGGCCGCCGGCATCGAGTTCATCAACACCGACACCAAGCCCTTCTACGACGCCACCGCCCCGGTGCGCGCGAAGTACGGTGCGCAGTTCGCCGACCTGATGAAGCGCATCGCCGACGTCAAGTAAGACCTCGTGGCGAACCATCCTGTCGTCCGCTGGCTGGACGGGCTCTACCTTGCCTGCATCTGGATCTCCGGCATCGCGCTCGTCGTGATGTGCCTGGTGATCCCGCTGGGCGTGTTCGCGCGCTACGTGCTCGGCTTCGGGGCGCAGTGGCCGGAGCCGATCGCGATCCTGATGATGGTGCTGTTCACCTTCTTCGGGGCCGCGGCCGCCTACCGCGCCGGCGCGCACATCGCGGTGCAGATGCTCACGGACCGCATGCCGGCCGTACTGCGGCGCGCCTGTGCCGGCTTCGTGCACCTGGCGATGCTCGCCGTCAGCGTGTTCGTGCTGGTCTACGGCTTCAAGCTGGTGCAAGGCACGATGGGGCAGACGCTCAGCGAGCTGCCCTGGCTGCCGGTGGGCATCACCTACCTGGCGCTGCCGCTGGGCAGCCTGGTCACCCTGCTGTTCGTGCTGGAGCACGTCGTGTTCGGATCGCAGCATGCGCGGCCGGTCTGCACCTTCGACCACGAGCCCGGCGTGGCCGAGGAAGCGATCTGATGGATACCTTCGTCCTGCTCGGAAGCTTCTTCGCGCTGATGATCGTCGGCGTGCCCGTGGCCTATGCGCTGGGACTGGCCGCCCTTGCCGGTGCGCTCTGGATGGAGCTGCCGCTGGACGCTGTGATGATCCAGATCGCCTCCGGCGTCAACAAGTTCTCCCTGCTCGCGATTCCCTTCTTCGTGCTGGCCGGCGCCATCATGGCCGAGGGCGGCATGTCGCGCCGGCTGGTCGCCTTCGCCGGCGTGCTGGTGGGCTTCATCCGCGGCGGGCTGTCGCTCGTGAACATCCTGGCCTCCACCTTCTTCGGCGCGATCTCCGGATCCTCGGTGGCGGACACGGCCTCGATCGGCTCGGTGCTGATCCCGGAGATGGAGCGCAAGGGCTATCCGCGCGACTTCGCCACCGCTGTGACGGTCAGCGGCTCGGTGCAGGCGATCCTGATCCCGCCCAGCCACAACGCGGTGATCTATTCGCTGGCCGCGGGTGGCGGCGTGTCGATCGGCGCGCTGTTCATGGCCGGCGTGTTCCCCGGGCTGCTGCTCGGGCTGACGCTGGCGATCCTGTGCCTGTTCATCGCGAAGAAGCGCAACTTTCCCAAGGGCGAGGTGATCCCGCTGCGGCAGGCGCTGCGCATCTGCGCGGATGCGCTGTGGGGCCTGGCCACGCTGTTCATCATCCTGGGCGGCATCCTCTCGGGCGTGTTCACCGCCACCGAGTCGGCCTCGATCGCGGTGGTGTGGGCCTTCTTCGTCACCATGTTCATCTACCGCGACTACAAGTGGAGCGAGCTGCCCAAGCTGGTCCACCGCACGGTCAAGACGGTGTCGATCGTGATGATCCTGATCGGCTTCGCGGCGAGCTTCGGCTACATCATGACGCTGATGCAGATCCCGCTGAAGGTCACCGGCTTCTTCGCGGCGCTCTCGGACAACCGCTACGTGATCCTGCTGATGATCAACGTGCTGCTGCTGGTGCTGGGCACGCTGATGGACATGGCGCCCCTGATCCTGATCCTGACGCCCATCCTGCTGCCGCTGGTGACCAAGCTGGGCGTGGACCCGGTGCACTTCGGCATGATCATGATGGTCAACCTGGGCATCGGACTGCTGACGCCGCCGGTGGGCGCCGTGCTGTTCGTGGGCAGCGCGGTCGCCAAGCTGAAGATCGAGACGGTGGTGCAGGCGCTCTATCCCTTCTTCGGCGCCATGCTGCTGGTGCTGGCGATGGTGACCTACATTCCCGCCATCTCGCTGTGGCTGCCCAACCTGATGTTCAAGTGATGCGCAAGCCGCGCGTGCTCCTGACCTTCGGCGCGACGGCGCGGCGCAACTACTATGGGGCGACGGCGCTGGCCGAGCTGCAGGGCATTGCCGACGTGCGCCTGAACGAGAGCGACGCGCCGCTGGTGGGCCAGGCGCTGGTCGACGCGGCGCGCGGCTGCGCCGTGATCATCAGCGACCGCCAGGCGGCCGCGCCGGCGACGCTGTTCGCCGCGCTGCCCGGGCTGGCCGTGTTCCAGCGCTGCGCGGTGGATGCGCGCAACATCGACCTTGCCGCGGCGAGTGCCCACGGCGTGCTCGTCACGCACGCCAGCGCCGGCTTCGGCAACGCGGTGGCGGGTGTGGGTGCTGGGCACGATGATCGCGCTGGCGCGCGACATCGGTGATTCGGTGCATGCGTTCCGCACGGGCGCGCAGCCGGCGGTGCGCATGGGCAATGAACTGCGCGGCGCCACGCTAGGCGTGATCGGCTACGGCGCGATCGGCCGCAGGCTGTGCGAGATCGCGCAGGCCCTGGGGATGCGCGTGCTGGTGGCGGATCCCTTCGCGGACGTGCCGCCGCCCTTCACCAAGCTGTCCCTGGAGCAACTGCTGCCGCAGGTGGATCACGTGGTGTGCCTGGCCCCCGCGGTCCCGCAGAACGAGAACCTGATGGACGCGAAGCGCTTCGGCGCCATGAAGCCGGGCGCCTTCTTCGTCAATGCCTCGCGTGGCGAGCTGGTGGACGAGGCCGCGCTGCTGCGCGCGCTGGACAGCGGTCGGCTCGCGGGGTGTGCAATGGACGTGGGCCGCGCACCGGACCAGATGCCTTCGCCGGCACTGGCGGCGCATCCCCGCGTGATCGCCACGCCACACACCGGCGGGCTCACGCCGCAGGCGGTGGAGCACCAGTCGCGCGAGACCGTGGCGCAGCTCGCGGAACTGCTCGCCGGCCGCATGCCGTCCGGCGCCCTGAATGCCGCGCAGGCCACGCGCCTGCACCTGCTCATGGCAGACTGAAGGCCACCATGCCCGCTGCTACGCCCCCGTCCTTCGAAGCCAGCGCCCGTTACCCCGACCCGCGCATCGAGGTGCTCGACGAGCGCTTCCTCAAGTTGCGCCTGTTCAGCGGCACGGTGGAACGGATCGCCACCGGCCTGCGCTGGGCCGAAGGCCCCGTGTGGTTCGGCGACGGCCGCTACCTGCTGGTCTCCGACATCCCCAACAACCGCATCCTGCGCTGGGACGAGGCCTCCGGCACCGTGAGCGAGTTCCGCGTGCCCTCGAACAACGCGAACGGCATGGCGCGCGACCGCCAGGGCCGGCTGCTCACCTGCGAGCACCTCACGCGGCGCGTCACGCGCACCGAGTACGACGGCAGCATCACCGTGCTGGCCGAGCGCTTCGAAGGCAAGCGCCTGAACTCGCCCAACGACATCGTGTGCGCGAAAGACGGCAGCGTCTGGTTCACCGACCCGCCTTTCGGCATCGCCGGTTACTGGGAAGGGGAGCTGGCAGAACCCGAACTGCCGCAAGCCGTGTACCGCATCGCGCCCGACGGCAAGCTGCAGCAGGTGCTGGCGGACCTGGCCGGGCCCAACGGCCTGGCCTTCTCGCCCGACGAGGCCGTGCTCTACGTGGTGGAGAGCCGCGCCACGCCGCACCGCAGGATCTGGGCGTACGACCACGGCAAGGACGGGCGCCTGTCGAACAAGCGGCTGGCGGTCGACGCGCAGGGCCACGGCGCCATCGACGGCTTCCGCGTCGACATCGCGGGCAACCTGTGGTGCGGCTGGGGCAGCACCGGCGCGCCGGGCGCCGACGCCGAGGAACTCGATGGCGTGCGCGTCTTCGCCCCCGACGGCACCGCGATCGGCCACATCCACCTGCCCGAGCGCTGCGCCAACGTCTGCTTCGGCGGCCGCCACCGCAATCGGCTGTTCATGGCGGCGAGCCACTCGGTGTACGCGCTGTATGTGAATACGCAGGGGTGCGTGTAGATGGAGAAGCACCGAAGACGCGCGAAGGAACCCCTCATGGAGCCAGCACCCGCCAGCGACAATTTCCGCTTCCTGGACAACCAGCCCATGCACCGCTTCGAGCTGCACGTCGATGGAGAGCTCGCCGCCTTCTCGGAGTACAACGTGCTGAAGACAGGCCTGCTCTTCACCCATACGGAGGTGCTGCCGGCCTTCGAGGGTCGCGGCATCGGCTCCGCCATCGCGGCGAAGGCGCTGGATGAGGTGCGCCGTCGCTCGCTGATGGCGATCCCCGTGTGTCCGTTCATCGCGGCTTTCCTACGCAAGCATCCGGAGTACCAGGACGTCGTGTCGCCCGAAAGCCGCAGGGCGTACAGGATCTGACTTCCGACTCTGCCGCCGCGTCCGCGGCGGGCCGGGCCCGAGGGTTCGGCAGGCTCCCGGGTTTGCCCGGGTGTCCGGCCGGGGGTGCCGCGCAGAATGGTCCGCCCAAGGAGACCTGCCCGATGAAAGCTTCCCGTCGCAGCCTCATCCTCTCCGCGGCCCTGGCCGCCGCCGCGCTGGTGCCCGCGGGCAGCAGCTGGGCGCAGGCCAACGTCCTGCGGATCGTGCCGCACTCCAACCTCGCGATCCTGGACCCGATCTGGACCACCGCGTACATGAGCCGGAACCACGGCTACATGATCTACGACACGCTGTTCGGCACCGACGCGGACGCGCGCATCAAGCCGCAGATGGTGGAGAGCTGGACGGAAAGCCCGGACAAGCGCCTGTGGACCTTCAAGCTGCGCAAGGGGCTGGAGTTCCACGACGGCAAGCCGGTCACCGGCGAGGACGTCATCGCCAGCCTGCAGCGCTGGGGCAAGCGCGACGCGATGGGTTCGGCGCTGATGCAGTTCGTGCAGCGCATGGACTCGCCGCAACCGGACACCTTCCGCATCTTCCTGAACGAGGCCAACGGCTTCATGCTGGAGGCGCTGGGCAAGCCGAGTTCGAACGTGCCCTTCATCATGCCCAAGCGCATCGCCGAGACCGATGCCTTCAAGCAGATCGAGGAGCACATCGGCTCCGGCCCCTACATCTTCAGGAAGGACGAGTTCAAGCCGGGCGACAAGGCGGTGTACGTCAAGAACCCGAAGTACGTGCCGCGCAGCGAGCCGCCCTCGGGCACCACCGGCGGCAAGCGCGTGTACGTGGACCGGGTCGAATGGAACCTCGCGCTGCGCGACGCGCAGGCGCAGGTGAGCGCGCTGAAGAAGGGCGAGGTCGACATCATCGAGAACCTGCCCTTCGACCACTACGAGGCGGTCAAGGCGGATCCCGCCCTGCAGATCCCCGCGATCTCCACGCGCGGCCTGCAGTACATGGCCCGCTTCAACCACCTGCACAAGCCCTTCGACAATCCCAGGGTGCGCCAGGCCGCCATCGCCGCCATGACGCAGGAGCCCTTCCTCAAGGCGCAGGTCGGCGTCAAGTCGCTGTACAAGACCTGCGCCAGCATGTTCATCTGCGGCACGCCCTATGGCAGCACCGCCGGCAGCGACATCCAGGCCAAGAGCAACATGAAGAAGGCGCAGGAGCTCCTGAAGGCGAGCGGCTACGACGGCACGCCCATCGTGATCCTCAAGCCGACCGACCTGGCCTCGATCCAGAAGCTGCCGGACGTGGCCGCCCAGCAGCTGCGGCAGGCGGGCTTCAAGGTCGACCTGCAGGCGATGGACTGGCAGACGCTGGTGGGCCGCCGCGCCAAGAAGGAAGCGCCGGACAAGGGCGGCTGGCACATGTTCCTCACCGCCTGGCAGGCGTTCGACGTGTGGAGCCCGATCGCCAACCCCACCATGGACACGCGCGGCGACAAGTCCGGCTGGTTCGGCTGGGCCAACGACGAGAAGATGCAGGCGATCCGCAACGAGTTCATGCGCGCCACCGACGACGCCACCAAGAAGAAGCTGGCCGACCAGCTGCACGCGCGGGCGTTCGAGGTCGGCACGCACGCTCCCCTGGGCGAGTACGACCAGCCCACGGCCGCCACCAAGAACATCTCGGGCTGGTTCGTCACCAACGGCAACCTCTACTGGAACCTGAAGAAGAACGGGCCCCAGTAAGCGCGCATGCTGCAGTTCCTGGCCCGCCGACTGCTTGCGACCCTGCCGGTCCTGCTGGTCGTCTCGGTCCTGGTGTTCCTGATGCTGCGCCTGACGCCGGGCGACCCGGCGGCGGTGCTGGCCGGCGACGCCGCGTCGACGGAGCAGATCGCGCGCATCCGCGCCAACCTGGGCCTGGACCGCTCGGTGCCGGAGCAGTACGCCATCTGGTTCGGGCACGTCGTGACGGGCGACCTGGGCCAGAGCTACTACTACAAGACGCCGGTCACCACCCTCATCGCGCAGCGGCTGGAACCCACGCTCTCGCTGGCCACGCTGACCATCGTGGTCGCGGTCCTCGTCGCGGTGCCGCTCGGCGTGCTGGCCGCATGGCGCTTCGGCGGCTGGCTGGACCGGGGCTTGATGGGGTTTTCGGTGCTCGGCTTCTCGGTGCCGGTGTTCGTGCTCGCCTACCTCCTGATCTGGCTGGTGTCCCTGAAGCTGGGCCTGCTGCCCGTCCAGGGCTACCGGCGCCTGGCTGACGGTGCTGGGCCCTGGCTGCGTCACCTGGCCCTGCCGGCGTTCACGCTCAGCATCATCTACATCGCGCTCATCGCGCGGGTCACCCGCGCCTCGGTGCTGGAAGCGCTGGGCGAGGATTACGTGCGCACGGCCCGCGCCAAGGGCCTGCGGGAGAGCAAGGTGCTCGTGCGGCACGCGCTGGCCAACGCCGCGGTGCCCATCGTCACCGTCATCGGGATCGGCATCGCCCTGCTGATCGGCGGCGTGGTGGTGACCGAATCGGTCTACGCCATCCCGGGCCTGGGCCGGCTGACCGTGGACGCCGTGCTCGCGCGCGACTTCCCGACCATCCAGGGCGTGATCCTGTTCTTCTCCGTCGCCTACGTGCTGGTCAACCTGCTGATCGACATCAGCTACGTGTTCCTCGACCCGCGCATCCGCTACTGAACGCACGATGTCGCAAGCCGCCGATACCGCCGAACTGCCCGAGATCGCCGCCTTGCCCGCGGCGAACCTTCCCGGCGCCTGGAGGCGGGCCGCGCGCAACGTGTCGGTGCGCATCGGCGGCATCGTGCTCGTCCTGCTCGCGGCCATCGCGCTGGCCGCGCCCTGGCTCGGGACCGTGGACCCCAGCCTGTTCGACCCGGCCAGCCGCGACCTGCTGCCGGGCGCGCGCGGCGAGATCACCACGCTGGAAGGCGAGTCGCTGCGGCACCGCTTCGCCTTCGGCAGCGACAGCTTCGGCCGCGACATCTACAGCCGCGTGATCTACGGCACCCGCGTGTCGCTGATCGTGGGCATCGCCACCGCCGTGGTGGCGCTGGCCGTCGGCATCGTGTTTGGCCTGCTGGCCGGCTACCTGCGCGCGGTCGACGGCGTGCTGATGCGCGTGATGGACGGGCTGATGGCCATCCCCGCCATCCTGATCGCCATCGCGCTGGTCGCGATGTGGAGGGGCAGCATCCTGACCGTGGTGGTGGCGATCGCGATCCCCGAGATCCCGCGCGTGACGCGGCTCGTCCGCTCGCTGGTGCTCACCATCCGCGAGGAGCCCTATGTCGAGGCCGCCATCGCCATGGGCACCAGCACGCCGGCCATCATGCGCCGGCACGTGCTGCCCAACACGGTGGCGCCGCTGATCGTGCAGGGCACCTTCATCTGCGCGTCCGGCATCCTGACGGAGGCGATCCTCTCCTTCCTCGGAGTCGGGCTGCCGCCGGACATTCCGACCTGGGGCAACGTGATGGCCGAGGGCCGCGCGCAGTTCAACGAGTTCCCGCACAACATCCTGTTCCCGGGCGTCTTCCTGGCGGTGACCGTGCTGGCCGTCAACATCCTCGGCGACGGCCTGCGCGACACGCTCGACCCGAAGATGGCGCACCGGGTGTGAGCCGATGAGCGACACCCCCGTGCTGGCCATCGAGGACGTGACCATCGGCCTGCCCGCCGGCGCGGAGCGCCCCGCCGCGGTGCGCAAGGTCTCCTTCACGGTCGGGCGCGGCGAGGTCGTGTGCCTGGTCGGCGAATCGGGATCGGGCAAGAGCGTGCTGGCGCAGGCGGTGATGGGTCTGCTGCCGCGCCAGCTGCCGGTGCAATCGGGCCGCATCGTGCTGGAAGGCGAGGACATCACCCACGCCTCCCCCGCGCGGCTGCGGGAACTGCGTGCCACCCGCATGGGCATGATCTTCCAGGAGCCGATGACGGCCCTGAACCCGGTGATGACCTGCGGCGAGCAGATCGACGAGGTGCTGAGCGAGCACACCACGCTCAGGCCGGAGCAGCGCCGCGCCAAGGTCCTGGACATCGTGCGCGAGGTGATGCTGCCGGAGCCCGAGCGCGTCGTCGCGAGCTACCCGCACCAGCTCTCCGGGGGCAGCGCCAGCGGATCGTGATCGCGATGGCGCTGGTGCTGGACCCCGTGCTGCTGATCGCCGACGAGCCGACCACGGCCCTGGACGTCACCACGCAGGCGCAGATCCTCAAGCTGGTGCTGGAGCTGCAGGCGCGGCGCGGGACCGGCGTGCTGTTCATCACCCACGATTTCGGCGTGGTCTCGGAGGTCGCGCACCGGGTCGCGGTGCTGCGCCTGGGCGAGCTGGTGGAGATCGGCGAGAAGAAGAGGGTGCTGCAGCGTCCCGCCCATCCCTACACGCAGATGCTGATCGCGGCGGTGCCTACCCTCAACGTGCAGCAGCGCGCCGTGGACAGCGAGGCGCCGGTCGTGCTGTCCGTGCGGGGCCTGGCCAAGACCTACGAGAGCCGCAGCTGGTTCGGCCGCCGCCGCCAGGTGCACGCGGCGCAGGACGTCGCCTTCGAGATCCGCCGCGGGCAGACGCTGGGCATCGTCGGCGAGTCCGGCTCCGGCAAGAGCACCGTCGCCCGCTGCATCGTGCGGCTGATCGACCCGAGCGGCGGCAGCGTGCTGCTGGGCCGCCCCAATGAGCCTGCCGCGCACGACGACATCGCGACGCTGTCGCAGCGGGCGCTGCGGCCGCTGCGCAAGCGCGTGCAGATCGTGTTCCAGGATCCCTACCGCAGCCTGAACCCGCGCCGCTCGGTGGCCGAGGCCATGGTCGAGGGGCCGATGAACTACGGCATGTCCCGCGAGGCCGCCCTGCGGCGCGCGCGCGAGCTGCTGGCGCTGGTGCGCCTGGACGCCGCGGCGATGGACCGCTACCCGCACCAGTTCTCCGGCGGCCAGCGGCAGCGCATCTGCATCGCCCGGGCGCTGATGATGGATCCCGAACTGCTGGTGGCCGACGAAGCCGTGAGCGCGCTCGACGTGTCGGTGCAGGCGCAGGTGCTGGACCTGCTGGCGGAGATCCGCGACCGGCTGGACCTGGCGATGCTGTTCATCACCCACGACCTGCGCGTGGCCTCGCAGGTGTGCGACCAGCTGGTGGTGATGAGCCAGGGCCGCATCGTCGAATCGGGCCCCGCCCACCGCGTGTTCGCCGACCCGCGGCACGAATACACGCGCGCGCTGTTTGCCGCCGCGCCCGGGCGCGACTTCGCGTTCGGCGCACAACCTTCCATGGAAGCCGCATGCCCCGTTTCCTGATCGCCGGTTACCAGCACGAGACCAACACCTTCGCGCCCAGCCTGGCGGACTGGGAGGCGTTCAACCGGGGGATTCCTTCCCCGCGTTCGTGCGCGGCCCGGCGATGGTGGAGCGGCTGCAGGGCGTCAACATCCCGGTGGCGGGTTTCATCGATGCGGCCCGCGCCTTCGGCTGGGAGTGCGTGCCTTCCTGCTGGGCGGGGGCGATTCCTTCGAGCCATGTCACGCAGGATGCCTTCGAGCGGATCGCCGGCGCGATCCTTGAAGACGTGCAGGCCGCCTGCGCGCAGCCCGGCGGCCTGGACGGCATCTACCTGGACCTGCACGGCGCCGCCGTCGCCGAACACGTGCCCGACACCGAAGGCGAACTGATCGCGCGCCTGCGCGCGCTGGTCGGCCCCGCGGTGCCCATCGTGGCCAGCCTCGACCTGCACGCGAACGTCACCCGAAGGATGCTGGCCGAGGCCGACGCGCTGGTGGGCTACCGCACCTATCCGCACGTGGACATGGCCGAGACGGGCGCGCGCGCCGCGGAGCTCCTGAAGCGCCGCTTGCGTGCCGGCCAGCGCGAGCCCATGCATGCGAAGCGCCTGCCCTTCCTGATCCCGCTCAACGCGCAAAGCACCTGGATGCAGCCGGCGCAGGCGATTTACGAGGAGCTGGCCGCGCTCGACCGCCGGCACGGCACCGTGCTGAGTTTCTGCATGGGCTTCCCGGCCTCGGACTTCGCCGAGTGCGCGCCGATGGTGTGGGGGCATGGCGGCGACGAGGCCCGCACGCGCGCGGCCGTGGAGGCGCTGTTCGATCGCGCGGCGGACCCGGGCCAGTGGCGACAGGACATCCTGCCGGCCCGCGAAGCGGTGGTGCAGGCGATGGCGCTCGCCGAAGGTGCCGAGCGGCCGGTGGTCGTCGCCGACACCCAGGACAACCCCGGCGCGGGCGGCGACAGCAACACCACGGGCATGTTGCACGCGCTGCTGGCGCAAGGCGCCGGCCGGCGCTTCCCGGGTCAGGTGGCGCTGGGCCTCATGTTCGACGCCGAAGCGGGACGCGCCGCGTGCGCGGCGGGCGTGGGCGCGACGCTCGACCTGGCGCTGGGCCGGGCCGTTCCCACCTTCACCGGGAAGGCGAGCGACCCGCCGCTGCGCGGGCGCTTCACGGTGCGCGCGGTCAGCGACGGGCGCGTCACGCTCAAGGGCCCGATGATGACGGGGCTGACCGTGTCTCTCGGCCCCAGCGCCTGCCTGGAGATCGAAGGCGTGCGGATCGCCGTCGTCGGCGGCAAGAAGCAGCTGATGGACCGCGAGCTGCTGCGCATGGTCGGCATCCAGCCGGAGCAGCAGCGGATCATCGTCGTGAAAAGCAGCAACCACTTCCGCGCGGACTTCACGCCGATCGCGAGCAGGATCCTGGTGGCGAAGGCGGCCGGGCCGATGGCCGCGGAGCCGGCGGACCTGCCGTGGAAGCATCTGCCGGCGGACATCCGGCGCACGCCCTAGGGGCGCGCCTTGATCGAGAAGCTCGCACGGCGCCTGCCGTTCTTCTACGGATGGCTCGTGGTCGGCGTCGTCTTCGTGACGATGGCCATCTGCGTCAACGCACGCACCGCCTTTTCGCTGTTCTTCCCGCCGATCCTCGACGAGTTCGGATGGGAGCGCGGCGTGACCGCCGGCGCGTTCTCGTTCGGTTTCGTGGTGGCCGCCGTGCTCAGCCCGCTGCTGGGCCGGATGATGGACAGGCATGGCCCGCGCGTGGTGATGGAGATCGGCGTCGTGGCCACGGCCGCCGGCCTGCTGCTGGCGACCTTCGTGGGCCAGCCCTGGCATGTGTACGCCACGCTGGGCATGCTGGTGGGCGCGGGCACGACCTTCACCGGCTACAGCGGCCAGGCCCTGTTCCTGCCGAACTGGTTCGTGCGGCGCCGCGGCCTGGCGATGAGCATCGCCTTCGCGGGCGTCGGATTCGGCTCGATCGTGATGCTTCCCGCGCTGCAGGCCTTCGTGGAACGGAACGGCTGGCGTGCGGGGAGCACCTTGCTGGGCGTGACGGTGCTGGTCGTCCTCGTACCGCTCAACCTGCTGCTCCGGCGACGCCCGCAGGAGATCGGCCTCGCACCGGACGGAGACGCCGACACGCCCGCGGCCGCGAAGGCCCGCGTGGCGAACGTGGTCGATGCCGCCTGGGCCTGCATCGACTGGACGCTCGCACGCGCGATGCGCACGGCACGCTTCTGGTGGATCGCGGTGGCGTACTTCGGCGCGCTCTTCTCGTGGTACGCGGTGCAGGTGCACCAGACGCGGTATATCACCGAGATCGGGTTCAGCGCGCAGCAGGCGGCATTGGCGCTGGGCGTGGTGAGCCTGGCGGGCGTGCCGGGGCAGATCGCGCTGGGCTGGCTCTCGGACCGGATCGGACGCGAGATCGTCTGGGCGATCGGCAACCTGGGGTTCTGCATGACCTATGTGGGGCTGCTCCTGCTGCCCTCGTTTCCCAATGTCGGACTGCTCTACGCCATGGTGATCGCGCAAGGCGCGATCGGCTACGGCCTGACGTCCGTGTTCGGCGCCATTCCCGCGGAGATTTTCGAGGGAAAGCAGTACGGGATCATTTTCGGGACGCTGAGCCTCAGCGCGCTGGCGGGCGGCGCGCTGGGGCCGTGGTTCATGGGGTTCGTGCACGATCGCGCCGGGAGCTACACGATCGCCTTCTGGGTGGCGATCGGGTGCTCGGTGCTGTCGGCGTTTGCGATCTGGCGGGCGAAGCCGAGTGGGGTGCGGGTGGTGGCGGGAAGGGTGAGGGTGGTGCAGGCCTAGGGTGGGGCGGCGGGTCGGCGCCAGGCATCACCGCCGCCGCGTGGCCAGCTCGATGGCCTGCCGCATGGCTTCCACCATGCTCCCGTCGTCGGCGATCCCCTTGCCGGCGATGTCGAAGGCCGTGCCGTGGTCGACCGAAGTGCGGATCACGTCCAGCCCCACGGTGACGTTCACGCCCGCCTCCAGGCCCAGTACCTTCACCGGCCCGTGGCCCTGGTCGTGGTACATCGCCACCACCAGGTCGAAGTCACCGCGGCCGGCGCGGAAGAACAGCGTGTCCGCGGGGAGCGGGCCGGTGACGTCCATCCCGCGCTCCTGCAGCAACTTCACGGCCGGAATGATCTTTTCCTCTTCCTCGCCGTAGCCGAACAGGCCGTTCTCGCCCGCATGCGGATTGATGCCGCAGACGCCAATGCGCGGATGTGCGATGCCCGCCTTCACCAGCGTCGCATGGCCGCGTTCGATGGTCCGTTGCACCAGGCCGGGCTCGATCTTCCGGATCGCGTCGAGGATGCCGATGTGCGTGGTGACGTGGATGACGCGCAACCTGGGTGCCACGAGCATCATCGAGACCTCGTCGACGCCCGTCAGGTGCGCCAGCATCTCGGTGTGCCCGGGGTACTTGTGGCCGCCCGCGTGCAGCGCTTCCTTGTTCAGCGGCGCCGTGCAGATCGCGTCGATCTCGCCCGCCTGCGCCAGGGCCGCGGCGCGCTCGATGCAGCGGAAGGCGGCATCGCCGGCGACCGGCGAGATCTGGCCGAAAGGCAGGTCCGCCGGGATCAGCTTCAGGTCGATGCAGTCGATGGTGCCGGGCTCGTACCGCGCCTGCGACGCGTCGGCGATGCTGCGGACCTTCACGTCGCCCTTCACGAGGCGGTTCGCGAGTTCGAGCCGCCTGGCGTCGCCGATCACGAGCGGGCGGCATTCGTCGTACAGCGACCTGCGCGACAGGGTCTTGACGACGACCTCGGGGCCGACGCCCGCGGCATCGCCCATGGTGATTCCGACGACGGGAAGGTAATTGCTCATTGGGGAGTCCGTGACCGGGGAGAACGCAGGCGGGTCCAAGCGTCGTACAGAGTCTCGTCGCTGCCGAAGCCTCCCGCCTTGGTGACTATATAGGGACGATGCGCGTGGCCGCGGGAGGGCATGCCCGCGGCCACGCCGGTCTGGAGTTCGGCCAGCAATTCGACGCTGGCTATGCCCGCCTCGACCAGCATGGCGCGCGCGGTCTCGCCGCCAGTGGCGATGAGCGCGCCGACGCGGGCGAAGTGCGGTCCCACCAGCCTGGCCAGCGCAGTGGCGAACAGCGCGCCTTCGGAGGGGTCGAGCGCCTGCTCGCGGCCGATGCGCAGCAGCAGGTCGGCGCCGGCGACCAACACCTCGCCGATGCGCGCGTGCAGCGATGGCCAGTCGGGATGCGACCGGCCTTGCCGGAGCAGCGACGGCGGCACGACCAGTTCCTGGAAAGCCCCGGACGCACGCAGCACGCGGCACTGCCGATCCGTGACGGCCGACAGGCTCCCGACGAGCACCAGCGTGGGCCCGGAAGCAGGCGCGAGCTCAGGCGCGGCGCGCGCGGGACGCAGCCCCGCGATCTCGCGCGCCAGCCCCGCGGATCCCACCCAGAAGAAGGGCGCCTTGCTGTCAGCGGTGACCTGGGCCAGCGTGCGCAAGGTCTGCTCGAACTGCGCGTCGACGATCAACGCGCCGATCTCGTCGGAGGCAGCAGCCGTGATGCGGGCCGACATCTCTTCGGGTCGGTCGCGCAGCGCATCGGCCTCGAGCCTCGCCGTCTGCAGTCCCGCCTCCTGCAACTGCGCGTCGATCGCCGCTGGCCGATGCGCGTGTTCCAGCTTCCACAGCTCGGTGTCCGCCAGGGCGCGCCCGTCGACATGCACCTGCGCGTCGCGCACCGTGCGGCCCATGGCCGGATACGCCGGAGCCACGATGGCCAGGCCCGCGGGCTGCCGCAGGGCGGCCACCTCCGCGGCCCAGTTGCCGCGCAGCGTGGAGTCGATCTTCTTGTACAGCCTCTGGCCGCGTCGCCGGGCGGCTTCGTAGACCTCGCGCGTTCGCCGTGCCGCCTCGGCGGCCGGCAGGCGCCGCGTGTCCGTATCGAAGGCCAGGATGACGTCGGCTTCCGGGGTCGAAGGCTGCAGCGCCACCACCGTGCGCTGCCCGGTGCGCGCGAACGCGACCGCGCAGTCGGCCGCGCCTGAAAGGTCGTCGGCGATGATCAGGATGTCCATGGGCCCGCCATGCCCCGACTGTAGCTCGCGGGGCATGCCTGATTTCGGCTAACAGCGGCCCTGGGTGCTCTCCTCGGAACCCCGCGAAGAAACGCTGCCTATTGCCGCGCCACCGCGTCGACGAGGCAACATCGCTGATTGCCGTGCTCGGTTCCAGACACTCGGCCGCTGCTGTTGAGGCAGCACGATCCACAGGAACTCAGCCGCGGCGCATCGCTTACCCTGCGCAGTCGACCCGTGACTCCCCGCCGCAGCAGCCGTGCGGACATCACGGGCTCTGCAACCCCATTGAATCGCGAGGTTCCCCCATGAAGATCCTGATGGTTCTCACGTCGCACGACCGGCTCGGCGACACCGGGAAGAAGACCGGCTTCTGGCTCGAGGAGCTGGCCGCGCCCTACTACGTGTTCCAGGATGCCGGCGCCGACATCACGCTCGCCTCGCCGCGGGGCGGCCAGCCTCCCCTCGATCCCAAGAGCGACGAACCCGATGCCCAGACCGACGCGACCCGCCGTTTCCGGAACGACAAGGCGGCGATGCAGGCGCTGGCCTCCACCCGTACGCTGGCGTCGATGCGCGCCGACGACTTTGACGCGGTGTTCTACCCGGGCGGCCACGGCCCCCTGTGGGACCTCGCCGAAAGCCGCGATTCCGCCGCCCTGATCGAAGGTACGCTGGCCGCCGGCAAGCCGGTGGCGGTGGTGTGCCATGCGCCCGGCGTCCTGCGCGATGTCAAGGCGCCCGACGGCGGGCCACTGGTGAGGGGCAAGCGCGTCACGGGCTTCTCCAACACCGAGGAAGCGGCGGTCGGCCTGACCAAGGTGGTGCCGTTCCTGGTGGAGGACATGCTCAAGGCCGCAGGCGGCCTCTACAGCAAGAGCGGCGACTGGCAGTCCCATGTCGTCACCGACGGGCTGCTGGTCACTGGCCAGAACCCGGCCTCGTCGGCGGCGGGCGCCCAGGCGCTGTTGCAGGTCCTGCAGGCGACCCCGGCTCACGCCGCGCGGTAGGCGCGCCGCGGCCTGCGGCAACTCATTGCCGCAGGTTCAGTGCCCCAGGATCTTCGACAGGAAGTCCCGGCTGCGCTCGCTCTGCGGGTTGTTGAAGAAGTCGTGCGGCTTGTTGCGTTCGACGATCTGGCCCTGGTCCATGAAGATGACCGAGTCCGCGACGGCCTTGGCGAAACCCATCTCGTGCGTCACGCACAGCATGGTCATGCCCTGCTCCGCCAGCTCGATCATCACGTCGAGCACTTCCTTGATCATCTCGGGGTCGAGCGCGGAGGTGGGCTCGTCGAACAGCATGATCCTGGGCGTGAGGCACAGCGCCCGCGCGATCGCCACGCGCTGCTGCTGGCCGCCGGACAGCTGCAGCGGGTACTTGGCCGCCTGTTCGGCGATGCGCACGCGTTCGAGCTGCTGCATCGCCTTCTCCTCGGCCTGCTTCTTCGGCAGCTTGCCCACCCACATGGGCGACAGCGTCAGGTTCTCCATGACCGTGAGGTGCGGAAAGAGGTTGAACTGCTGGAACACCATGCCGACCTTGCGGCGCACCTGGTCGATGGCCTTCACGTCGTCGCCCAGCTCGATGCCGTCCACCACGAGGCGCCCCTCCTGGTATTCCTCCAGCGCGTTCACGCAGCGGATCAGCGTGGACTTGCCGGAGCCCGAGGGTCCGCAGATCACGATGCGCTCTCCCTGCGCCACGCTCAGGTCGATGTCGCGCAGGACGTGGAAGTCGTTGCCGTACCACTTGTTGACTTTTTCGAAGCTGATGATGGGATCGGGCATGGGGCTTGCGCGTCAGCGCTGCTTGCTCTGGTTCAGGCGCGCCTCCACCCAGCGGCTGTAGCGCGACATCGCGAAGCACAGGGCGAAGTAGATCAGCGCGATGAAGAAGTAGGCCTGGAGCTTGAACGGCTTCCAGTTGGCATCGCTGTTGAGGGCGATGTCCATCGAGCCCGTCAGCTCGTACAGGCTGACGATGCTGACCAGCGAGGTGTCCTTCAGGATCGAGATGAAGCTGTTCATGATGCTGGGCACCACCATGGCCAGCGCCTGCGGCAGGACGATCTTGCGCTGCGTCTGCCAGTACGACAGCCCGATCGTGGCGGCGGCCTCCACCTGCCCCCTGGGCACGGCCTGCAGGCCGCCGCGGATCACTTCGGCCAGGTAGGCGGCGGCGAAGAGCGTGATGCCCACCAGCACGCGGATCAGCACGTCGATCGTCAGGCCTTGCGGCAGGAACAGCGGGAACATGAACGACGCCATGAACAGCACCGAGATCAGCGGCACGCCGCGGACCAGTTCCACGTAGAGGGTGCACAGGGCGCGGATCGCCGGCAGGTTGGAGCGGCGCCCGAGCGCCACCAGCAGCGCCAGCGGGAACGCCAGGGCGATGGAAAGCGTCGACAGCAGGATCGTCAGCGGCAGGCCGCCCCAGCGGTCGGTGGTCACCTTGCTCATGCCCGCCACGTTGCCGTACATCAGCACGAGGAAGGCCATCAGCACCAGCGCCCACAGGACGGCGAGCCACGGTTTCCAGAACGTGCGCATGCAACTGGCCACCACCAGGCCCATGAGCAGCAGCGTGGCGACCAGGGGGCGCCACTGTTCCTCGTAGGGGAAGCGGCCGAACAGGATCAGGCGGTACTTCTCGGCGATCACCCCCAGCAGGCGCCTTCGCCCTGCGCGGCGCGGCACGCCGCGAGGTCCGGCCGCCACACCGCGCTGAACAGGGTCCAGTCCAGCGCCTGCGGCACCACCCACAGCAGCAGCCCTCCCAGCAGCACGGTGGCCAGCCCGGTGCGCCAGTCGCCGAACAGCTGCCGCCGCAGCCAATCGATGGTGCCCGCGTGGCTGCGCGGCGCCGGGCGCGGGGCGATGGGCTGGAATTGCGCTGCGCTCATGCCACGCGCCTCACCTTTCCTTGATCGCCACGCGGGCGTTGTACCAGTTCATGAGCGCGGAGGTGCCGAGCGACAGCGTGAGGTACACCACCATGATGATGGCGATGCACTCCACGGCCCGGCCCGTCTGGTTCATGGACGTGTTCGCGATGGACACCACGTCGGGATAGCCGATGGCGACGGCCAGCGACGAGTTCTTGGTGAGGTTGAGGTACTGGTTGGTCAGCGGCGGGATGATCACGCGCAGCGCCTGCGGCACCAGCACCAGCCGGATCTCCATGCGGTGGTCCAGCCCCAGGGCCGCGGCGGCTTCGGATTGCCCCTGCGGAACGGCCGCGATGCCGGAGCGCACCACTTCCGCGATGAACGCCGCGGTGTACAGCGACAGCCCCAGCCACAAGGCCAGGAATTCCGGCGTGAGCGCGCCCCCGTTCTCCACCGCGAACTCGCCCTTGCGCGGCACGTCCAGGGCGGTGGGCGCGCCGCCGAGCGTCCACCCGACCAGCGTGGCGAGCACCACGATGGCGAGCGGCGTCCAGAACATGCTGCGGGGCTTGCCCGTGTCTTCGAAGCGCCGCCTGGCCCAGCGCCGATAGCCCCATGCCAGCAGCAGGCCCACGCCCAGGCCCGCGACGCTCCAGGCCTGTCCGGGACTCCACACCGGAACGGGAAAGTTGAGGCCGCCCTTGCTCAGGAAGAAGGGGCCCGCCTTCCATTCCTCGCCCACGCCGGGCAGGAATTCGGTGAGCACCAGGTACCACACCAGCAGTTGCAGCAGCACGGGGATGTTGCGGAAGCACTCGACGTACCCCGCGCACAGGGAGCGCACCAGCAGGTTGCGCGAGAAGCGGCCCACGCCGACCAGCGTGCCGATCACCGTGGCCAGCACGATGCCGGCCACGGCAACCCGCAAGGTGT
The DNA here is from genome assembly GCF_013087525.1 of Ramlibacter montanisoli. Classification (GTDB taxonomy): domain Bacteria; phylum Pseudomonadota; class Gammaproteobacteria; order Burkholderiales; family Burkholderiaceae_C; genus Ramlibacter; species Ramlibacter montanisoli. The sequence continues at coordinate 171,312 of NZ_JABFCS010000002.1, read as the reverse complement.
TGCTCAGGCCGACGGCGAAGCCTTTGAGGTACGACTCGGCGGAGTCGAAGGGAAAGAGGCTTTCGCCGATCGTGAAGCCGGCCTGCTGCCCCAGGAAGTCGAAGCCGCTCTGGATGCCCCGCACGCGCATGTTGTGCAGCGTGTTGGACCAGAGGAACCACGCCAGCGCGGCGATGGCGGCCGCGGCCACCACCTGGTAGACCAGCCCGCGAAAGGCGCGGCTGCGCCAGGACCAGGCGTTCCTCGCGCGCGGGCGTTTCGCCGCCATCAGCCGCTTGCAGGCAGGGTGCTCAGCGCATCGGCAGGGCGTACATCAGCCCGCCCTTGTTCCACTGGCTGTTGACGCCGCGCGGCAGTCCCAGGGCGGACTTCGGGCCGACGTTGCGCTCGAAGATCTCGCCGTAGTTGCCCACCGCCTTGACGGCGCGCGCCATCCAGTCCTTGTCCAGGCCCAGCAGCTTGCCCATGTCCTCGCCGGTGCCGAGCATGCGCTTGACGACCGGGTCCTGGCTGCTGGCCTTGAGCTGGTCGACGTTGGCCTGGGTGACGCCGTATTCCTCGGCCTCGATGAGGCCGTAGATCACCCACTTCACGATCGCGAGCCACTCGTCGTCACCGCGGCGCACCATCGGGCCCAGCGGCTCCTTGGACACCAGGTCCGGCAGGATGACGTGGTCGGCCGGGGTGGTCGCCACCTTGTTGCGGATCGAGGCCAGCCCCGAAGCGTCGGTGGTGTACGAGATGCAGCGGCCGGCGAAGTAGGCGGCGGTCGCCGCTTCCTCCTTCTCGAACACCACCGTCTTGATGTTGAGGTTGTTGGCCTTGGAGAAGTCGGTCAGGTTCTTCTCGGTCGTGGTCCCCGACTGCACGCAGACCGTCTGGTTCTTCAGCTGCTTGGGACTCTTGATGTTGCTCTTCTTGGGGACGATGAAGCCCTGCCCGTCGTAGTAGGTGACCACGGTGCCCTGCAGGCCGAGCGAGGCGTCCCGCGTGAGGGTGAGCGTGGTGTTGCGCGACAGCAGGTCGATCTCGCCCGACTGCAGGGCAGTGAAGCGCTGCTGGGCCGTGAGCGGCACGTACTTCACCTTCTCGGGGTCGCCCAGCACCGCGGCCGCGACGGCCCGGCACATGTCGACGTCCAGGCCCGTCCACTTGCCGGTGGAGTCCGCCGCCGAGAAACCGGCCAGGCCGGTGTGCACGCCGCAGACCACCTGGCCGCGCGACTTGATCCCGTCCAGCGTCTTGCCGGCCCATGCGGGCGATGCACTTATGAGGCCTCCGAGCGCGAGCGTCCAGGCCAGGCATCGGGTGCTGAGTCTCTTCATGGCTTGTCTCCTTGGTTTGATGTTCTCGCGGCGTCGCGCCGCGCCTGCGTGCGCAAGGCCCGGTGCAGAATAACCCAGCTCCAAGCTAGGGAAAACGCTATGACGGACCAGCATCTCGCTCCAGGCCTGTTGCGGCAGGCTGCGCAGGCCATCGCGGCAGCGCGAACCAGCCTGACGCCGCTACCTGCCCTGCCGGAGGGCCTCATGCCGAGGAGCATCGCGGACGGCTACCGGGTCCAGTCGGAAGTCCATCGGCTCCTGGCGAAGGAACTGGGTCCGCCGGTCGGCTACAAGATCGGCTGCACCAGCGATGTCATGCAGAAGTACCTTGCCATTCCGCATCCGTGCGCAGGCGGCGTCCATGCACGCGGAGTGCATCGAAGCGGGGTCGTGCTGGATGCGGCGGGTTTCGTTCGCGTCGGTGTCGAGTGCGAGATCGCGGTCCGCCTGGGCAAGGATCTCGGTCCGGAAGGCGCCCCCTTCACCAGGGATTCCGTGGCGGACAGCATCGAGTGCTACCTGCCGGCGATCGAAATCGTGGACGACCGCTATGCGAAGTGGGAAACGCTGGGCGCGCCGACGCTGATCGCCGACGACTTCTTCGCCGCAGGCATCGTTCTCGGGGAACCGGTCGCGCGCGCCGCGGTCGCGGACCTGGTCGACGTGGAAGGCCGGGCCCTGGTCAATGGCCGGGAGACGGGCCGAGGCACGGGCGCCGATGTCCTCGGCCATCCGCACAATGCATTGGCCTGGCTGGCCAACCACCTGGCGAGTCAAGGCGCCGGGTTGCGTGCAGGCGAGATCGTGATGACCGGCAGCCTGGTCAAGACCCTCTGGCTCCAGGCCGGCGATGAGGCGACGATGGAGTTCTCCGGGCTCGGAAACGTACAGGTCTCGTTCACCTGACCGGCAAGCGTCCACATCTTGATCGATCGTCCGTTCAGAGATCGTCGAGCGGATAGATCGGCCGCCGCACCTTGCGGAACTCCAGTTTCCCGTAATCCGACGTGCACACGCCCGTGCCCGCGCATTCCACCACGGCATGCGCCAGCGAGCGCAGCCCCGCGCGCCAGTGGATCCGGCTCTTGAGCATCAGGAACCGCAGCGTCTCCGGCGCGATGCCCACCGCGGTGAAGGGCGCGATGTCGTGCGGCTCCACGTGGTCGCTGATCACCACCACCTGGATGCCGCCGACCTCGAGCACGCCGCACGGGCCCATGCTGCCCATCTCGCCGGTGGCCATCGGGCCGCGGTTGCGGTACTGCCCGTCGGACAGGCGCCGCACGCGTCCGGTCACCACGCGCGGCGTGCCCTTCAGGCCGATGCCGGGCATGTCCAGCTTGCCGCCCAGCGGCAGCGTGATCGTCGCGCCGATGCCGGCGGCCATCATCTGCTGCACCGCCGCCGGGTCGTAGATCGCGAAGGCGGCCGCATCCGTGAGCCCGGCATCGAGCATCGCGCCCAGCACCGACATGGTGTCCATGGTGCCGCCGGACGCGCAGTTGTCGCTGTGATCCAGCAGGACGACCGGGCCGCTGCCGGGCGGCTTCGCGGCGGCGAGCGCCTGGGCCCGTGCCATGGACTCGGCCAGCGGCTCGATCTTGTAGACGAACTCGGCGCGCCGCTGCCACGCCAGGGTGATGAGCTCGTCGGTCCAGCGGCGCGCGAGCGCCGGGTCGTTGTCGGTGACGACGACGGCCGACAGGCCCGCATCGCGGATGTCCGCGTTGGGAAAACCGACGAAGACGCTGGCGCACAGCGCGCCCTGCGCCTCCATTTCGCGGCAGCGGGCCTGCAGCGTCCGGTTCGGTTCGTCGTCGCTGCCCTGGCGCATCACGTGCGGCAGCATGTCGGCGCGCGCCCAGGCCATGGTGGGCCGTGCGCGCCCCGCGAGCCTGGCGAGCACCGCGCGTCCCGCGCGCAGGCCGGTGCCGTGCATGTCCACGTGCGGGTAGGTCTGGTAGCCGGCGATCACCGTGCTGTTGTCGCCCATGGCGTCGTACAGGTTGGTGTGCATGTCCAGCGCGACGCCGATCGGCACCCGGGGCGCCACCGCGCGGATGCGGCGCAGCAGTTCGCCTTCGCCGTCCTCGTGCGTCTGCGTCACCATGGCGCCGTGCAGGTCCAGCAGGACCGCGTCGCACCCGGCGGCGACCGCCTCGCAGATCAGGCACGCGATGTGCTCGAAGGCCGCATCCTCGACCGGGCCGCTCGGCCAGGCAGCGCCGGCCACGGGCACCACGTACTCCGCGCCGGCGGCTTCGGCGAGCTCGATGAACGCGGCGATCGCCGAGCCGGTGCCGCGATAGGCCGCGACGGCAGCCTCGCCGCGCGGCGGCGCATCGCCCGCGACCGCGAAGCGCTTCAGCGGCGTGGGCACCGGCGAGAAGGTGTTGGTCTCGTGCTTCATCTGGGCGATGACCAGCTTCATGGCGCAGCTCCTTTCGGCGAGATGAGGTTTTTCCGGCTCAGTCGATCTTGATTCCGGCTGCCTTCACCACCGGGCCGTAGCGCGCCAGGTCGCGCGCCATCTCGTCGCGGAACTGCGCGGCGCTGCCCGGCGTGGCTTCGATGCCCAGCACGCGCAGCTTCGCGCGCCTCGGCGTCGTTCAGCACCGCGTTGAGTTCGGTGTTCAGGCGCGCGGCAATCGCCGCCGGCAGTCCCGCGGGCGCGAGCAGCCCGACCCATGAATCGACCACGAAGTCCGGCACGCCCGCTTCGGCGAAGGTGGGGACGTCGGGCAGCGACGAGGAGCGCCGGGCGCTGGAAACGGCCAGCGCGTTGAGCTTGCCGTTCTTGACGAAGCCGTGCGCGCCCGCCACCGCGGTGTAGACCAGCGGGATGCTGCCGCCGACGACGTCGGTCAATGCCTGGCCACCGCCCTTGTAGGGCACGTGCGTCAGGTTGGCGCCGGTGCGCATCTTCAGCAGCTCGCCGGCGATGTGCGGCGTGCCGCCGGTGCCGGAGGTGCCGAAGGACAGGCCGCCCGGCGTGGTCTTCGACGCGGCGATGAGTTCGGCCAGGCTCTTCACCGGCGCGTTCGGGTTCGCCACCAGGATCAGCGTGGCGTTGCCGATCTTGCCGATGGAGGTGAAGTCCTTGAGCGTGTCGAAGGGCAGCTTGGCGAACACGTGCGGGTTGATCACCATGGTCCCGTCGAAGGCCAGCGCCAGCGTGTAGCCGTCGGCGGGCGCCTCCTTCACCAGGGCCATGCCGATGTTGCCGGAGGCGCCCGGCTTGTTGTCCACCACGACGTTCTGCCCGAGCCGGCGGCCCAGGAACTCGGCGACCACGCGCGCGCTGGTGTCGGTCACGCCGCCGGGGGTGAAGGGCACGACCAGGCGGATCGGGCGCGCGGGCCAGGCATCCTGCGCGGTGGCCGGCAAGGGCGCGAGGCCGAGGCAGGCCGCGGCGATCGCGCCGGCGGCGAGCCAGTGGCGGCGTTTGCTGCCGCGGGGGAAGAGGGGCTCGGGGTCATGCTTTGTCTCCTTGTCGTTGATCTGCGGCTGCCCGGGCGTGGGCCGGTCAGCCCGTTTCGGCGTGGCGGCGATCGAAGGCCCAGACTTCCTCGAATCCCATCAGGGTGGTGAGCTCGCTGAAGGGCATGAGCGGCACGGGCATGCCGGCCGAGGAGCCCTGCTGCCGGATCTGCTGGTAGGCCTCGCGCATCGCGTGGGTGGCGGCGAGCAAGGCGGTGACCGGGAAGATCGCGATGCGGTAGCCGATCGCCTCGAGATCGGCATGCGACAGCACCGGCGTGCGGCCGCCTTCGACCATGTTCGCCACCAGCGGCAGGTCCGTGCTGCGGCCGATCTTCTGCATCTCCTCGACCGACTCGGGCGACTCGACGAACAGGATGTCGGCGCCGGCTTCGGCGTAGGCCTCGGCGCGGCGCAGCGCTTCGTCCAGGCCGAGCGCGCTGCGCGCGTCGGTGCGCGCGATGATCAGGAAATCCCGGCTGGTCCTGGCTTCGCAGGCCACGCGGATCTTGCGCACCATGTCCGCCATCGGCACGACGCGGCGGCCCGGCGTGTGGCCGCACTTCTTGGGGAACTCCTGGTCTTCCAACTGGATGGCCGCCGCGCCCGCGTCTTCGTAGCCGCGCACGGTGTGGGCCACGTTCAGCAGCCCGCCGTAGCCGGTGTCGCCATCGGCAATCAGCGGCGCCCGCGCCATCGATGCCATGAGGCGCACGCGCTGGACCATGTCGGTGTAGGTGGCGATGCCCGCGTCGGGCAGGCCCAGGTGGCTGGCGACGGTGCCGAAGCCCGTCATGTAGAGCGCGTCGAAGCCGAAGGTGTCGGCCAGGCGCAGCGACACCATGTCGTACACGCCGGGCGCGACCACGAGGCCGGGCTGGCGCAGGCGCTGGGCGAGGGAAGGTCGGGAATGGGAGGCAGCGGACATGCGGCATTCTGCAGTGGCCCGTGACCCGGGGGCAACGGAGCATTCCCGCGGCCGCGGAGCTGCCGCCCGATCACCCCGGCCGCAACTCCGGCAGGCGATGCAGCCCGTTCATGCTCGACGCCAGGATGATCCCGGCCTGCAGCACGAAGCCGGCCAGCGCCAGCCACAGGCAGGCCGGCTCGCCCCACAGCCCGCCGACGACGGCGCCGAGGGCGGCGCCCACCGGCCGGGCGCCGGCATTCACGGTGAGGAACACCGAGCCCACGCGTCCCAGCATCGCGCCCGGCGTGATCGCCTGGCGCAGTGTCGTCGTCGTGATGGTCCAGACGATGGGTCCGGCCCCGAACAGGAAGAAGGACAGGCCGGCGAGGATGCCGCTCGGCACGGCCAGCGTCGCCACCATCGCCACGATGGCCAGGACCGACACGGCCGGCCCCAGCTGGATCGCGCGCCCGAAAGGCAGGGCCGCCGTCACGCGCGGCGCGAACAGGGCGCCCACCACCATGCCGGCGCCATAGCAGCCCAGCGTGGCGCCCACGGCCTGCGCCGACAACCCGAGCATGCGCACCGCATACGGCACGTACGCTGCCTGCAGCACGAACCACGCGATGTTCCAGGCGATGCCGGTCAGCAGGATGGGCCGCAGCAAGGCATCGTGCCAGGCGAAGCGCGCGCCCTCGCGGATCTCGACCAGCGCGTGGCGGGCCGGCGCGGGCGCGCGCGCCGGCTCCGAGAGGCGCCAGAGGAGGGCCACCGCCGCGACCGAAAGCACAGTGGCCAGCACGAACGCGGACGCCGCACCGGTCCACGCGACCAGGGCACCGGCGAGCGCGGGGCCGCCCGCGTAGGCCGCGCTGCGCGCGCGCGAGCTCCAGCCGGCCGTTCGCGCGGGCGTGCAGTTCGCGCGGTACCAGCGCGGGCACGAGGGCAGGGGCCGCCACCGTGAAGCCGACCGTCCCCAGCGCGCCGATGAAACCCAGCACGGCCAGTCCGGCCAGGCTGGTGCTGCCGGACGCCACCATCAGCAGCAGCAGGAGCAGGGAGAGCGCGCGCACTGCCTCGGACGCCAGCATCACCTGCCGGCGCGGCATCCGGTCGGCGAGCAGGCCCATCGGGATGGACAGCAGCAGGAAGGGCAGGGTCTGCATGGCCCCGAGCAGCCCGATGTCGCCCGCCCCCGAGCCGAGCACGAGCACGGCCACCAGCGGCACGGCCGCCAGGCTCAGTTGCTCCGCGGATTGCGCGCCCAGGTTGGCGCCCGCGAGCAGCCGGAAAGCGTGGGGAGCCTGTTCGCCATGCCCGGCATCATGCCGGTTCGCAGGAACGGCGCGCGCCGCTTCCGGACATCCGTTTCGCCCTTGCTACGAGTGCTGCAAGTCGTCGGTGAAGACCTGCTCCGCCACGTTGTCCACCAGCACCGGGCTGTCGAAGTAGGTGACGATGGGATCGGTGCGGTACTTGCCCCGCACGAAGGCGCGCCACGCTTCCGTGTACAGCGCCTGCGCGTCCGCCTTCGAGTTCCAGAGGTACACGCCGCCCGCGGTCGTGCCGTCCTCGGAAAGCAGGTAGTGCTTCTTCAACAGGCCCGGTACGCCGCGGTAGGTCGGCGCGGTGCTCAGGAAGATGCTGCGGGCCTGCTCGCGCGTGATCGGCTCCGGCAACCTGAAGGAAGTGATGGCGATGATCATGGGGACCTCCGGCTGGCCGCATTGTCGGCCGCACCGAAAACCCCTCCCATGACATTGGTGGGGGCGACTGATGCGCAGGCTTCATCAATCCCGCGGCGTCTCCCCCGATCCCAGGTCCCAGTACAGGCCCGTCATCACCTCCAGCCCTTCCCGCAGCAGCTCCGGCGGCAGGTGCTCGTTGGGCGCGTGCTGCGAGCAGCCGGCGTACGAATGCGGCACCCAGATCGTGCGCAGGCCCAGCACGTCGGTGAAGATGTCGTTGGGCAGCGAGCCGCCCAGGTTGGGCAGCACCGCGGGCTTCTTGCCGGTGGTGCGGGCCAGCGAGGCCACGGCCCATTGCACCCAGGCGTCGTCGGGGTCGATGCGGGTGGCGCTGAAGAAGGTTTCGCGCGTGGTCTCCAGCTTCACCATGCCGAAGCCGTGGCGATCGAGGTGGCGGCGCAGCGCCGGCAGGATGTGCTCGGGATCCACGCCGACCACGAAGCGCAGCTGGCAGCGCGCCCAGGCCCGCGGCGGGATGGCGTTGACCGGCGTGTCGGGATTGCCCGTCTTGTAGGCCAGCACTTCGAAGCTGCTCCAGCCGAACACGCGCTCGGCGGGCGTGAGGCCCGGTTCGCCCCACCAGGGCTCGACCTGCGGGCCGTCCGATCCGCCGTCGACTTCGCAGTCGGCCAGCACGCGCCGCACCGACGCGGGCAGTTCCTTCGGCACCCACTCGGGGATGCGGATCTGGCCGGTGGGCGAGGTGATGCTGGCGATCGCGTGCGCGAGCTGGATGCCGGGGTTGGAGATCAGGCCGCCCCAGTTGCCCGAGTGGTGGCCGCCGGCGCGCGCCTCGATGCTCAGGTCGAAGTTCATGCTGCCGCGCGAGCCGAGGAACACGGTGGGCCGCTCGGCGCGCAGCCGCGGTCCGTCGGAGGCGATCAGCAGGTCGGCCTTCAGCGCGCCGCGCTGCTCGGTGCACAGCTCGCGCAGGCCCGGCGAGCCGGTCTCCTCGCCCATCTCGACGAGGAACTTCGCGTTGAAGCCGAGCTTGCCGCGCGTGGCGATCACGTGCCGCATCGCTTCCATGTTGATGCTGTGCTGCCCCTTGTTGTCGGCGATGCCGCGGCCGTACCAGCGGCCCTCGCGCTCGGTCAGCTTCCAGGGCGACAGGCCTTCGTGCCATTCGCGGTCCAGGCCGCGGATCACGTCGCCATGGCCGTAACCGAGCACGGTGGGCGCGCCCGGAGACTCGATCCGCTCGGCGAGCAGGAAGGGCGCCTTCGCCTTCGCATGTTCGAGCACGCGGCAGGTGAATCCCATGGCCTCGAACGCAGGCCCGATCTCTCCGTCCAGGTACTGGCGCAGCGCCGCGCCGCGTTCCGGGTTCTGGCTTTCGGTGGGCACCGCGACGCGGCGCGCGAGCATGGCGCGGAACTCGCCCTGGTCGAAGCTGCTGCGGGCGCGGGCAATGGCGGCGTCGCGGGATGTCATGGGGTGGTTTCCGGTTGGGAGTACAGGTGGCAGGCGACCTGCGTGCCGCCGCTGGCGAGCAGCCGGGGCAGGGTGTGGTCGCAGCCTTCGAAGCGGCGCGGGCAGCGCGGATGGAAAGTACAGCCCGCAGGCGGATTCAGCGGATCGGGGAAGGCGAGGCCCAGGCCGGTGTCCGGAATGCCCAGCGAGGTGTCGGGCGTGAGCACCGAGGCCAGCAGGGCCTGCGTGTACGGATGCTGCGGCCGCGCGAACAGCGTGCGCGTGTCGGCGAACTCCACCACGCGCCCGAGGTACATCACGGCCAGTTTGGTCGCGATGTGCTCCACCACCGCCAGGTTGTGGCTGATGAACACGTAGGTGAGCTTGAACTCCTGCCGCAGGTCCAGCAGCAGGTTGAGGATTTGCGCCTGCACCGACACGTCGAGCGCCGACGTCGGCTCGTCGCAGACGACGATCTCCGGCTTCATCACCAGCGCGCGCGCGATCGCCACGCGCTGCCGCTGCCCGCCGGACAGCTGCCCCGGCGTCAGGTCGGCGTAGCGCGCCGGCAGGCCGACGCGTTCCAGCATGTCGATGGCCTGGGCGCGCCGCTGCGCCCGGGTGCCGATGGCGTGCACCTCCAGCGGGAAGGCGACGATGGACGCCACGGTGCGCCGCGGGTTGAGCGAGGAATACGGATCCTGGAACACGGGCTGGATGCGCCGCGCCACGGCCTTGCGGTCCAGCGCCGCGATGTCCTGCCCTTCGAGGAAGATGTGGCCGGCCGTCGGCGGCGTCAGCCCGAGCAGCATGCGCGCCAGCGTGGACTTGCCGCAGCCGGATTCGCCGACGATGCCGAGCACGTCGCCGCGCTCGACGCTGATGTCCACACCGTTGACGGCGTGCAGCAGCCGGCGCGCGCGGAACATGCCGGCGTTGACGCTGAAGGAGCGCTGCAGCGCCTCGACGCGCAGGAGGGCACTCATGCCGGCACCGCCTCGAGGTCGATCACGCAGCGCCAGCGGCGGCCGGCGCCGCCGTCGCGCAGTTCGATGGCCTGCGTGCAGGCCGCCTGTGCGTGCGGGCAGCGCTCGCGGAAGCTGCAGCCGCGCAACTCGCCGGCCAGCGGGGGCACCACGCCGGGGATGCTGCCGAGCCGGCTGCCCGGCATGGTCCGGCCGGGCACCGGGATGCATTCCAGCAGGCCGCGCGTGTAGGGATGGCGCGGGCGCTCGAAGATCTCCTGCGCGCTGCCTTCCTCCACGACCTGGCCCGCATACATCACGGCCACGCGGTCGGCGATGCGGGCCACCACGCCGAGGTCGTGCGTGATCAGCACCATCGCGATCCCCAGCTCCTTTTGCAGGTCGGCCAGCAGGCGCAGGATCTGCGCCTGGATGGTGACGTCGAGCGCAGTGCTCGGCTCGTCGGCGATCAGCAGCTCGGGCCCGCACATCAGCGCCATCGCGATCATCACGCGCTGGCGCAGCCCGCCGGACAGCTGGTGCGGGTACTGCCGCAGCCGCTCGCCGGCCGAGGCGATGCCCACCTTCTGCAGCAGCTCGATGGCGCGCTCGCGCGCCTGCGCCGCACTGGCGCCGCGGTGGTGGCGGTAGTGCTCCATCAGTTGCTCGCCGATCGTGTACGCGGGGTTGAGCGCCGTCATCGGCTCCTGGAACACCATGGCCATGCGGTCGCCGCGCAGCACGTTGATGCGTTTCGGGTCGGCGCGCGTGAGGTCCTCGCCGAGGAAGTTCATCGCGCGTGCCTTGCGCACGGCGGCCCGCGGCAGCAGGCCCATGAGCGCCAGCGAGGTCATGGACTTGCCGCAGCCGGACTCGCCGACGATGCACAGGGTCTCGCCGCGGCGCACCTGGAAGGACACGTCGCGCACGGGATGCACCACGCCCGAACCCGTGGGGATGTCCACGTGCAGGCCCTGCACGTCGAGGACGACGCTGGCGTCAGCTGCGCTCATGGGGCATGAACACCTGGTGCAGGCCGTCGCCGGCCAGGTTGATCGCGAAGATCAGCAGCGCCAGCGCGCTGCCCGGGATGGCGATCAGCCAGAAGGAGAAGAACATGTAGGCCTTGGCTTCGGAGATCATCAGGCCCCAGGACGGCAGCGGCGGCTGCACGCCCAGGCCCAGGAAGGACAGCGAGGCTTCCAGCAGGATCGCGCTGGCGGCTTCCAGCGAGGCCACCACGATCAGGTGCGGCAACACGTTGGGCAGCACTTCGCTGCGGATGATGCGCGCCGTCGATGCGCCGGCGGCCTGCGCCGCGGCGACGTATTCCAGCGAACGCACCTGCTGCGTCGCGCTGCGCATGACCACGGCGAAGCGGTCCCACTTGAGCAGCCCCAGCACCAGGATCACGACCCACAGCGAGCCGCCGACCAGCGCCACGGTGGCCAGCGCCACCAGGATCACCGGCATGGACAGGCGCGTGGTCACGATGAAGGACACCAGCATGTCGGTCCGGCCGCCGAAGTAGCCGGCCAGCAGGCCCATGGTGGTGCCGATCACGCCGGAGATCAGCGCCACGCTCACGCCGATCAGCAGCGAGATGCGGGCGCCGTGGATCAGGCGCGAGAGGTAGTCGCGCCCTAGCGCGTCGGTTCCCAGCGGATGGGCCCAGCTGCCTTGCGCGGCCCAGGCCGGCGGAACCGTGCGGTTCGCGAGGTCCTGCACGTAGGGGTCGTGGGGGCTGAACAGCGGCGCGAAGATCGCCAGCAGCACGATCGCCAGCAGGATGCCGCCGCCGACCACCAGCGCCTTGTTGCGGAAGAAGCGCCGCAGCGCCGACGGCGGCACGGGCGCCGCCTGCAGTTCCGGCAGCGCGTCGACGGCGATGGGGAGTTGCGCCGACATCAGGCCACCCGGATGCGCGGGTCGAGCCACGCGTTCGCGACATCGGCCGCCAGCGTGAGCACGACGTAGATCACCGACAGCAGCAGCACGATCACCTGCATCACCGGGAAGTCCTTGTTGCTGATGCTCTGGTAGGCGAGGTAGCCCAGGCCGTCGAGCGCGAAGATGGTCTCGATCACCACCGAGCCCCCGAGCAGGAAGCCCAGCTGCACGGCCGCCAGGGCCACCACCGGCACGATCGCGTTGCGCAGCGCGTGCTTGAAGACCACGGTGGCCGGCGGCAGGCCCTGGCGCGCGCCGTGCGGATGTAGTCGGCATCCAGCACCTCGATCATGCCGGCGCGGATCAGCCGCATGAACGCGGGCGCCGCGTAGTAGCCCAGGGCCAGCGCCGGCATCACGAAGTGCTGCCAGGTGCCGCTGCCCGACACCGGCAGCACGCGCCAGGTGATGGAGAACAGCATGATCAGCAGCAGCGCGAAGAAGAAGTTGGGCAGGGCCTGGCCGAGCACCGCGACGGCGAGGCACAGCCGGTCGATCCAGCTCTGGCGGTAGATCGCGGCCAGCACGCCCAGCGGCACCGAGATCGCCAGCGCCACGGCGATCGCGGCGGCGCCCAGGATCAGGGTCGTGCCCAGCTTCTGCGCCACCAGCGGCGCCACCTCGGTCTTGAAGTACACCGAGGTCCCGAGGTCGCCGCGCAGCAGCTTGCCCAGCCACTCCGCGTACTGCACGGCGATCGGGCGGTCGAAGCCGTAGGTCTTGCGCACCATCTCGATATCCGCCGCGCGCGCGCCCTCGCCGGCCAGCGCCACGGCGGGATCGCCCGAGACGAAGACCAGCAGGTAGGCGATGAACGAGACGGTGAGCGCCACGAGCACGGCCAGCCCGAGGCGCTTGAGGATGTAGAACAGCATCGGCCGCTTTCGCGGTTTACTTCCAGCTCATCTCCCAGAGACGCGGCAGCTCGTCGGCGTAGGGGCGGAAGTTCAATTCCCTGGTCGCCACGTAATACACCGGCAGCGACCACAGCGGCACCGAATACGCGTTCTCGGCGATCAGGTTGAGCGCCTTCTTGTAGTACTCGTTGCGCGCCTTGGGTTCCACCGTGTGGTCGCCCTTGTCCAGCAGGTCCTTGATCTGCGGGTTGCGCGCGATGTCGTCCGCGCCGCCGCCGTAGTACACGGGCGTGGACGCCGAGGTGTCGTTCACCAGGTTGGAGCCCCAGGTCTGGTGCACCAGCGCCGCCTTGTTGGCGCGCACCTGGTCGCGCATGGCGGCGTACTGCATGAAGTTCAGCTTGGCCTTGATGCCCACCGCTTGCAGGTAGTTGATGATGGCCTCGGTCTGGTTGCGCTCGCGGTAGGCGTGGATGTCCACCTCGAAGCCGTTCGGGTAGCCCGCTTCGGCCAGCAGCTTCTTCGCCAGCGCCGGGTCGTACTTGTAGACCGGCGCGCCCTCGTGCGTGCAGCCCACCTGCGACGGCGTGCAGATGGTGTGCAGCATCTCGGCGCCGCCGCCCACGATGTTCTTGATGATCGCCTCGCGGTCGATCGCGTGCGCGATCGCCTTGCGCACGCGCAGGTCCTTCAGCTGCGGGGCGGGCGCGCCGTCCAGCGTGTTCATCTGCAGGAACACGATGCGCATGGTGTTGCCGCTGAGCACCTGCAGGTGCGGCACGGCCTGCAGCTTTTCCGCCTGGTCCTTGGGCACGTGCATGATGAATTCCTCGCCGCCGGCCAGCACTTCGGCCATCTGCGTCTGGCGGTCGGGGATGAAGCGGATGCGCACCTTGCCGATCTTCGGCTGCGTGCGCGGCGACTCGCGGAAGTAGCCGTCGAACTTCTCCAGCGTGATCGACTTGCCCGGGACGTGCTCCACCACCTTGTAGGGGCCCGATCCGATCGGCTTGGCGTTCATGCCCTTGGGGCCCACTTCCTTGTAGTACCTGGCGGGCAGGATCGCCAGCGTGGTGGCCAGGTAGTCCTTGGCCGCCGGGAAGGGCTCCTTGCTGACCACGCGCACCTTGTAGCGGTCGATCTTGTCCACGCGCTGGATCCACTGCACGTTCTGCTGCGTCACGGCCTTGTTCGCCGGGTCGGCGACGAAGGTGAGGGTGTGCACCACCGAGTCGGCGTCGAAGTCCTCGCCGTTGTGGAACTTGATGCCCTGGCGCAGCTCGAATTCGAGCGTCTTGTCGTCCACCTGCCGCCAGCTCTTCGCCAGTTGCCCCTTGTATTCGTGCGTCACCGGGTCACGGTAGAGCAAGGTGTCCCAGACGTTGGCGGTGAGGATCACCCCGATGCGCACGTTGTTGAAGTAGGGGTCCACGCTCTCCGGCGCCTGGTCGTACGCCATGTTCAGCGTGTCGTTCTTCTTGCCGGCCCAGGCGGGCGCGGCAACGACGAGGGCCGCTGCGAGCGCACCCGCGGCGAGTTTCTGGATGGGGGTCATGGACTGCTCCTGCTTGCTTCGCTGGGAAAGCAAGGAAGATACCGACCCCGGTGCCCCATTCGGGTGCAGGCTAACCCTTAGACCCCGCCCATTCCGCCGTGGGCGCCCGCGGCACGCCATAAAAGGCCCGCCGAAGCGGGCCTCCTGCAGGCGCAAGGCCGGGTCAGTCACGCGCGTAGATGTCCACGTCCTTGGTCTCGCGGATGAACAGCATGCCGATGATGAAGGTGCCCGCGGCCACGATCACCGGGTACCACAGGCCGTAGAAGATGTCGCCGGTGGCGGCCACCATGGCGAAGGCGGTGGTGGGCAGCAGGCCGCCGAACCAGCCGTTGCCGATGTGGTACGGCAGGCTCATGGAGGTGTAGCGGATGCGGGTGGGGAACAGCTCCACCAGCATGGCCGCGATCGGGCCGTACACCATGGTCACCAGGATCACCAGGTACACCAGGATGGCCAGCACCATGCCCTTGTTCATCTTCGCCGTGTCCGCGGCCTGCGTCAGGCCCGCGGCCTTGGCGGTGTCGCCCAGGCCCTTGCGGAAGTCGGCGATGGCCTTGGTGCTCTCCGCGGAGAAGCCGTTGCGCGCCTCGTTCAGCGTGCCCGTCGGCGCGGTCAGCACCTTGTCGCCCAGCGTGATCGTCGCGACGGAACCGGCGGCGCCCGCCTTGTTCTCGTACGGCACGTAGGACTGGGTCAGCGCCCGCTTGGCGATGTCGCACGAGGACGTGAAGTCGATGTCGCGCGCGATCGGGCTGCCCTGGAACGAGCACTGCGCGGGATCGGCCGTGACCGTCACCTTGGTCGCCTGCTGCGCGGCCACGATGCCGGGATTGGCGGCCTTCAGCAGCATCGGGAACACCATGAAGTAGGTGAGCGCGGCCAGCAGGCAGCCCGCCATGATGATCGGCTTGCGCCCGATCCGGTCGGACAGCGAACCGAACAGGATGAAGAAGGGCGTGCCGATCAGCAGCGAGGCGGCGATCAGCAGGTTGGCCGTGGTGATGTCGACCTTCGCGATGGTCGTGAGGAAGAACAGGGCGTAGAACTGGCCCGTGTACCACACGACCGCCTGGCCGGCGGTGAGGCCCAGCAGCGCCAGGATCACGATCTTCAGGTTCTTCCACTGGCCGAAGGACTCGGCCAGCGGCGCCTTGGAAGTCTTGCCTTCGGCCTTCATCTTCTGGAAGGCAGGCGATTCGTTCAGGCTCAGGCGGATCCACACCGAGATGCCGAGCAACACGATGGACAGCAGGAAGGGAATGCGCCAGCCCCAGTCACCGAACTCCTTCTCGCCCAGGAAGTTGCGCACGCCCAGGATCACCAGCAGCGACAGGAACAAGCCCAGCGTCGCGGTGGTCTGGATCCACGAGGTGTAGGCGCCGCGCTTGCCGTGCGGTGCGTGCTCGGCGACGTAGGTCGCGGCACCGCCGTACTCGCCGCCGAGGGCCAGGCCCTGCAGCATGCGCAGCGCGATCAGGATCACCGGGGCGGCAATGCCGATCGCCGCGTAGCTGGGAAGCAGGCCGACGATGAAGGTCGACGCGCCCATGATCAGGATCGTCACCAGGAAGGTGTACTTGCGGCCGATCATGTCGCCCAGGCGGCCGAACACGATGGCGCCGAAGGGACGCACCAGGAAGCCGGCGGCGAACGCCAGCAGCGCGAAGATGTAGGCCGAGGTCGGATCGAGGCCCGAGAAGAACTGCTTGGCGATGATCGCGGCGAGCGATCCGTACAGGTAGAAGTCGTACCACTCGAACACGGTGCCGAGCGAGGAGGCGAAGATCACCTTCTTTTCCTCGCGCGTCATCGCACCGCTGGTTGCCACCGGCGTCGCGCCGGCGCTGGATGCCACAGCCATGATGTCTCCTGTTTGTTGGAGAGTTCAGCTTCGGCAGCCTGGCTGACGCGCATCTGACGCGCGGGCACTCGACGCGTCGGGACTATCCCTGAGAGCCGCCGCGCGATGTAAGGAAGTCGTCAGCTGAGGGGAGACGCGGCATCGTCGCTTTCGTCCCGGCTGCAGAGCCTGTGGAGGCCGATGACGGGTGCGCTCAGGCCAGCAGGTCGTAGAGCGTCCGGGCGATCACCTTGGTCGCGCGGCGCAGGTCTTCCAGTTCCAGGCGTTCGTCGGCGCGCTTGGCGTGGGATTCCAGCACGGTGCGTGGCCCGGCGCCGTAGATGACGCCCGGGATTCCGGCGGCCGCATAGAGGCGCACGTCGGTGTACAGCGGCGTGCCCATCGCGGGGATGTCCTGCCCGAACAGCGCCTTCCCGTGCTTCTGGATCGCCTGCACCAGGGCCTCGCCGCCCGGCAGCGGCCGAAGCGAGTTGGCCAGCAGCAGGCGGCGGATCTCCACCGTGCCCGCGAAGCCGGCGGCTGCGTCGGCGATCACCTGCCGCACCTTCGCCTCCACTTCCTGCGGGTTCTCCTCCGGGATCATGCGGCGATCGAGCTTGAACACCACCTTGCCGGGGACCACGTTGGTATTGGTGCCGCCTTCGATCCGTCCCACGTTCAGATAGGGGTGCTTGATGCCGGTGACCTTGGACGTGACCTGCTTGTACAGCGCGTTCTGCGCATACAGGGCATTGAGGATCTTCACCGCGCCCTGCAGCGCATCGATGCCGCTGTCCGGGATCGCCGCGTGCGCCATCTTGCCGTGCACGGTGACTTCCAGCTGCAGGCAGCCGTTGTGCGCGGTCACCACCTCGTAGCTGAAGCCGGCGGCGATCAGCAGGTCCGGCTTGGTCAGCTTGTTCTTCAGCAGCCACTCGGGACCGAGCTCGCCGCCCACTTCCTCGTCGTAGGTGAAGTGCAGTTCGACGCCGCCTTTCAGCTTCGCCTGCAGCGACTCCAGCGCGCGCACCGCGAAGGTGAAGCTGGCGAAGTCGCCCTTGCTCACGGCGGTGGCGCGGCCGTAGATCCTGCCGTCGGCGATCTCGCCGCCATAGGGATCGCGGGTCCAGCCCTCGCCGGGGGCCACCACGTCGCCGTGCGCGTTCAGAGCGATGGTGCGGCCTTCGCCGTAGCGCCGCCGCACGATCACATTGGTGATGGACTGCAGTCCGTGCGCCTTGACTTCCGCGTCCGGCACCGGATGCTTCTCGGCCTCGAATCCGAAGCCCTTCAGCAGTTCGGCGGTGCGCTCCGCATGCGGCGCGTTGTTGCCCGGGGGCGTGTCGGTGGGCACGCGCACCAGCTCCTGCAGGAAGCGCACTTCCTCGTCGAAGTGGGCGTCGATCCAGGCATCGAGTTTCTCGTGGGGGCTCATCGGATTTCCTTCGCCAGCTGCTCCAGCAGGTGCTGGAAGGCCAGCACGGCCAGCTGGATGTCGTCGCTGGTGGTGGATTCCAGCGGGTTGTGGCTGATGCCGGAGTTCTGCCCGCGCACGAACAGCATGGCCTGCGGCATCACTTCGTGCAGCTTCATCGCGTCGTGCCCGGCGCCGCTGGGCATGCGGTACAGCGGCACGCCCAGCGATTCCACGGCCTGCTCCCAGCGTTGCTGCCAGGGCGGGGCGCTCGGCGCGGCGGCGGCGCGCATGGTCTCTTCCACGCCGTGGCGCAGGCCGCGCCGCTCGCAGATCTCCGCGAGCTTCGCCAGCACGTCGGCCACCAGCGCATCGCGCTGCGGATCGCGTGGCGCGCGCAGGTCCAGCGAGAACAGGCAGCGGCCCGGCACCACGTTGATCGAGCCGCCGGGCACCTGCAGCATGCCGATGGTGCCGACCGAGTCGCCGTCGCGCGCGGCACGCTGTTCCACGTACAGCGCGAGTTCGGCGACGGCCACCGCGGCGTCGCGCCGGCGGTCCATCGGGGTCGTGCCGGCGTGGCTGGCCATGCCGTTCACCTCGCACTGGTAGCGCACGCCGCCGTTGATGGAGGTGACGATGCCCAGCGGGATGTCGAGTTCGTTGAGCACCGGACCCTGCTCGATGTGGACCTCGACGAAGCCGAGGTAGCGCGCCGGGTCGCGCTTGAGCGCGGAGATCGCCTCGATGGTGGCGGGCAGGCCGGCGTTGCGCATGGCTTCGCGCATGGTGACGCCCTCGGCGTCCTTCTGGTCCAGCCAGGCCGGGTTGAAATGGCCGATCAGCGCGCCCGAGCCCAGGAAGGTGGCCTTGTAGCGCTGGCCTTCTTCCTCCGAGAAGGCGACCACCTCGATGCCGAAGGGCAGGCGCCGGCCGGAGCGCGCGAGCTCACGCACGCAGGCCATGGGCGTGAAGATGCCCAGGCGGCCGTCGTACTTGCCGCCGTTGCGGACGGTGTCGTAGTGGGAGCCGGTCAGCAGGTAGCGCCCCCACCCCAGCCCTCCCCCGGAGGGGGGAGGAGCAGGATCAAGCCGCCCAACGACGTTCCCCACGGCGTCGATCTCCACGCTGTCGAAACCGCACTCGCGCATGTCCGCGGCGATCTGCTTCGCCGCCGCCCGGTGCGCTTCGGTCAGGTAGGTGACGGTCAGCTGCCCCTTCTCGGCAAAGCCCGGGTCGCTGTGCTGCGCCAGCGTCTCCTGCCAGTCCCACACCAGGTTGCCCAGCGTCGGCTCCACGCCGAACTTGTCGTTCAGGCGCAGCTCCACGATGCGGTGGATGTTGCGCAGCGCTTCGGCGCGCTCGAAATCGGGGGTTGTCCAGCCGCCGCGCGAAGGTGGCGATGATCTCGCCGCGCGTGAGGCCGGTGCCGCGCGGCCCGCGCACCGCCAGGATGAAGGGAAAGCCGAACTTCGCGTTGTAGTCGGCGTTGAGCTGCTGGATGCGCGCGAACTCTTCGGGCGTGCAGTCGGTCAGTCCGGCCTTGCCCTGCTCGTTGGTGGATTCGGCCGTCAGCGTCCTGGAGACCATCGCCTTGCCGGCGAGCTCGGGGTGGGCGCGGATCAGCGCGAGCTGTTTTTCCGCAGGTGCCTGGCGCACGATGTCCGCCATCGCCTGCTTCAGGTGGCTCAGGGACCGGAACGGCCGGGCGGCCAGCGCCTGCTGCGCGATCCAGGGCGAGTGCTCGTAGAGGCCGTCCAGCAGGCGGGCGGCTTCGGCAGTGTCGGAGGCGTTGACTTGTTCGATGGTGAGGGGCATGTCAGCCCTCCTGGTAAGGGTGGACCTGCTTCCAGTGGCGCGCGATGTCGATGCGCCTGCAGACCCAGACGCGATCGTGCTTGGCGACGTGGTCCAGGAAGCGCTGCAGCGCGGTGATGCGGCCCGGCCGCCCGAGCAGGCGGCAGTGCATGCCGACGCTCATCATCTTCGGCGCCTCGTCGCCTTCGGCATAGAGCGCGTCGAAGCTGTCGCGCATGTACTGGAAGAAGGGATCGGCGTGCGAGTAGCCCTGGGGCAGCGCGAAGCGCATGTCGTTGCAGTCCAGCGTGTAGGGCACCACCAGGTGCGGCACGGTGTTGCCGTCGGTCCTGCGCACCTTCATCCAGAAGGGCAGGTCGTCGCCGTAGTAGTCGCTGTCGTAGTCGAAGCCGCCGTAGTCCGCCACCAGACGGCGCGTGTTCGGGCTGTCGCGTCCCGTGTACCAGCCCAGCGGCCGCTCGCCCGTGAGCCTCGCGATGCCCTCCATCGCCAGCCGCATGTGCTCGCGCTCCACCGCTTCCGGCGTGCCCTGGTAGTGGATCCACTTCCAGCCATGGCAGGCGATCTCGTGTCCCAGTTCCGCGAAGGCCTGCGTGACGTCCGGGCAGCGCTCCAGCGCGGTGCTGACGCCGAACACGGTGAGCGGCAGCCCGCGCCGCTCGAACTCGCGCAGGATGCGCCACACGCCGGCGCGCGAGCCGTATTCGTAGATGCCTTCCATGCTCAGGTGCCGCTCGGGATAGGCCGCGGGGTTGAACATCTCCGACAGGAACTGCTCGGAGCCGGCGTCACCGTGCAACACGGAGTTCTCGCCGCCCTCCTCGAAGTTCAGCACGAACTGCACGGCGATGCGTGCCTGGCCGGGCCACTGCGCGTGCGGCGGGTTGCGGCCGTAGCCGGCGAGGTCGCGCGGGTAGGGCGCGGTGGAGTCGTAGACGTGGGTCATGGCGGGTGGCTCAGGCGAGGGCGACGGCGATGTCGTGGGTGGGGACGGGGCGGTCGAAGGCGAGGCTTTCCTCCACGTGCAGCAGGTGTTCTTCCATCAGCCTGACGGCGCGCTTCTCGTCCTTCGCGGCGAGCGCCTTCACCAGCTCAACGTGCTCCTCCTGCGAATGCGCGGCGAAGCTGTCCCGCTGGTACATCAGCGTGATCAGCGAGCTGCGCGACACCAGGTCACGCAGGATCTGCGCCAGCACCGTGTTGTCGGCCAGCTCCGCGATGCGCACGTGGAAGTCGCCCAGCAGCTGCTGGCGCTCGCTCGCGTCCTCGCGGCCCATGGCGGCCTTCTCCTGCGCGATGTGCTCGCGCAGCGCCTTCAGCCTGGCCGGCGTCACCTTGCGGATGAACTCGCGCACCACCTCGGCTTCCAGCAGGCGCCGCACCTGGAACACCTGGCGCGCCTCCTCCACCGTGGGCGCGGCGACGAAAGCGCCACGCGCCGGCTCCATGCGCACCAGGTGCTTCTGCACCAGCTGGAACAGGGCCTGCCGCACCAGCGTGCGCGACACGCCGAAGTGGTCGGCCAGCTTCTGCTCGGCGAGCTTGGTGCCTGGCTGCAGCCGGTGCTCGACGATGGCGCGCGTGAGCGTCTCGACGATGGTGCGGGTCGGGGAGGACTGCATGCGGCCATGATAGCCGGGGCGGAGAAACGTGTATACACTCCGGTGGACAATCCCGGAGATCGCCATGGGCCTCAGCACGCACGTCCTCGACACCATGCACGGCACGCCGGCGCCCGGCATGGCGGTGGAGCTCTATGCCACGGGCCAGGGCGAGCCCGCGCTGGTCAAGCGCTTCGTGCTGAACGCGGACGGCCGCAACCCGGAAGGGCCGCTGTTCGACGACGCGAACCTGAAGAAGGGAACCTACCGGCTGGTGTTCGAGGTGGCGGCGTACTTCCGCTCGCGCGGCATCGCGCTGCCGGACCCGCCCTTCCTGGACCGCGTGACGCTGGATTTCGGCATCGCCCACGCCGACCAGCACTACCACGTGCCGCTGCTGGTGAGCCCGTGGAGCTATTCCACCTACCGCGGCTCCTGAACAATGAAAAAGGCCGGCGTCAGCCGGCCTTTTCGAAGTGCCGCGGTGGACTCAGTCCTGGCCTTCCGTCAGCGTGTCCAGCTGGAAGCGGCCGCTCTTGTGCCACAGCCAGGTGTCGGTGTAGACCACCTTGCCCATGCGGGCCGGTGCCGGGTAGGGGGCGGCGGCCTTCACGGTCTTCTCGATCTCGGCGATCACTTCCGGCGCGTGCTTGGGGGCGCGCATCCAGCTCAGGTTGCGTACCTGGCCCTGGCCGTCCACTTCCACCTGCAGCACGCCCACGGCGTACAGCAGCGGGGGCATGCGGCCCTTCCAGATGCGTTCGCTGTTCTTGGCGTAGATATGCTGCGCCGCATCCTTGCGGTAGGCGCGCGGATCCTGCGCATTGGACGACTTGATCACCATCTGCGGGGAGGAGGCGACTTGCGGCGGCGCGACCCTGGCGGCCGGTGCGGCCGGAGCGGGGGCGGGAGCGGCGGCGCGCGGGGGCTCCGGCGGCGGCGACGAGCAGGAAGCGAGCAGGGCGGCGACGCCAAGCAGCGCGGGAGTGGCAAGACGCAGTGTCGGGTGATACTTCATGGGTTGTCCTCGCGGTGTGCTTTGCTTACTGGGGCGAAGCGCCAGCGGAATCTACAACGCGGTTCCGCGGCGCCATGATGACCTTCGTTACCAATCGCATCGTGTACTTGCCTTTCGCTACGTCCTAATAAATGCTGCCCATCAAAGAAGTCACGGAACGGCTGGGGGTGGAGGATGCTGTGTTGGTGTCCGTCCACGAGACCGCCGGCTCGGTGCCGCGCGACGCAGGCGCCTGGATGGCTGTCTTTGCCCGGACCGTGACCGGCACGATCGGTGGCGGCCACCTCGAACTGCAAGCCATCGAGGAGGCGCGCCGCCGGCTCGCGGGCGGCACCGGTGCGGACGTCCTGCGTTATCCGCTCGGGCCCACTTTGGGCCAGTGCTGCGGGGGTGGTGCACCTGCGGTACGAGCGGCTCGCGGCGTCCGACGCGCGGTCCGTGGAGCAGCGCCTGCACAACGAAGCGGCGCCCCTGGCGCTGTTCGGCGGCGGCCATGTCGGCAAGGCGCTGGTCACCTTGCTCGGCACCCTGCCGTTCGACGTGACCTGGATCGACAGCCGCGACGAGATCTTCCCGGACCGGGTGCCGGACAACGTCACCTGCGAGCACTCGGACCCGGTGCACGCCGCCGTGGCGGACCTGGCGCCGCACTCGCGCGTGCTGGTCATGAGCTTCAGCCACGCGGAGGACCTGGACATCGTCGCCGCCTGCCTCAAGCGCCTGCGCGAACGCGGCGACCTGCGCTACGTGGGACTGATCGGCAGCAAGACCAAGTGGGCGACCTTCCGCCACCGGCTGGAGGAACGGGGCTTCCGCAAGCAGGAACTGGCGCAGGTCACCTGCCCGATCGGCATTCCCGGCATCGCGGGCAAGCAGCCGGAGGTGATCGCCGTCGCCGTGGCGGCACAGCTGCTGCAGGCTCCCTTCCCTGAGCCCCGCAGGCTGTATACACTTTCGTCCACAAGTCGCAGCGGCGCGGAACAGGCGCGACTTTCCTCTGCTCAGAGCGCCCGCGGTGGTGAGCAGGTCCTCCGGGGTCATGAGACATGGAAAGCTACCTCCTCGACTGGGCCAACCTGCTGCTGCGCTGGCTGCACGTGATCACGGCAATCGCCTGGGTCGGTTCCTCCTTCTACTTCGTCTTCCTGGACAGCAGCCTCACGCCGCCGCGTGACGACAGGCTGCGCGCGCAGGGCGCGACGGGCGAGCTGTGGGCCGTGCACGGCGGCGGCTTCTACCACCCGGTGAAGTACGCCGTGGCGCCGCCGCAGCTGCCGCCGCACCTGCACTGGTTCTTCTGGGAAAGCTATTCCACCTGGCTCTCGGGCTTCGCGCTGTTCACGGTTTCCTACCTGTGGAATGCGGGCGCCTACCTGGTCGACAAGTCGCTGATGGACTGGTCGCCGGCCGCGGCCGTTGCGGTTCGCTGCTGTCCTTCATGGTCGTGTTCTGGCTGCTCTACGACGCGATCTGCCGCGTCTTCGGCCAGCGCGAGAAGGGCGATGCGATCGTGGGCGCCCTGGTGCTGGTGCTGGTGTGCGTCGCCTCCTGGCTGGCCTGCCACTGGTTCGCGGGGCGCGCGGCCTTCCTGCTGGTGGGCGCGATGCTGGCCACGGCCATGAGCGCGAACGTGTTCTTCTGGATCATCCCCGGCCAGAAGAAGGTGGTGAAGTCCATCGCGGCGGGCGAGCCGGTGGAGCCGATCCACGGCGCGCGCGGCAAGCAGCGCAGCGTGCACAACACCTACTTCACGCTGCCCGTGCTGTTCGCGATGCTGTCCAACCACTACAGCTTCCTGTACACGCACAAGCTGAACTGGCTGGTGCTGATCCTGATGATGTTCGCCGGCGCCGCGATCCGCCAGTTCTTCGTGATGCGCCATGGCTGGAAGCTGGGCCGCAACCGGCATCCGCTGGGCTACGCGCTGGTCGGCGTGGTGGTGATCGCCGCGGTGGTGGCCTGGCTCACGCCGCAGCCCAGCGAGGCGGCCAAGGCGCCGGTGGGCAGCGCCGACTACGCGGCGCTGAAGAAGGTGCTGGAGCAGCGCTGCTACCAGTGCCACGGCGCGCAATTGCAGATGAAGAACGTGCGGCTGGACACGCCGCAGGCCGTGAAGCAGCACGCGCAGGCCGTGTACCAGCAGTCGGTGGTGGCCAGGACCATGCCGCTGAACAACGCGACGCAGATGACGGATGCGGAGCGGGTGCTGGTGGGGCGCTGGTTCGAGGGCGGGGCGAAGACCGAGTGAGCCCCGGCGGGCCGGGCGCGTCACAATCGGGCGCTGGAGACCCCCGATGACCGCGCCCGACCCCCGCACGCAACCCCGCGCCTTCCTGGAACACCTGTACCGCGCCGCGGTGCACCGTGCCCTGCCGCTGCACAACACCGCCCCCTTCCTGCCGCGGCCGCCCAGGGGCCGCACGCTGGTGCTCGGCGCCGGCAAGGCCGGCGGCGCGATGGCGCAGGCGGTCGAGGCCCTCTGGCCGCAGGACGCCCCGCTGTCGGGCCTGGTGGTCACGCGCTACCACCACACGCCGCCGCGCCCCGCGGGCGTGCGCGAGCGCATCGAGGTGGTCGAGGCGTCGCACCCGGTACCGGACGCGGCCGGCCTGCAGGCCGCCGAACGCATCCTGGCGCTCACGCGCGGCCTCACGAGCGACGACCTGGTGCTGTGCCTGATTTCCGGCGGCGGCTCGGCGCTGCTGACGCTGCCGGCCGAGGGCCTGACGCTGGAGGACAAGCAGCGCATCAACCGCCAGCTGCTGGACTCCGGCGCCAACATCACCGAGATGAACTGCGTGCGCAAGCACCTCTCGCGCATCAAGGGCGGCCGGCTCGCGGCCGCCTGCGCGCCCGCGCGCGTGGTCACGCTGACGATCAGCGACGTGCCGGGCGACGACCCTTCCGTCATCGCCAGCGGGCCGACGGTGCCCGACGCGACCAGCTGCGCCGACGCGGTGGCGATCCTGCAGCGCTACGCGATCGAGGTGCCCGGCGCCATCATGAGCCTGCTGGAGCAGGGCGCGCTGGAAACGCCCAAGCCCGCCGACGCGGTGTTCCAGGGCCAGGAAGTGCACATGATCGCCACGCCGCAGCAGTCGCTGGAAGCCGCGGCCGCCGCCGCGCGCGCTGCGGGACTGGAGGCCCACATCCTCAGCGACGAGATGGAAGGCGAATCGCGCGAGGTCGGCAAGGTGCACGCGGCGCTCGCGCGCGCCGTGGCGCTGCGCGGCCAGCCCTTCGGCCGCCCTTGCGTGATCCTCTCGGGCGGCGAGACCACCGTCACGGTGCGCAAGCAGCCCGAAGGCACGGCACGCGGCCGCGGTGGCCGGGCCGGCGAGTTCTGCCTGGGCCTCGCGCAGGCGCTGCAGGGACAGGCCGGCGTCTGGGCCCTGGCGGCGGACACCGACGGCATCGACGGCATGGAGGACAACGCCGGTGCCTTCATAGGGCCGGACACGCTGCAGCGGGCGCTGGCGCAGGGCATGAAGATCGATGGCTACCTGTCACGCAACGACGCGTACGGCTATTTCCATGCGCTCGGCGACCTCGTGGTGACCGGGCCGACGCATACCAACGTGAACGACTTCCGGGCGATGCTGGTGCTGTGAGCTAGAGCGCCAGCTTCGCGAAATGCTCCGCCAGGTGATCCACGAACGCGCGCACGCGCGCCGTCCCCTGGTGCCGCACCGGGTACACCGCATGGATGTCCGCCGGCGGTGTCTGCCAGTTCTCCAGCACCTGGCGCAGCCGGCCGCTGCGCAGGTAGCGCGCCACGTCCCACTCGGCGCGCAGCACGATGCCGTGGCCGGCCAGCGCCCAGTTCACGGCGATCTCGCCGTCGTTGGTGCTCAGGCTGCCGCGCACCCGCACCGTTTCCACCCGCTTGCCGGAGCGCAGGCGCCAGGAGCCGTAGGCCTCTTCGCCCTGGCGGATCGCGATGATGCTGTGCGCCGCCAGCTCGTGCGGCGTGCGCGGCGTCCCCTGCCTTTGCAGGTAGGCCGGTGAGGCGCACAGCAGCCGCCGGTTGGGCGCCAGCAGGCGGGCGACCACGCGCGCTTCCGGTGGTTCGCCGAAGCGCACGCACACGTCGAAGGCGTCGTCGCTGAGCGGAGGCGGGTTGACCGACAGCTGCAGCTGCATCTCCACCTTCGGGTGCGTGCGCGCGAAGGTGGCGATGGCGGGGGCGACATGCGTGCGGCCGAAGCCGAGCGTGGCGTTCACGCGCAGCAGGCCGGTCGGCTCGGAGCGGGCCCCTTGCAGTTCGCGCTCCAGCGTCTCGATCTCGCCGAGGATGCGCCGGGCGTTGCCCAGGTAGGTCTCGCCCTCGTGGGTGAGGGCCAGGCGCCGCGTCGTGCGATTGAGCAGCGTCACGCCCAGCCGGGCCTCCAGCGCCGCCAGCCGCTTGCTGATGGCCGGCGGGCTCACCTGCAGCTCGCGCGCGGCGGCGGACAGGCTGCCGCATCGCATCAGCACGCTGAAGAACTGCATTTCCTGCGAGGCACCCGGGTGAGGCATTGGTGAGACACGGGTTAACAATCCCACGCATTCTGCCCGGCCCCCGCTCGCGTTCCTCCGGCACCCGCTGGTAAAGTGACCGGACACTGAGGAGCGGGGCATGTCGAACGGGAAGCCTGGGGGAGCCCAGAGCCGCGTGGAGATCGAGGCGGTGCAGGATCGCATCGCCAGGCGCATCAAGGAGCTGCGCAACTTCGACGTGTCCGGCATCTCGGACCGCTGGGACGGGCGGCTCGAAGGCGTGCAGAAGAACGTCAACAAGCTGGTGGGCGAAGCCCTCGGCCTGGCTTCGCCGCTGTACAAGCAGCACGCGATCGGCCCGCTCGACGAGGCGCTCGACGCGACCTTCGGGGACCGCTACACCCAGGACGAATTCCACGCCGAGGTGAAGAAGGCGCTGGCGGCGGCGATGAACCGCCTGGGCGCGGTCAACGACCTGCTCGAGGAAAGGCTGGAGCAGCTGGTGTCCGGGCCGGCGACGATGGTGGAGGAGTTCAAGCCGGAAGCGACCCCCGCGCCGACGCCGGCACCCACGCCCGAACCGACTGCGGCTCCGACGCCAGCGCCGACTCCTGCGCCGACTCCTGCACCGACTCCCGCACCGACGCCGGCACCGACTCCCGCACCGACGCCCGCACCGACGCCCGCACCCACCCCGGCGCCGACGCCTGCGCCGACCCCGGCGCCGACGCCTGCGCCGACCCCGGCGCCGACACCTCCACCCACTCCGACGCCCGCCCCCGCCAAGGCCACCGCCCCTGCCGCACGCAGCCCGGCCACCAACGGCTTCGCGCCGGCGGCGCAAGGCACCGGCCGCGTGGCCGTGGTGTGCCGCGCGGGCGATGAATCGGCCAAGGCGCTCAGCGCCTTCCTCAAGCAGATGGGCCTGGAGCCCGTGCCCGGGTCCGGCGCCACGCCCTCCGCCGAAGCGCTGGAGAAGCTTGCGCCACGTCGAGTTCGCGATCCTGATGCGCGCCGACCGCCCGATGGAGACCGGCTTCCTGCTGGGCGTGCTCGGGGCCGCCCGCGTCTGCCTGCTGTTCGCGCCGCAGGGCTCCGCGCCCGGCCTCGACGCGATCACCCGCGTGCCGCTGGATCCGGGCGGCGTCTGGCGCCTGCTGCTGGCCCGCGAGCTCAAGCAGGCCGGCCTGGACATCGACCTGAACAAGGCGCTCTGAGCGCGGCCGACATTGTTGCCGGCCAGGTTAACAATGGGATGAAGGCGGCGGCGTTCTTTCCGGCGCCACCGGTCTAGAGTGCGCGCTGAAAGGAACTCCCATGAAGACCTACAGGATCGCCTGCATCCCCGGCGACGGCATCGGCAAGGAAGTCATCCCCGCGGGGCAGGAAGTGCTGCAGGCGCTGGCCGGCAGCGGCGCCGACTTCACGTTCTCCTTCGCACACTTCGGCTGGGGCGGCGACTGGTACCGGGCGCACGGCAAGATGATGCCGGACGACGGCCTGGAGGCGCTGCGCGACATGGACGCCATCCTGTTCGGCTCCGCCGGCGACCCGCACATCCCGGACCACATCACGCTGTGGGGCCTGCGGCTGAAGATCTGCCAGGGCTTCGACCAGTACGCCAACGTGCGGCCCACGCGCATCCTGCCCGGCATCGACGCGCCGCTGAAGCGCTGCGCGCCCAGGGACCTGGACTGGGTGATCGTGCGCGAGAACTCCGAGGGCGAGTACGCCGGCGTCGGCGGCCGCGCCCACCAGGGCCACCCGATCGAGGTCGCCACCGACGTGAGCATGATGACCCGCGCCGGCGTCGAGCGCATCATGCGATTCGCCTTCAAGCTGGCGCAGTCGCGCCCGCGCAAGCAGCTCACCGTGGTCACCAAGTCGAACGCGCAGCGCCATGCGATGGTGATGTGGGACGAGATCGCGCTGTCGGTCAGCAAGGAGTTCCCGGACGTCAAGTGGGACAAGGAACTGGTGGACGCCTGCACGGCGCGCATGGTGAACCGCCCCGCCTCGCTCGACACGCTGGTCGCCACCAACCTGCACGCGGACATCCTGAGCGACCTGGCCGCCGCCCTGGCCGGCAGCCTGGGCATCGCGCCCACCGGCAACATCGATCCCGAGCGCCGCTACCCCAGCATGTTCGAGCCGATCCACGGTTCGGCCTTCGACATCATGGGCAAGGGCCTCGCCAACCCGGTGGGCACCTTCTGAGCTGCGTGATGCTGCTCGAGCACCTCGGCGAGAAGGAAGCGGCCGCGCGCCTGATGAAGGCCATCGAGGAAATCACCGCCGACAAGAACCTGCATACCGGCGACCTCGGCGGCAAGGCGAAGACGGTTGACGTGACGGCGGCGGTAGTTTCCCGGTTGAAGAACCGCTGACCCGCGGGCCCAATGTCGAACAAGGAGACCAACCGATGATCCGCATCCTTTCCACCCTCGTGCTCGCGCTGCTGGCCCCCGTGGCCATGGCGCAATCCGCGCCCTGTCCCGAGAAGAACGTCATGTACTGGCAGGCCTTCCCGCCGGGCGGCGAGTCCGACCTGTCGGCGCGCCACCAGCAGGTCGTGCTGAAGAAGCGCTGCCCCAACATCGAGACCATCATCCAGTACAAGGCCGGTGCCGGCGGCGCGCTGATGTGGACGCAGATGAACCAGCTGCCGGGCGACGGCATGAACGTGGTCGGCGTGAACCTGCCGCACATCGTGTTCCAGCCGATCGAAGGCCAGGTGCAGTACAAGACGCAGGACGTCACCCCGGTGTTCTGGTTCCACTACACGCCCGACATCCTGGTGGTGCCGGAGCAGAGCCCGATCCGCAACTTCGACGACTTCCTCAAGGCGGCCAAGGCCAACCCCGGCAAGCTGAGCCTCGGCGGCTCGGGGCAGAACTCCGCCAACCACGCCGCGCACGAGCGCATGAACAAGGCCTTCGGCGTGAAGACCATCTACGTGCCGTTCAAGGGCACGGGCGACATGGCCACCTCGGTGATGGGCGCGCAGGTGGACGGCGCGATGACGTACACCGCCTTCGCCATCAACAACAAGGGCCGCATCCGCCCGCTGGCCGTGGCGATGGACCGCCGGCATCCGCTGATGCCCGACGTGCCGACCTTCAAGGAACTGGGCGTGGACTGGGTCGACGGCGCCTACCGCGGCATCGGCGTGCCCAAGTCCACCCCGGCGGCCGAACGCAAGCGCCTGTCGGACCTGTGGCGCGCCATGAACAACGACGCCGAGATGAAGGAGCTGGCGGCCAAGAGCGGCTTCGAGCTGGTGAACGTCGGCGTCGAGGAAATGGACGGCTTCATGGCCGGCAAGGTGAAGCTGTACACCGAGGGCGCCGCGCTCCTGGGCCTCGGCAAGAAGTAAAGCCCGGTTCCTACAGGACCGGCCGCGACGGCGCCCTACCATGGGCGCCGTTTGCATTCCTGCCCATGAAACCTGCCAAGGTGCCGCGCAGCCGGCGCGTGCTGATCCTCGTCGACTTCATCAACCCGCTGAACTTCCCCGGCGCGGACAAGCTCGCCAAGCCGGCGCTGGTCGCGGCCCGCGCCACCGTGGCGGCTGCGCGAGCAGCTCGAGGGCCAGAAGGTGGCGGTGGTCTACGCCAACGACAACTACGGCTCCTGGCAGTCGGACTTCCACGGCCTGGTGACGCAGTGCTGCGAGCGCGACGACATCAGCGGCGAGATCGCGCGCATGCTCGCCCCCGGCCGCACGACATCACGCTGCTCAAGCCGCGCCACTCCGCCTTCTACTGCACCGCCCTGGAGCTGCTGCTCAAGGACATGGGCGCGCGCGAACTGATCGTGGCCGGCCTGTCCGCCGACATGTGCGTGCAGATGACCGCGGCGGACGCCTTCCTGCGCGGCTTCGAGGGCGTGTGGGTGCCGGCGGACTGCACCGCCGCCGAGACGCCGCAGGCCAAGGCCGCGGCGGTGAAGTACATGCGCGACATCCTCAAGTGCGACGTGCGCCCGGCACGCGCGCGGCGCTGAAGCTCAGGCCACGGTCGCCTGCACCCGCTCGATCAGGGACTGCAGTTCCGGCAGGCCGTAGGGCTTGGGCAGGTTCCAGGTGTCGGCGTCGGTATCGGCCTTGCCGTAGCCGGAGGACACGACCACCTGCATCTCGGGGTTCAGCGCGCGGGCTTCGCGCGCCAGCTCCAGCCCGCTGCGACCGGGCAGGCTGATGTCGGTGAGCAGCAGGTGGAAGCTGCCCGCGCGCAGCGCGGCGTCCGCCGCTTCGGCGCTGGCGACGGCCTGCACGCGGCACCCGAGCAGCTCCAGCATCTGCTGCGTCACTTCCCGCAGTTCGGCCTCGTCCTCCACCAGCAGCACGCGCAGGGCGCCCGCCGGCGACGAGGGTTCGTCGGCCTGCTCCGCGGGCTCTGCCGGCTTCGGCGTGCGCGCCTGCTGCCGGTGCAGCAGCAGCAGGTGGCGCACCTTGCGCGCCAGGTCCTCCTGCCGGTAGGGCTTGCTCAGCAGCTCGACGCCCGGGTCCAGGCGGCCGCCGTGCACGATGGCGTTCTGAGTGTAGCCGCTCGTGAACAGCACCGCGATCCCGGGCACCAGCTGGCGCGCGCGCTGCGCCAGCTCGGGGCTGCGCAGCGGCCCGGGCATCACGACGTCGGTGAACAGCAGGTCCACGTGCACGCCGCTTTGCAGGATGCTCAGGGCGGCCTGGGCATCGCTGGCGCGCAGCACGCGGTAGCCCAGGCTCTGCAGCGTGGCGACCACGACGGCCTGCACCGCGAGGTCGTCCTCCACCACCAGGATGGTTTCGCTGCCGCCCTGCACCGGGCCCGTGGGATGCCGCGGCGGGATGACTTCCTTCTCGAAGGAGCGGGGCAGGTACAGCTTCACCGTCGTTCCCTGGCCCGGTTCGCTGTAGATGCGGATGTGGCCGCCGCTCTGCTTGGCGAAACCGTAGGCCATGCTCAGGCCCAGGCCCGTGCCCTTGCCCTCGGGCTTGGTGGTGAAGAAGGGTTCGAAGGCCTGCGCCGCCACCTCGGGCGGCATGCCCTGGCCGGTGTCGGACACCGCCAGCATCACGTACTGGCCCGGGGTCAGGTCGGGGACGGTCCGCGTGTACTCCTCGTCGAGGACCACGTTGGCGGCTTCCAGCGTCAGCCGGCCGCCTTCGGGCATGGCGTCGCGGGCGTTGATCGCGAGGTTGAGGATCACGTTTTCCAGCTGGCCGCCGTCGGCGAGCGTGGTCCACAGGCCGGCGGCCAGCGAGCTCTCCACCTCGATGTGCTCGCCCAGCGATCGCCGCAGCAGGTCGTCCATCTCGTGCAGCTTGCGCCCGACGTTGAGCGGCACGGGATCCAGCGGCTGCCGGCGCGCGAACGCGAGCAGCTGCGAAGACAGGCGCGCACCGCGATCCACTGCCGCCAGCGCGGCGCGCAGCAGGCGCTCCGACTCGCCGGCGTCCTGCACCAGCGGCTGCAGCAGCTGCAGGTTGCTGCCGATCACCTGCAGCACGTTGTTGAAGTCGTGCGCGACGCCGCCGGTGAGCTTGCCGATGGCCTCGAGCTTCTGCACCTGCAGCAGCGCGAGCTGGCTCTTCTCCAGCGCCTCGGTGCGTTCGGAGACCAGCCGCTGCAGCTGCAGGTTGGCTTCGCGCAGCTGGTCCTGGGCACGCCGGCGCGCCGTCACGTCGCGCAGCACGACCGAGGTGCCGCGCGCGCCGGCGGCCACCGCGGGCGTGAGCAGCAGCATCGCCTCCAGCGCGCGCTCCTGCCCGCCCAGGTGGACCATCTGTTCGACCAGCTGCCGCGGATGTTCGGGCGCGAGCGAGGTGGCGGCCTGCACGATCTCCCGCGCCCAGTCCCCGAGTTCCGCGAGCGGCCGGCCCAGCGCCCTGCGCACCGTCACGCCGAGGAGCTCGGCGGCGCCTTCGCTCCAGAACAGCACCGTGCCCGCCGCGTCGAGGCCGAGGACCGCGGCCTGGGAGTGGCGCAGGAAGTTGGAGAGGTGGTGTTCCGAAGTGACCAGCCGGTGGTATTCGCCCAGCGACACGGCGTGCGTCTCGCGCAACCTCGCATTGGCGCTGGCCAGCGTGGTGCGCAGCTGGCGGCGCTGGCGGCTGGAGGCCAGGGCCTGCCGCAGCGCGGTCGTCAGTTCCGGTTCCGCCACGGCGGCCAGGCTCCACTGGCGGCCCAGCATGGGCGCGATGCCGAGATCGCGCCGCAAGCGCGGAAGGTCGTCCTCCGCGCGCACGATCAGCAGGTAGGCCTGCGGCCAGGCGGCGTGCACCGTGCGGGCCACGGCCAGCGGGTTGGCCAGCGAGGGCAGCAGCATCACCACGCCGCCCGCCTCCGCGGGCTCGTTGACGGCCAGGCGCTGCGCCAGCGCAGCCTGCGGCACGAAGGCGCACAGCGCGCCCACGCCCTGCGCGGCCAGCCGCGCCGCATCGGCTTCGGCTGCTTCGGGGCCGCTCGCGGCGATGGCGAGGATCGCTTCCATGCGCATCGCTACAGCAGCGGCACGCCCAGCAGCGAGCGGCCCAGCCACAGCTTGAGCACCTCGGTGGTCGGGGCCATCACGTGGCTGGCGCGCGCATCGCGCAGCATCTGCGCGATGCGGCTGTTCTCGCGGTAGGCCACGCCGCCACACAGCGTCATGGCGTCGTTGGTCACCTGCACCGCGGTGTCGCCGGCATCGGCCTTGCAGGCCAGGATCCAGGGCAAGGCGTCGGCGTGGCCGGCGTCGCCGCGGGCGGCCGCCTCGCGCACGAGGCCGCGCGTGCGCTCCACCGCCATCCACATGGACGCGTAGCGGTGCTGCAGCACGTCGGCGTCCGCCAGCGCGTCGCCGCTGTGCGCGTAGCGGCGGCTGCGCAGGTGTAGCCCGGTCGCTTCCAGCGCCGACTGAGCGATGCCCAGATAGGTGCCCGCCATGGCCATCAGGAAATAGGGCGCCACCACCTCGAACACGTACCAGAGCTGGTCGCCCTGCTCGCCCAGCAGGTTGGCCGCCGGAACCCGCGCGCGCGTGAGGCGCAGGCCGCGCGAGGAGTTGCCGCGCATGCCCAGGCCGGCCCAGGGCTGCAGCCATTCGACGCCGTCGGTGCCGGCATCCAGCACGACGCAGCTGAAGTCGCCCGCCTGCGCCGACTCGCCGCCGGCCGGCGCGACCGAGAGCACGTAGGAGTCCGCGTGGCCGCCGTTGGTGGTGAACTGCTTCTCGCCGTCGATGACGAAGCCGTCCTCCATCTGGGTCAGACGCGTGCGCGGGAGGTAGAAGTGCGTGCCGGAACCGCTTTCCGACAGGGACAGCGTGGTGATGTGGCGGCCCTCGGCGATGGGGCGCAGGTAGCGTTCCTCGTGATGCGGGGACGCCTTGGCCGCGATCACGGCCGTGCCCACGCAGTGCATGCCGAAGCACAGCGCGGACGATGGGCAGGCGCGGGCGATGGTCTCGGTGATCACCGACAGCGCCACCAGGCCCTGGCCGTGGCCGCCGAGTTCCGTGGGAACCTGCAAGCCCATCAGTCCCGCTTCGGCGAAGGCCTTCATGGAGTGGGCAGGCCACAGGGCCTGCGCGTCCACTTCGCTCGCCCGGGGGCGACGTGCGCCTCCACGACCTCGCGCGCGAGGTCCTGCAGCGCGCGGATGCGCGGGGGAGGTGGTCGTCCATGGGCCGTGTGGGAAAAAACAGCCGCCAGTGTGTGGCGGCCGCATGGCAGAGCCTGTAGGACGGCGCCGAGCAAGCCGGCGGGCGCTATTCGCAGCGGCGGCGGATGTCGTCCGGGATCGGCAGGGCGCGGATGCCGGGCGTGTCGCCCTCGCGCCGGCCGGCGAAGATTCGCACTTCGTCACATTCCATGATCAGGTCCTCGCCGCGCGTGACACGGTAGCGCTGCACGAAGCTCTTGCCGCGCCATTCGGCGATGCTGGTGTGGAACTGCAGGGTGTCCCCGTAGCTCGCGGTCTTCACGAACCTCGCGTGCGTATCCACCAGCGGCGTGCCGATCACGCCCAGCGTCCGTTCGGTCTCGTGCCAGGGCGGCACGCCGCATTGCACGAAGAAATGGCGCGAGGCCGCGTCGATCCAGCGGAAGAAGTTGGGGAACCAGACGATGCGGGCGGGGTCGCAGTCGCCGAACTCCACGTGCACGGTGTAGACGACTTCCCGCATCAGTCTCCCTTGATGTTGCGCGCGCGGATCAGGGCGCCGAAGCGGATGCTGTCGATCTGGCCGCGGGCCGCGAAGTCCTGCGGGCTCATCGGCGCCGGGATCGCGCCGATCGCGTTCATGCGCTCGATGAAGCCGGCGCTGCGCAGCACCTTGTTGATCTCGGTGTTCAGGCGCGCGACCACCGGCTGCGGCGTGCCGCCCGGGGCGTAGAAGCCGAACCAGGTGTCGGCGTCGAAGCCCTTCATGCCCATCTCGTCGAGCGTCGGCACGTCGGGGAACTGCGGCGAGCGCTTGGGGCTGCCCACGGCCAGCAGCTTGAGCTTGCCGGCCTTCACGTGCTGCAGGCCGATGCCCGGGTCGAACATGAAGTCGATCTGGCCGCCCAGCAGGTCCTGCATCGCGGGCGCGGCGCCGCGGTAGGGGATGTGCGTGGCGAACACGTTGGCCTGCGCCTTCATCATCTCCGCTGCCAGGTGGGGCGAGCTGCCGTTGCCGGGCGAGCCGAAGGTCAGCTTGCCGGGGTTCTTGCGCAGGTGGTCGACGAACTCCTTGGCGGTGTTGACCGGCACCTTCGCCGGGTTCACCTCGAGGAACACCAGCACGCGCGCGGCGGCCGCCACCGGAACCAGGTCCTTCGTGGGGTCGAAGGCCATCTTCTGGTACAGGTGCGGGTTGATCGACACCGTGCCGCCGGAACTCATGAGGAGCGTGTGGCCGTCGGCCGGCTGCTTGGAGACGAACTCGCCGGCGATGTTGCCGTTGGCGCCGGCGCGGTTCTCCACCACCACCGGCTGGCCCAGGGCCTGCGACAGCGGCTCGGACACGGCACGCGCGATCTGGTCGGCGGCACCCCCGGGCGGGAAGCTCACCACCACGCGGATCGGCTTGCTGGGGAAGCTGCCCTGCGCGAAGGCGACTCCGGGGAGGGCGAGCGCCGCGACGGCGGCGGCCAGCAGCGTGCGGCGGGCGCGCTGCAGCATGCGGTGGTTCTTCATGTCTGTCTCCTTCTGCTTCTGATCGTATGCGAGCTCAATGCGCCTTCAGTTCGGTGCTTTCCTCAGTCAGGCCGCGCGGCTTGCGCACCCAGCGGATCGGCACGGCCTTGACCGGGCGCGGCGGCGCGCCGTGCTGCACGAGGGCGGCATCGAGCGCCTTGCCGGCGTCGTCGGCCAATGCGGCTTCGCGTGCGGTGCGAACCGCCGCGGCCGCTTCGGCCGCGATGCTGCCGCGCGCCAGGTGTTCCAGCACGTGCAGCAGGTTCTCCTTGCCGCGCTCGTTGGTGGAGCCGTAGCCCTTGATCAGCCGCCCGCACAGCGCGATCTCGTGACCGAGCTGCCAGTCGCGCCGCGTGCCTTCCAGCACGCCTTGCAGCCACTGCGCGATCATGCGCTGCTCCAGCACGAAGCGGCTGCCGCGCGGGCGCAGCCACTTCAGGGACGCCAGGCCGCGCAGGGCGAGCATCCCGAACACGCTGTGGGTACCGATCTTCAGCGGCATCGCCCAGGGCTGCCGGCCCCTCGCGCTGCGCCTGCGGTCCCAGGCGAGCAGGCGTCGCGCGAGCGCTGCCGGCAGCAGCGCGGCGAATTCGGGGATGCCGGGCTTGAAGTGGTCCCAGACCTTCAGCAGGTCGTCATCGCCAGCCTTCACTTCGCCTTGCACGCGGGTCCAGCGCGAGGCGCGGCTCTTCAGGTCGGCCACGCGCACGATGTCGTCGAAGGCCATCCACAGGGCCAGCCAGCGCGCCATCTCGGCGGTGGTGGCGAAGTTGTTCGCTCCCTGCGGATCGGCTTCGCGTTCGGCGGCGAGCACCGATTGCAGGCGCTCGACGTAGAGGTCGGCGTAGGCCTGGCCCTGGTATTCGAGCAGGCGGGCGTGGCCGAGGGAGAACATCTGCCGCACCGGCTGCGGAAAGGCGGTGGCGACGGGCACCTGCGGTGCAGGTGTGGGCGCCAGGATCAGCGCCACGAAGTCGGCCTGCACCTTCCCCTGCGCCACGATGTCGAAGGCTTTCGCGAATCCGCGCAGGCTCGCCTCGGCGCCCTTGCCGCCGGCCTTCACCACCGCCTCGTAATCCTCGCGCGGGAACGGGAACAGCCCGCTGCCGGCGATCGCACCCAGCATCACGGCGCTGACCACCGTCCCCGCTTCCTTCGCGATCGCGGCCATGTCGAACACCTGGTGCGCCCGGCTGAACTGGCGCACGAGCTTGAGCAGGTCGGCGGCATCGGTGCGGCCGTCGCCCAGCTGCATGCGCTCCTGCGTGGTCAGCGTTCGCGCCGACGATGTGATCACCAGCGTGCGCTCCGGCGAGCTCATGCCGTTGCCGACCTGGCGCGCCGTCTCCAGCAGCTCCGAGGAGACCATCGCGTCGAGCGCGCCCGGCACCGGGTTGAGGCTGAACACCGGGCGCTTGCCGCCCAGGTCCTTGATCGCGACCGGGAACACCTCGATGTAGTAGGTGGTGGCGCCGGTGCGCTGCGCGACGCCGGGGATGGACGTGGCCTGCGCGGGATAGCCGGCGTGGCGCGCGGTCTCGACCAGCCATTCGGTCAGCACGCCGCCGCCTTCGCCGCCCAGGGCGCAGATCAACAGGGAAATCGGGGCTTGCTTCATGCGGGTTGCAGCGCACGCACGATGGCGCTGCGGAAGGAGTGGAGCAGCCGTTCGTGCCACTTGGGGTTCTGCACGACTTCGGCGCGGTAGAAACTGGGGCACAGCGTGGCCGCGTGCGCGTTGGCGCCGCACAGGCCGCAGCCCACGCAGCCCTCGATCACGGTGGCCACCGGGTCCACCTTGAGCGGATCGGGGTTGTCCTTGAGCGTCAGCGTGGGGCAGCCCGAGAGGCGGATGCAGGCGTGGTCGCCGTTGCACACGTCCTCGTCCACGCCGTACTTCACGCGCACCACGCGCTCGCCCTTCTTCAGCAGGTTCGCGATCCAGGGCTTGATGCGGCGCTGGCGCTCCAGCTGGCATTCTCCTTCCGCGATGATCACCTTCAGGCCATTGAAGTCGCTGGTGAAGGCCTCGGTCAGCGTGGAGCGCATCTGCTCCACCTCGTAGGTGTGCACCGTCTTCATCCATTGCACGCCCAGGCCCTTGAGGGCCGACTCGATGGTCTGGTTGGTGTGGACGATGCTGCGCGCCTTGTCGGCCTGCGCGAACTTGGCGTCCTCGCTCGGCGTGGACAGGATCTCCTGGGTGCCGGTGGCCGAGGTGTAGCCGTTCTTGAAGATCAGCAGCACGGCGTCGTCGCCGTTGAACAGGGCGCTCTGCACGCCGGTGAGCAGGCCGTTGTGCCAGAAGCCGCCGTCGCCCATGATGGCCAGGGTGCGGGGCTGCATCATTGGCGAGACGCCCGCGCGCGAGGCGAGCGACATGCCGTAGCCCAGGATCGAGTGGCCCATGGAAAAGGGCTCGAAGGTGCCGAAGGCATGGCAGCCGATGTCGGCGGCGATGTGCACGTTGCCGATGTCCTGCTGCGCGAGCTTGAGCGCGGAGAACACCGGCCGCTCCGGGCAGCCGATGCAGAAGCCGGGCGGGCGCGCCGGCAGCGGCTGGTCCAGCGCGGCCGCGGCGGCCTGGCGGCGGTCGGTGTTGGCGGCCAGCCAGCGCCGCGCGTCTTCCGTGGCGGCGCCCTGGAGGTAGCTGGTGGCGAAATACACCAGGCCGTTGGACACCACTTCCACGCTGTACTCGCCACCGGAAGGCAGCAGGTCCTTGCCGTGCAGCCTGGTCTGGATGTCGCGGCGGCGCAGCAGGGTGGCGATCTCCTGCTCGATGTATTCGGGCTGGCCTTCTCCACCACCAGCACGGCGCGCTTGCCGATGCAGAAGTCGGCGACCTGCTCTGGCACCAGCGGGTAGGTCACGTTCAGGCAGAGGATCGGGATGTCGGTCTCGCCGAAGGCGTCGGCCAGCCCCAGCTGCTGCAGGCTGCGGATCAGGGCGTTGTAGATGCCGCCTTGCACGATGATGCCCAGGTCGGCGTGCCGGCCCGGGAACAGTTCGTTGAGCTTCTGTTCGGCGATGTACTTGCGGGCGGCGGGGATGCGCTGTTCGCCCTTGAGCTTCTCCTGGCGGAAGGTCACCGGCGGGTGCGCGAGCTTCATGTAGTCGAACTTCGCCGGGTCCGCCATCAGCGCGCGCGTGGACACCAGCGGCTTGACGTTGTCCTTGGCGGCGAAGCTGCCGCGCACGTGGCAGGCGCGGATGCGCAGCTCAGGATCGCCGGCATGCTGGAGGTTTCGGACAGGCGGAAGCCTTCTTCCACCATGCGCGTCATCACCCCGAGGGTCGGGCCGCGGGTCCAGCAGGCACATGCCGGACTTCAGCGCGAAGGCGTGCGTGCGCTCCTGGATGACGGAGGCGCCCTCGCCGTAGTCCTCGCCCACCACGATCAGCGCGCCACCGGTGACGCCCGGCGAGCTGAGGTTGGACAGCGCGTCGGCCGCCACGTTGGTGCCGACGATGGACTTCCAGGTGACCGCACCGCGCAGCGGGTAGTGGATGGACGCGCCCAGCATCGCCGCTGCCGATGCCTCGTTGGAACAGGCCTCGACGTGCACGCCGAGCTCGTCCATGTAGCCCTTGGCCTGGACCATCACGTCCAGCAGGTGCGACACGGGCGCGCCCTGGTAGCCGCCGACGTAGGCCACGCCGGACTGCAGCAGCGCCTTGGTGATGGCGATGATGCCTTCGCCGTGGAAGGTGTCGCCCGCCCCCAGGCGCAGCGACTCGATTTCCTTGCTGAATGAAACTTCCAAGGGATGCTCTCCGGGAACGCGCCAGTGTGGGCCCGGAACCGCCATCCATCAATACAATGAGGCGACTATGCGGTATTAGCACAATGCATATCAGGGACCTGGACCTCAACCTGCTGCGGCTGTTCGACGCGGTCTACCGCACCGGCAACGTCAGCCGGGCGGCGGAGCTGCTCGACCTGACGCAACCGGCCGCCAGCCAGGGACTGAGCCGGCTGCGCACGCTGATCGGCGACCCGCTGTTCATGCGAACGGCGCGCGGCATGCAGCCCACGCCCAAGGCGCAGCGCCTGGCCGTGCCGGTGCGGCATGCGCTGGTGACGCTCGAGGAGGCGCTCGGCGAGACCGCGGGCTTCGAGCCGGCGCAGTCGGGGCGCACCTTCCACATCCACATGAGCGACATCGGCGAGAGCCGCTTCCTGCCCGAGCTGATGATGGCCTTGCGCGCGCACGCTCCCGAAGTGCGGGTGGAAACGCGGCCGGTGCCGCGCGAGCAGATCACCGAGGCGCTGGACTCCGGCCGGATCGACTTCGCCTTCGGCTTCCTGCCGATGGTCAAGGAGACGCAGCGCCTGAAGCTGCTGGAGGACCGCTACGTGGTGCTGCTGCGCGAGGGCCACCCCTTCACGCGGCGGCGGCGCACCGGGGCGGCACTGCTGGAGGGCCTGCGCGAGCTGGAGTTCGTCGCCGTGCGTTCGCACGTGGACACGCTGCGCATCGTGCAGCAGATGCGGCTGGACGACCGGCTGCGGCTGGTGACCGAGCACTTCCTGGTGCTGCCGGCGATCGTGAAGGACACCGACCTGGCGGCGATCATGCCGCGCAACATCGCGCGCGGCTTCGGCGACGGCTATGCGATCGTGGAGCCGGCCTTCCCGAATCGCGACTTCGTGGTGTCGCTGCACTGGAGCCGGCGCTTCGAGGCCGACCCCGGCAACCGCTGGCTGCGCGGGGTGATCGGGGAGCTGTTCAGGGCGTGAGGCTGGCCGCGCTCTTGCGCCGCTCGTTGCGCCACTGGCGGTAGGCGCACATGGCGTCCAGCCCCAGTTTCATCTGCACCGCGGCGCCCAGCCCGACCTGCGCGTCCAGCTCGGGCGGCGTGGTGCCGTCCCATTGCAGCATGGCCAGCGCCAGCTCGAGCGCGGCAACCTTCTCCGCGTCCTCGGCTGCGTCCAGCCGGCGCTGCACGTCGAGCAGGAGGCGCTGCAGGAAATCGAGCTCGGTGCGAGCGAGCTCCAGCTTGGGGGTATCCATCTGCGCAGGGTGGCGCAGCGGGAGGGCGGAGTTTGTCAGTGGCCGGCGCCGGTTCGCTTAGGACGAGCGCGGCCTTCTTGTAGGCTGGGGTGACGAAGGAACCCCAGCGGTGTGCACAGCGCCGGGGTTCGGCTGCGCCTCACCGCCAGCCTACTTCTCCTGCATCTTCTCCAGCCGCGCCGCCGCTTCCCGCTTGCCGATGCCCCGCAGCGCGGCAATCGCCTCCAGCTGCCGCGCGCGCGGCCGCGCTTCGCCATGCTCCCACTTGTAGACCGACTGCCCCGAAACGCCGAGCAGGGTCGCGAAGTCGGCGGCGGACAGCCCGAGCTTGCGCCGCTGCGACGCCAGCCGTGCCGGGCTGAAGCGGCGCGGCTTGCCCGAGTCGTCCTGGTCTTCCGGGGAGTTGGCGCTGGCGCGGGCCGAACCCTTGCCCACGCGCTTGAGCTGGCGCTCCAGTTCGTCCACCCGGCGCCGCAGCGCCGCGATGGTGGTCCGGTACTGGGCGGAGGCCTTCTTGAAATCCCCGGTCTGGGCGCGGACTTCCTTGCGCGCGATCCGGGCGATCTCGTCCTTGAGGACGGCGGCGATGTTCGGCATTGTTCTTTCGTCGAGCCCGGCGCGACCGTGTACCGCTTTGCGGCCGCGCCGGTGAATGACTCCCTTTGGCGCCATCATAGACGCGCATGAGCGGGCTGCCCATGGTGGCTGCGACACAATGCTGCGCATGCAACACCCCGAACTCGCCGTCATCGACGTCAAGCCGGGCGCCGCGATGGAGAGCCAGTCCGGGCTGCAGCTGCTGCGGCCGCGCATTTATGGTGCATGGATCCGGCCGGCGGGGCCGAAGAAGGCGGCGGCGATCGTCATGCATCCGGCCAGCAACTTCATGGGCCATTACCTGGTCGCGCCGTTGGCGGCCCGCGGGGTGGCTTGCATGGGATTGAACTCGCGCTATGCCGGCAACGACACCCTGCTGCTGATGGAACGGGTACTCCAGGACCTGGGCGCCGGCGTGCAGTTCCTGCGCGCGCAGGGCTACGACAAGGTGGTGCTGGTCGGCAATTCCGGCGGCGCCGCGCTGGCGGCGTTCTACCAGGCGCAGGCGGAGCAGCTCTCCATCACCCACATGCCCGATGGCGACCCCGCCGGCCTGACGCCGCAGGACCTGCCGCCGGTGCAGGGACTCGCCCTGTGCGCGGCGCACGAGGGGCGCTCGACGCTCATGCGCCAGTGGATCGACCCCTCGCTCACCGACGAACACGACGGCCTGTCGGTGGATCCGTGGCTGGACATGTACGACGCGCGCAACGGTCCGCCCTACGGTCATGCCTTCCTCGAGCGCTTCCGCAACGCGCAGCAGCAGCGCTACGAACGCATCGACCGGTGGGTGGCACAGCGGCTGCAGCACCTGCGCGCGCAGGCCGCCCCGGGCAGTCCGCGCGACGAGGTGTTCGTGGTGCACCGCACCCACGCGGACCCGCGCTTCCTGGACCTCTCGCTGGATGCGAACGACCGCGCCATCGGCAGCGTCTGGGGCGCCGGCGCGACCGGGGCGCGGGCGGTGAACTACGCGGCCAGCCAGATGGGGCGGGTCACTTCTCTGACGGCCTGGCTGTCGCAGTGGTCGCCGCGCAGCCGCGCCGAGGGACCGGCCAACCTGGCGCGCACGACGGTGCCCACGCTGCTTTGCACCTATACCGCCGACCAGTCGACCTTTCCCAGCACGCGGGCTGCCTGGCTGGCCGCCGGCGGCGAGCGCATCCGCAACGTCGACATCGCGGGCGGCAACCATTACCTGGCAGGCCAGCCGGAACGCGTGGAAGAGGTCAGCGAAGTGATCGCTGACTGGATCCTGCGGCTGTGATTTCCCACATGGGGCGGGTGGAAGGGCTCCGATTCGCCGACAAGCCTGTCGGGTATGTCCTACATCGCACGGACGGAGTGGCTCCTAGGATTCGCGCCTGTGCCGGAGTTTGTCCATGGAAACCAAGGTCCCCACCCATGCCCCCGACAGGCCGGGGAAGACTTCCGTGTGGACCACGCAGCGCAGCGCCGGCAAGTACGACGTCGCCGAACCTGGTCCCGACAGCACGCAGCCGCCCTCGCTGAGCGTCGGTTCGCTGGACAACGTGCGCTCGGCGTTCTGGCAGACGTACCGGCATCTGTTCCCGCCGCATTCGCTGGCCGCGCAGACCCCCAGCGGCAGCGTCGTCATCTCCTGGTCGATCATGGACGACCCGCACGCGAAGTACCCGTACGCCGCGCCCGTCCTGCTGCGTTTCGATGAGGCCGTGGTGGATGCGATGTGGCGCGCCGAGCCGCGGCAGCGCCTGCGCATCGCGCAGCACCACGAAGCGACCTTGCGCGAAGGCCTGCGCGGCTACGACCCGTTCGCGCAGTTCCCCAACGCGCGCGTCATCACCATCGGCTGAAGCCGCAGCTGCGTGAAGCCGAGGTGGTGCATCACCTCGCGCAGGATCAGCAACCCCGCGATCACGCCTGGCTGCGCCAGCGCCGGGTCGTTGCTGGCCGGACGCCCCAGCACGATCGCCGCCGAGCGGTTGAACAGTTCTTCCAGCTGGTCGCGCGTGAAGGACTGGCCCAGTGCGGCAATGCCTTGCAGCGCGGCATCGTCGGCCCTCACCTGCAAGGTGTCCGTCGCGGCCCAGCGTCCGTGCAGCGGCATCACCAGGTCTTCCACCGCCTCGATCGCGGCCTCCAGTTCCTGCGGCTGCGGCGGATCGTGGCGCAGCCAGCGTGCCCGCAGCAGGGTGGGTCCCAGGGGCAGGGGTGCAGCGACCGGCCGGCCGTCGTCGCGGAACAGCGCGGAGCGTTCGCCGAGTTCGAGCGTGATCACGGCGCGCGCAGCCTTTGCAGCAGCAGGTCCGTGGCCGTGGGGTTGATGCCGTGGCCGAGCCGGGGCACGACGTCGAGGGTGACCCTCGCGCGCAGGGCGTCGAGCGCGCGCGCCGCGTTGTGCGCGTGCGCCACCGGGATCACCGGGTCGGCGTCGCCGTGGATGAAGTGCACGATCACGCCGGTGGGCGCCTGTTGCGGCAGCTCGGATAGCGGCCGGACAGGGACACGACGCGCGCGGCCGGCGGCTGGCTCGCATGGGCCGCGGACAGCGACAGGATCGCGCCTTGCGAGAAGCCGACCAGCGTGGTCGCGCTCGCGGCGACGCCGGTGCGCTGCTGCCAATGCTGCACGGTGGCGAGGAAGCGGGGCAGGGTGGCGGCCACGCGCTGCGGACGGTTCTCCTCGGTCACGCCGAGGACGGAGAACCATTGCAGGCCCGCGCCGAGGTCGGAGCGATCGGGCGCCGCGATGCTGGCGACCGCCGCGTCCGGGAACTCCAGCGCGAGCCGCGCGCCCAGCGGCGCCAGGTCCTGCGGCGTGGAGCCCACGCCGTGGAACAGGAGGAACAGGCTGGCGGCCGCCGGCGGCGACTGCAGCACGATGGCTTCGCTCATCGTGCCTCCGCGCCGGCGGTGCGCGTGCCGAACAGGTAGGAGTCCATGGACAGCACGCCGTAGGTGATGCCGCCTTCCAGCGTCTCCACGGGTTCGTCGGCGGACGCCGCACCGGCGGCGACCAGCAGCGGCAGGAAGTGTTCGGCCGTGGGGTGCGCGCGCTGCGCGTGCGGCGCGATGCGCAGCGTGTCCACCAGGCGCGCGTCGTCGCGCGCTTCCACCGCCTGCCGCACCCACGCGGCGAACTCGCGTGCGTACTCCGCCTCCTCGCCGGCGCCCGCCATGCGGAACTCGTAGAGGTTGTGCGTGAGCGATCCGGAGCCGACGATCAGCACGCCCTCGTCACGCAGGGGCTGCACCGCCTGCCCCAGCGCGTAGGCCTGCTGCGCCGTCAGCGTGGACGGCAGCGAGACCTGGAACACGGGCACGTCGGCATCGGGATAGAGGAAGCGGATCGGCACCCACGCGCCGTGGTCGAGGCCCTGCGAGGCATCGGCTTCGGCGGGCCAGCCGGCCGCGCGCAGCACTTCGACCGTGCGTGCCGCCAGCTCGGGGTGGCCGGGAGCGGGGTACCG
Organism: Ramlibacter montanisoli; assembly: GCF_013087525.1. Classification (GTDB taxonomy): domain Bacteria; phylum Pseudomonadota; class Gammaproteobacteria; order Burkholderiales; family Burkholderiaceae_C; genus Ramlibacter; species Ramlibacter montanisoli. Next base: position 126,725 of record NZ_JABFCS010000002.1, on the reverse strand, counting down.
GATGCGGTACAGCGCGCGGTCGAAGCCGCCGAAGTCGTGCACCGTCTCGGGCGCGCCCGTGGTTGCCACGCGCACGCCGCGCGTCATCCAGTGCGGCGACACCACGAGCACCGCCCGCGGCTTCGCGACGTGTGCGCCCACGGCCGTCAGGCGCGGGCCGAGCCGGCCCGGCTCGAGGGCGAAAGTGGGGGCGCCGTGGGAGACGAAGAGGACAGGAGTGCGGTTCATGCACTGACTGTAGGTGTTGCGCCGCCCGGGATAAAGCCGTCGCGCGGCGACATACTGTTCCAGTCCCCGAGACAATCCCCCAGCCAGGCTCAGCCTTGCGCTTCCTTCGCATTCAGCTGGCGCAACAGCGCCCAGGCCACACCGCCCAGCAGCAGCACGCCGGCGCCCAGCACCAGCCACAGCGCCGCCGTCTTGCCGTCGACGCCGCGGGGCAGCCAGGCGTCCCAGGCCGCGCCTGCGGGATCGCGCGGCGCCTGCACCGCGCCGACCTTCACCAGCGGGAGGGCGTCCACCCGGGTCGTCGTCGTCGCGGCCAGCATGCCCAGCGGCAGCGCCGCGGACGGCGTGGCGCTGCGGCCGGCCGCCAGCTGGTAGGGCGTGGCGCTGCCGGCGGGGAACACCACCTCCACCGGCTCGAACAGCACGCGGGCAGTGAGCGGGAGGCCCTCCAGCCGCGCGCCGTGGCTGGCTTCGACGCGCAGCCAGCGCACCGAGGGCCGCGCCAGCACCGCCGGCATGTTGGTGCTCTCCTGGCCGGCGGCGCCGAGGCGATAGACCAGCGTGCTCCCCAGCCAGCGCCAGGGCTCCGAGGGCTGGTTGCGACCGAGCACGCGCACCGGGACGATGGTGTTCTCGCGCGCCGTGCCCAGGTCGAGCCGCGCGATCGGCGTGGCGAAACCGAGTTGCCACTCCAGCGCGGAAGGCCCGTCGGCCACCGGCGCGGGCAGGGCCAGCGCGGGGTATGCGGCTTCCGGCTGTGCGGCCTTGAGCAGGCCGACGACGGCATCGACGGCGACCCCTTCGTGGCCGCTCCAGTCGATGCGCAGGTAGCGGTCTTCCAGCCGCAGCGGCGCCTGCAATTCCAGGCGGTCGTTGGCAGGCGCGCCATCGCCTTCGAAGCGGAAGATGCGTCCCTGCACCGGCACGGCCGTCCAGCTCGCGAGGTCCGCGCTGGTGGACAGAGTGAAGCGCACCGGCACGTTGGCGGGGATGCGCGCGCGCACGAGGAAGCCGCTGACCGGATCCTTCTGCTGGCGCGTGTCGAACAGCGCGGCCGGCAGCCTTTGCGAGCCCGGCGCGGCGCCCTGCGGTCCGTCCTGTCCCATCTGCACCCAGAGCGAGCGGCGCTCGCCGCTCTCGGCTATGCGCAGTTGCGTCACGCCCCTGGGCAGTTTCGCGCCGGCCTGCGCGGCATGCAGCGGCAGCGCGCGGAAGGCCGCGGTCTCCTGGCGCTGCTGCTCCGCCGGCCTGGGCGGCTGGGACAGCGCGAACGCGACCGGGCGGCCCTGCCCGTCGAACACGCGCAGGTCGGCGGCATCGCGCGACTGCAACCGGGCCAGCGCATCGGCCGGCACCGTCGCGCGCACCAGGCCGCTCTGGCCGGCGGTGTCCAGCGTGCCGCGCCAGGCGAAGGTCGCCGGCTCGACGTCCGCGGCCTGCGCATGGGGAGCCACGAGCAGGACTGCCGCGGCCACGAATCGAACGATGACCATCATGCGGCCCCCTGCGTTCGCTGTCCGGCGCCACCTCGCGCCCGCGCTGCGCCGGCGGCAGCGGCGCGAACCAGCCCACCACCAGCATCAGCAGGCCCACCGCGATGAACACCACGATGCGTTCCGAGCCGCCGCGGTTGGACAGGTCGATCACGAACAGCTTGAGCACCGTGAGCGCCAGCAGTCCCGCACCCAGCATCCAGGGCGCGCGCCGCGCGCGGCGGTGCGCCGCGACCATCAGCACCAGCGCGATCAGCGTCCACAGGATCGAGTAGCCGGCCTGCACCACGAAGGACGCGAACAGGCTGTGCGCGTCCCAGGCGACGCCGGCGTAGTGGTGTGCCACGCGCAGCCACACCGTGTTGATCGCCACGAAGGCGATGCCGGCCAGCACCGCGAGCGGCACCGGGCCGCGCACGTCGCGCGGCAGTTCCAGCGCGCTCGCGCGCAGCCGTTGCAGCCACAGCGCGCAGACCGACAGCGCCAGCGCGACGGCCAGGTCGGTCGGGTTCAGCAGCGGCACGTAGGGCAGGGGACGTGCCTCGCCGCTGGAATACACGCCCACCAGCAGCGCGCCCGCCGCCAGCGCGATCGCCAGCGGCGTTGCCGCGCGCCAGGCATAGGCGCGCACGAAGCGGTCCAGCGGCCAGCGCGTGCCGCGACCCTGCTGCAGGGCCCGTTCGCACGCCAGCACCAGCGCCAGCAGCACGAGGCTGCCCGCCGCCAGCAGGATCACCGTGGCCCAGGCCGTGCGCCACAGCTGCGCCTTGCCGATCGCGAACACCAGCAGGTTGCCGGCCAGCAGCACCAGCAGCCACACGCCACCCGCGTGCACCCAGGGCCACCAGCGCTGCGGCGCGCCCGCATCGAGCCGGCGCAGCATGATGAGGTGCAGCGCGATCGCCAGCGGCCACACCAGCCAGCCGAAGCCCTGGAACACGTGGTTCTCGCTGGCCATGCCCCACAGCGCGATGTACAGCATCACCGGCATCGCCAGCCAGGCCGGCGAGCCCGCCACCGTCCACGGCGGGTTGCGCTGCGGCAGCGCCAGGCGATGCAGCGCGAAGGCGCTCAGCACCCAGGCGGCCATGTGCAGCATCTGCTGCTGCGCGCGGCTGAACACCGCCATGTAGCTGCCCTGCGGATCGACCGTGTAGCGGCCGATCTCGTGGCCCAGCGCGGCCATCCACCACAGGAAGCCGATCCAGAACAGCACGGGCGAGAGCGCGTCCTCGATCCGCGCGAAGGCACGCGCCGGCGCGCTGGGCAGGTCCTCGGCCAGCGGGTCGCGCGACCACCAGGCGATGGCCAGCGCCGCCCCGGCCAGCATCGCGGCACCGAGGAAGGTGGGATTGGCGAAGGGCCAGCCCGCGGTGGCGGCGCCGACCGAGCGATCGAGGAACAGCAGCGCGGCGAAGCCCTGCAGCGCGAGGCCGAAGGCCCGCGCCAGCCAGCGGCCCTGGCGCCGTCCCATCCAGTACACGCCCGCACCTTCGACCGCCCAGACCGCGGAGGTCCAGCGGCCGTCCAGCGCCAGCGGCACGGCCAGCGTGAGGAAGCCGAATGCCAGCGCGGCGAAGCACTCCGACAGCCAGCGATTGACCTGCGCGTCGCCGCGGCTGCGGCGCAGCGTCCACCACCCCAGCGCGACGTACACGCCGCCCAGTGCCAGCGAAGAGAAGGCGGCGGCGTAGGGAATGTCGCGCACCAGCGCCGCCTGCAGGCCGAAGGCCACGATCGGCGTGCCGAAGACCAGCGTGGCATCGACTGCCTTGCGCGCGCCGTGGCCGTGCCGCAGTGCGTAGAACAGGCTGGCCAGCAGGTAGATCGCAAAGAAGGCGACCAGGAAGGGCTCGGTGCTCTCGAACTGTTCCGGCCGGTACTTCAGCACGCCCCAGAGCGTCGCCACGCCGAAGGTGGAGAAGAAGCCGAGCAGGTTCAGCGGGCGCCAGGCCTTGCGCCACGCGATCAGGGCGATCGCCACGCCCAGCAGCACGTAATAGCTGAAGAGCGCGACGTGGTTGCCCTGGCCGGTGGACACCAGCACCGGCGCCGCGAAGCCGCCGGCAAAGCCGATGAAGGCCAGCACCTGCGCGTTCAGCGCCAGCGCGATGACGGTGGAGAACAGGCAGACCAGCCCGAGCGCGGCGAAGGCGGCGCCCGCCGGCAGGAACTGGTACAGGCGGAAGGCGGCGAACACGGTGAGGTACAGCACCGCGATGCCCGCGCCCTGCAGCGTGAGCGAATAGCCCTGCCGGCCCTCGCGGCTGCGCATGCGGAAGCCGAAGACGAACAGCGCGATGCCGGCGGCGCCGATGGCGGCCAGGCGCAGCTCGGGCGGCACCAGCGCGTTCTCCACCGCGTACTTGGCGAGGAAGGCCAGGCCGATGAAGAGCAGCACGACGCCGATGCGCACGACGGTGTTGCCACCCAGCAGCCAGTCGCGCGCGGAGCGCACGGCGCTGGTGACGAAGTCGGGCCTCTGCGGAGCAGCCGGCCGGGGTGCCGGCGCGGGCGCAGGGGAAGGCCCGGCGCAGTGTCCTCGAAGGCCGGCGGCGCCGCCTGCGAGGCGGCCACCGCGACCGGTCCCGGTTCCACGGGCCGCGGGGGTTCCGGCGGAATCGCCACGGGAGCGGCCGCCCGCGGCACGGGTGGGGCGGAAGCTGGCGCCGTCGCAGGCGCTGCTGCCCGCTGCCGCGCGATCTCCGCGCGCAAGGCGCTGCGCAAGGTCCAGCCGGCGATGGCGCCCAGCACCGCCCCCAGCAGCACCTGGCCGTCGTTGCCCAGGAAACGAGCCGGCCACAGGTAGCCGAGCACGGCGCCCCAGGCGATTCCCCAGAAGATCATGGCGATTCCCCCGTCGTGTGAAGGCCTTGCGGCTGCGCCGTGGCCATGCCCTTTCCTCGCGGGCTTTTTGGCGCAGTATAGGAAATCGCTGCCGGCGGTCGCCCGCCCTTGACACGGCACAGCCCCTCTTCTAGATTGAACAGATGGATAAATCACCTGTTCAAGGTCGGCCAACCGCCCGGCGCGGCCCGCATGCGCCCGGGAAGGCGCCGCGCGCCGACGGGGCCAGCACCCGTGCGCTGATCCTGGAAGCGGCCCGGCGGCGCCTGGTCGAAGGCGGCTACGCGAACCTGAACGTGCGCGAGATCGCGGCCGACGCGGGGGTCAACCACGCCCTGATCGGCTACCACTTCCACGGCAAGCAGCAGCTGGTGCTGGCCGTGCTGGACGAGGCGAACAACCGGCTGCTGGAGCGGCAGGGCCGCATGTACGACGCGTCGGCCACTGCATCGGACAAGTGGCGGCAGGCCTGCGACTTCTACGATGACGACCTGCGCTCCGGCTTCGTCAAGCTGCTGATGGAGCTGATGGGCGCGAGCTTCCACGACCCCGAGTTGCGCCGCGAGTTCACGCCGCGCATGCTGGCGTGGCATCGGCTGATCGAGGAAGAGGTTGCGGAATTCATCCGCGCGTCCGGGCTGAAGCTGCCGGTGTCGGCGCGCGCGATCTCGGCGTGGATCGGCTGGTTCTGGATGGGGATGGAGGCCAGCATGGCGCTGGACATCCCGGAGGAAGAGGGCCACCAGCGCGAGGCGCTGCAGGCCGTCGCGACCCTGCTGCGCCACGTGGAGCGCGGCACCGCCGCACGCAGGGAATCCAGTCGCAGGAGGAAGTGATGGACGCACACCGACCCATCCCGCCCAGGCTGCTGCGCACCGTCGGCGCGCTGCCCGAGCCGGGCACGCTGCCCGAGCCCTATCCCTACGAAACGGTCACGCCGCGCCGCGAGGGCTTCGTCGAACGCGGTGGCGTGCAGTCCTGGTACGCGCAACACGGCGACGAAGGCCCCTGGCTGGCTTTCGCGCCGATCTTCCAGATCGCGAACTCGCACATGCTGCGGGGCGTGCTGCCCTGGCTCTCGCAGCACTACCGCGTGGTGGTGATGGACCTGCGCGGCAACGGGCGTTCGGACCGGCCCGACACGCAGGACCAGTATTCCTTCGACCATTACTACGCCGATTTCGTGGCGGTGCTGGATCGCCTGGAAGTCGATCGCGCGGCCGTGGTCGGCATCTCCGCCACGGCCATGACCGCGATCCGGCTGGCGCACGAACAGCCGCAGCGCGTGTCGCACCTGATGCTGGTGGGCGGCTGGATCGAAAGGCGCATGGACCATCCGAAGATGGTCGAGGCGGTGCAGCAGAACCTGGCGCGCATGCGGGCGGACTGGCCGGCCTACCTCGACGAGTTCTTCACCGTCTGCTTCAGCGAGCCGCACTCCACCAAGCCCTACGAGGACGCGGTGCGCGATGGCTGGGCGGCCCAGGGTGCGCACGTGGCGATGGGTCTGGCCGGTTGGCTGGGGAACGACATGCGGCCGCAGGCGCAGGCGCTGCGCGTGCCGACGCTCGTGATCCACGGCGACAAGGACGGCCGCGTTCCCTACAGCCAGGGCGAGACGGCGGCGAAGCTGATCACCGGCGCGCGGCTCGTCACGGTGGGCGAGGGCGGGCACCTGCTGCCCGCGCGCGATCCGGTCGCCTTCTGCCGCATGGTGCGCGAGTTCACCGGCCTGCAGCCGCCGCGGTCCACCTGGGTGCGCGCGATGGCGCGCAAGCGCAAGGCGCTGTTCGTCTCCAGCGCGATCGGCCTCGGGCACGTGCAGCGCGACCTCGCCATCGCGCGCGCGATGCGGGCGCAGCAGCCGGACCTGGAGGTGGACTGGTTCACGGTGCCGCCGGCATCGGCCTACCTGGAGCGCGAGGGCGAGCGCGTGCACCCGATCACCGCGCGCCTGGCCAACGAGAGCCGGCACTTCGAGCGCATGGCGGGCGAGCACGACCTGCAGGCCTTCTTCGCGCTGCGCACGATGGACGAGGTGATGGCGCGCAACTTCATGGTGTTCGCCGAGCTGCTGCAGCAGGAGCACTACGACATCGTGATCGGCGACGAGGCCTGGGAGGTGGACTACCACTACCACGAGAACCCGGAGCTCAAGCGCCAGCCCTTCGTGTTCCTCACCGACTTCGTCGGCTGCCTGCCGATGGAGGAGGGCAACGAGCGCGAGGCCTTCCTGTGCGCCGACCGCAATGCCGACGACATCGAGCACGTGGCGCGCTATCCCTGGATCCGCGACCGCGCGATCTTCGTGGGCAACGTGGAGGACACGCCGGAAGTGCCTTTCGGCCCGGGCCTGCCCGTCATCCGGGAATGGACGCGGCGCAACTACGCCTTCACCGGCTATGCGCTGCCCTTCGACCCGAAGTCACTGGCCGACACCGATGCGCTGCGCGCGCGCCACGGCTACCGCCGCGACGAGAAGCTGGTGATCGCGGCCGTCGGCGGCACCGCGGTGGGCGCGCCGCTGCTGCATCGCATTGCCGAGACCTTCCCGCTGATGAAGCGCGCCGAGCCTTCGCTGCGCATGGTGCTGGTGGCCGGGCCGCGCCTGCCGCGCGAGGCCTTCCCGCAGCACGAGGGGCTGGACGTGCTGCCCTACGTGCACAACCTGTTCGAGCACCTGGCGTGTTCCGACCTCGCGCTGGTGCAAGGCGGGCTGAGCACCTGCATGGAACTGGTGGCCACGCGCCGCCCCTTCCTCAGCTTCCCGCTGGAACGGCACTTCGAGCAGTGCATCCACGTGCGCAAGCGCCTGCACAACTACTGCGCGGACTGCGCCGTGAAGTTCCGCGAGCTGTCGGTGCGGGAGCTGGCGGACAAGGCACTGGAGACGATGGCTGCGCCGGTGCGCTACAAGCCGGTGGAGACCGATGGGGCGGAGCGCGCGGCGAAGGAGATCCTGGCGGTGATGGAGAACCGGCACTGGGCGGCGGGCTGACGGAATTCGCCCCTCCCCCCTTTGGGGCGAGGCTGGGAGGGGCGCCCCCACCCCAACCCTCCCCCGGAGGGGGAGGGAGCAAGTCACTTCAGCGCGCGCAGCACATTCTCCGCCGTCGCCGGCGCATCCATCCGCACCTTCCCGTCCGCGCGCGCGGACGCCGCCGCGTCGCGCAGCGCCTCCCACACGCTGATCGCCAGCATGAAGGGAGGCTCGCCGACGGCCTTGCTGCCGCCGACGTTGTCCTCGCGGTTCGGCTCGGGCCAGAGCTCGATCCGGAAATGCTCCGGCACGTCGCCGGTCGCCGGGATCTTGTACGTGCTCGGCGCGTGCGTGGCGAGGTAGCCCTTGTCGTTCCACACCAGCTGTTCGGTGGTGAGCCAGCCCATGCCCTGGATGAAGCCGCCCTCGATCTGGCCGAGGTCGATCGCCGGGTTGATCGAGGTGCCGACGTCATGGAGGATGTCCACTTTCAGCACCCGGTTCTCGCCGGTGAGCGTGTCGATCGCCACCTCGGTGCAGGCCGCGCCGTAGGAGAAGTAGTAGAAGGGCCGGCCGGTCAGCGTCTTCTTGTCGTAGTGGATCTTGGGCGTCTTGTAGAAGCCGTCGCTCCACAGCTGCACGCGCGAGTGGTAGGCGTCGTCGACCAGCTGCTCCCAGGTCATCACGGCGTCGGGACCGCTCACCTGACCGTGCGCGAAGATCACCTGCTCCGGCTTGCAGTGCTGCTTCTCGGCGACGTATTCGGCCAGGCGCTGGCGCACCTGGCGCGCGGCGAACTGGGCGGCACGGCCGTTGAGGTCGGTGCCGCTCGATGCGGCGGTCGCGCTGGCGTTGGGCACCTTGCTGGTGTCGGTGGCGCTGACGCGCACCTTCTCGCAGGGCACGCCCAGTTCGTCGGCCACCAGCTGCAGCACCTTGGTGTGCAGGCCCTGGCCCATCTCGGTGCCGCCGTGGTTCACCTGCACGCTGCCGTCGCCGTAAACGTGGACCAGCGCGCCGGCCTGGTTGAAGAAGGTGGCGGTGAAGGAGATGCCGAACTTCACCGGCGTGAGCGCCAGGCCGCGCTTGATCACCGGGCTCTGTGCATTCCAGCGCGCGATCTCCTCGCGGCGTGCGCGGTAGCGCGCGTTCTGCTCCAGCCGCGCGATCAGCGGCTCGAGGATGTTGTCCTCCACCGTCATCTGGTAGTGCGTGACGTTGCGTTCCGTCACGCCGTACAGGTTGGCCTTGCGCACGTCCAGCGCGTCCTTGCCCAACGCACGGCCGATGTCGCCGAGGATCGCCTCCATGACGATCATGCCCTGCGGGCCGCCGAAGCCGCGGAAGGCGGTGTGGCTCTGCACGTTGGTCCTGCAGCGGTAGGAGACGATCTCCACGTCGGACAGGAAGTAGGCGTTGTCGACGTGGAAGACGGCGCGGTCCGCGACCGGGCCGCTCAGGTCGGCGCTGAAGCCGCAGTTGGCGGCCAGCATCAGCTTCAGTCCCAGGACGCGCCCGTCGTCGTCGAAGCCAACCTCGTAGTCGTAGGCGAAGGGATGGCGCTTGCCGGTGACCATGAAGTCGTCGTCACGGTCCAGGCGCAGCTTCACCGGCCGCTTGAACTTGTGCGCAGCCAGCGCCGCCCAGACCGCGATGTGGCCGGCCTGCGTTTCCTTGCCGCCGAAGCCGCCGCCCATGCGCCGGCATTCGACGTTGACCGCGTGGTTCTCCAGGCCCAGCGCATGCGCGACCCAGTGCTGCACCTCGCCGGGGTGCTGCGTGCTGGAGTAGATCCACCAGTTGTCCTGCTCCAGCGGCAGCGCGTAGCCGACCTGGCCTTCCAGGTAGAAGTGCTCCTGGCCGCCGATGTCCAGCGAGCCCGCCAGTCGGTGCGGCGCCTGCGCGATGCCCTGTTCCGGGTCGCCGCGGCGCACCGTCACCGGCGGCAGCACGAAGCTCTGCGCCTGCACGGCTTCGCGCACGTCGACGATCGCGGGCAGCGCCTCGATGCGCAGCTGCACCTTGCGGGCTGCGCGGCGGGCCTGCATCACGGTCTCCGCCACCACCACGCCGACCACCTGGCCGAGGTATTCCACGGTGTCGCGCGCGAAGATGGGCTCGTCGTGCACGAAGGTGGCCAGGATGGGATCGCCCGGGATGTCCTGCGCGAGCACCACGCCCTTGACGCCTTCCATCTGCAGCGCCGCACGCGGGTCCACGCCCAGCAGCTTGCCGCGCGCGACGTTCGACAGGATGGGCGCCGCGTGCAGCGTGCCCTTCACCTCGGGGATGTCGTCGATGTAGACCGCACTGCCGGCCACGTGGGCGCGCGCGCTGTCGTGGATGCGCGGGCTGCCGACGGCGGGCTGCGCCTTGCTGCCCGCGAGGAACTTCTCGGGCGCGTTCATGGCGTCGCGGCTTCCACCAGCCGGAAGCTCTCCAGGTTGATCTGTTCGTGCCCCTGGCTTTCCAGCCAGAAGCGCTGCATCAGGTTGCCCAGCACCTCGGAGCGGTAGGACGAGGAGGCGCGCATGTCGCTGATCGGCTGGAACTCCGAACGCAAGGCAGCCGTCGCCTTCTGCGCCGTCTCCAGCGTCCAGGGCTGTCCGCGCAGCACGGCCTCGGTTTGCAGCGCGCGCGCCGGCGTGGCGGCCACGCCGCCGGCGCCTATGCCCACCTGCGCGACCACGCCGTCGCGCAGGTGCATGGCGACCACCAGGCACACCGCGGAGATGTCGTCGTCGTAGCGCTTGGAGATCTTGTACGCGCGCAGCAGCTCGCCCGGCTGTGGCCGCGGCACCTTGATCCACGCCACCACTTCATCCGGCGCGAGCACGTTCTTTCGGTAGCCCGTGTAGAAGGCCTCCAGCGGCAGCTCGCGGTGGCCGCGCACCGACAGCAGCACGACGTGCGCACCGAGCGCGATCAGCAGCGGCATCGAGTCGCCGATGGGCGAGCCGTTCGCCACGTTGCCGCCGAGCGTGCCGGAGTTGCGCACCGGCAGCCCGGCGAAGCGGTTGGCGAAGGTCTTGAGCTGCGGCCGCTGCGCCACCAGCGCCTCGAAGGCGTCCGTGAGGCTGGCGGCGGCGCCGATCGCGATGTGGTTGTCGTAGTGCTCGACGCGCCGCAGTTCCTCGACCCGCGTCACGTCCAGCACCTGCCGGTACTGCTGGTGCAGCTTGGTGATCCACAGGCCGACGTCGGTGCAGCCGGCGACCAGCTGCGCCCCGGGGTGCAGCGCGCGCAGCTGCAGCAGTTCGGGCAGGCTGCGCGGATCGAGGTAGGTGCCGGATGCCGGGACCTGTCCGCGCTTCGCGGCCAGCTGGTCCAGCTGCGCGAGGATCGCCGCTTCGTCCACCGCCACCCGCGGCAGCTTCGCCATCTGCGCGGCCGCGTCGAGGATGGGCCGGTAGCCCGTGCAACGGCAGAGGTTGCCCGACAGCTCTTCCTGCGCCAGTTCGCGCGTGATCGTGCCGCCCTTGCACACGTGGTTCTGGTACATGCCGAACAGGCTCATGACGAAGCCGGGCGTGCAGAAGCCGCACTGCGAGCCGTGCGCCTGCACCATCGCTTCCTGCGCGGGGTGCAGGCTGCCGTCGTCGGCGACCAGGTCTTCCACGGTCCACAGCGCCATGCCGTCGACCGAGTGGGCCAGGCGGATGCAGCTGTTGATCGCCTGGTAGCGCAGGCTGCCTTCGTGCGGCTCGGCCACCACGACCGTGCAGGCACCGCAGTCGCCTTCGCCGCAGCCTTCCTTGGTGCCGGTGGCGCCCAGGTCCTCGCGCAGGACCTCCAGCAGCGTGCGGTCGGGTGGTACATTGGCCAAGCTGACGAGTTCGCCGCGCCGGACCAGTCGGATCGTCTTCGCTTCCATGCGTTCAGTATGGGTCAATTCCGTGGCAGTGCTTTGCGAGCTTAGGGGGAACCCGGAGGCCTCGCATATGGGCGGTCTTATGGGCGAAATGCAGGCAAAGGTATGAGAGACCAGGCTCTGTTCGACAAGATAGACCTCCACCTGATCCGGGTCCTCCATACCGTGCTGACCGAACGCAGCGTCTCGCGCGCCGCCCTCAAGCTGGGCATGTACCAGCCGGCCGTCTCCGCCGCCCTGAAGCGGCTGCGGGAGCTGGCCGGGGACCCGCTCGTGGTGCGTTCGGGCGCCGGCATGGTGCCCACCGATGCCGGCCTGCGCATGATCGAGCCGAGCGCCAGCATCCTGCGCGCCGCCGAGGTGCTGTTCTCCGATGCGCGCGGCTTCGACCCGCAGACCTCCGCCACCACCTTCCGCGTGGCCGCCGCCGACTACCTGGACCCGCAGTTCCTGCCGCAGCTGGTGGCCGAGGTGAAGGCGCAGGCGCCCTCGAGCCAGATCGAGATCCATCCGCTCACCGCCGCCTCGGACTACCACGCGCAGCTGGCGCACGGCGACGTCGACGTGGTGGTGGGCAACTGGCTCCAGCCGCCCGAGGAGCTGCACCTGGGCAAGCTGTTCGCCGACGAGATCGTCTGCCTGGTGGCGCGCGACCATCCCGCCACCAAGCGTGGCTGGACGCAGGAAAGCTGGCTGGAAGCGGAACACGTGGCGCCCACGCCCACCCATCCCGGTGCCCGCGGCGTGATCGACGAGTTCCTGGAAAGCCAGGGACTTGCGCGTAACATCACGGCCCGCTGCCCCCACTTCGGCCTGCTGCCGCGCATCGTGGCCTCCAGCCTGCTCGTGCTGACCACCGGCCGCCAGTTCTGCGAACGCTACCTGGACCTGCTGCCGGTGCAGGTGCTCGAATGCCCCGTGCGCTTCCCCGAACTGGTGTACTACCAGCTGTGGCACGAGCGCACGCACCAGTCGGCCGCCGGCCGCTGGCTGCGCGAGCGGGTCAAGGGCGTGGCGGCCTCATTGAGACAAGGATGAACCAACCGTGAGCATTCCGCGACTGCAGCTCGCGCACATCACCAAGCGCTATCCATCGGTGGTGGCCAACAGCGACGTGTCGCTGGTGGTCCAGCCCGGGGAGACGCACGCGGTGCTGGGCGAGAACGGCGCCGGCAAGTCCACGCTGATGAAGATCATCTACGGCGCCGTCAAGCCGGACGAGGGCAGCGTGATGTTCAACGGCCAGCCGGTGCACATCCGCAACCCGCAGGAAGCGCGGGCGCTGGGCATCAGCATGGTGTTCCAGCACTTCAGCCTGTTCGACACGCTCACGGTGGCCGAGAACGTGTGGCTGGGCCTGGACAAGAGCCTCACGCTCAACCAGGTCACGCACAGCATCACGGCCAAGGCGCGCGAATACGGGCTCGATGTCGATCCCGCGCGGCCGGTGCACACGCTGTCGGTGGGCGAGATGCAGCGGGTGGAGATCATCCGCGCGCTGCTGACGAACCCCAAGCTGCTGATCCTGGACGAGCCCACTTCGGTGCTGACGCCGCAGGCGGTGGAAAAGCTGTTCGTGGTGCTCAAGCAGCTGGCCTCCGAAGGCTGCAGCATCCTCTACATCAGCCACAAGCTGCACGAGATCCGCGAGCTGTGCACCGCCTGCACGGTGATGCGCGGCGGCAAGGTCACCGGGGTGACCGATCCGCGCCGCGAGAGCAACGCATCGCTCTCGCGCCTGATGATCGGCGCCGAGCCGCCGGAGCTGGAGCACCACGAGCGCCAGCCCGGCGAGGTGGTGCTGCGCGTGCAGGGCCTGACGCTGCCGCGCGAGGACCAGTTCGGCCACGACCTGGACGCCATCGCCTTCGACGTGCGCGCCGGCGAGGTGGTCGGCATCGCCGGCGTTTCGGGGAACGGCCAGCGCGAGCTGCTGTTCGCGCTCTCGGGCGAGGACACGCGGGCGGCGCCGGAGATGGTCCAGGTCGCCGGGCAGCCGGTGGGCCGCTTCGGACCCGCACACCGGCGCCACCTGGGGCTGCATTTCGTGCCCGAAGAGCGCCTGGGCCGCGGCGCCGTCCCCACGCTCGGCCTCGCGCAGAACCTGCTGCTCACGCGAACCGATGCCGTGGGCCGCGGCGGCTGGATCGACGTCAAGGGCCTGCGCGCCCAGGCCGCGGACATCATCCGCCGCTTCAACGTGAAGGCGGGCGGGCCGGACGCCGCGGCGAAGTCGCTCTCGGGCGGCAACCTCCAGAAGTTCATCGTCGGCCGCGAGATCGATGCCAATCCCAAGCTGCTGATCGTGTCGCAGCCGACCTGGGGCGTGGACGTGGGCGCTTCGGCGCAGATCCGCGCCGAGATCCTGGCGCTGCGCGATGCCGGCTGCGCCGTGCTGGTGCTGTCGGAGGAGCTGGAGGAGCTGTTCGAGATCAGCGACCGGCTGCACGTGATCGCGAAGGGAAGGCTGTCGCCCTCGATCGATCGGGCGCGGGCGACGGTGACATTGATCGGGGAGTGGATGAGCGGGTTGTGGGTGGTGCATCCGATTCGGGAGACCCCTGCCGGGAGCGCCCCCACCCCAGCCCTCCCCCAGAGGGGGAGGGAGCAGGGCAGGGGGAGTGAAGAATGATCAAGCTCGAAGCGAGGCCGGAGGCCTCGAAGTTCTGGAGCATCGCCTCGCCGCTGCTGGCGCTGGTGATCACCGTCATCCTGGGCACGCTGCTGTTCGTGGCGCTGGGCAAGGACCCCGTGCAGGGATTGCGCGTGTTCTTCTGGGAGCCGCTCAGCTCCGGCTACCGCATCGGCGAGCTGCTGGTGAAGGCGACGCCGCTGCTGATCATCGCGCTGGGCCTCGCGGTGTGCTTCCGCTCCAACGTGTGGAACATCGGCGCGGAAGGCCAGTTCGTGATCGGCGCACTGCTGGCGGGTGGCGTGGCGCTGCTGGCGGGCAAGGACACCAGCCGCCTGATCGTCATTCCCATCCTGCTGGCCGGCGTGCTGGGCGGCATGGCCTGGGCGGCGATCACCGGCGTGCTGCGCGACAAGTTCAATGCCAACGAGATCCTGGTCAGCCTGATGCTGGTGTACGTCGCCACGCTGGTGCTGAACTACATGGTGTTCGGCCCGTGGAAGGACCCCATGGGCTACAACTTCCCGCAGACCAAGAACTTCGAGGCGGTGACGCAGGTGCCGCGGCTGATGCAGGGCTCGCGCGTGAACGTCGGCGTGCTCATCGCGCTGGCCGGCGTGGCGGCGCTCTGGGTGTTCCTGTTCCGCACGCGGGCGGGCTTCGCGCAGCAGGTGGGCGGACTGGCACCGGCCGCCGCGCGCTATGCCGGTTTCTCCTCGCGCAAGGCGCTGTGGACCGCGCTGCTGGTGTCGGGCGGCGCCGCCGGACTCGCCGGCGGGCTGGAAGTCGCGGGGCCGATCGGCCAGCTCACGCCCTATGTCCCCGCGGGCTATGGTTTCGCCGCGATCATCGTCGCCTTCGTCGGCCGGCTGCATCCGGTGGGCATGGTGTTCTCCGCCATCCTCATGAGCATGTTCTACATCGGCGGCGAACTCGCGCAGTCGCGCCTGGGCCTGCCGAAGTCGCTCACCGGCGTGTTCCAGGGCCTGCTGCTGTTCACGCTGCTGGCCTGCGACACGCTGATGGCCTACCGCATCCGCCTGTTCCCCGAGTCCGCCACCGCGAAGGCCGCCTGACATGGACAGCTACGCACTCCTGTTCGCCTCCATGCTCAACGCCGGCACCGTGCTGGCGATCGCCGCGCTGGGGCTGTTGATCAACGAGAAGGCCGGCATCGTCAACCTCGGCGCCGAGGGCATGATGCTGTGCGCCGCGATCGCCGGATTCGCCGCGGTGGTGCACACGGGCAGCGACTGGTTCGGCTTCCTCGCCGGCATGGGCGCGGGTGCGCTGCTCGCTGCGGCCTTTGGCCTGCTGGTGATCTGGATGAACACCAACCAGTACGCCACGGGCCTGGCGCTCAGCCTGTTCGGGGCGGGCTTCTCCGCCTTCGCCGGCATCGCCTACGTGCAGGAGAAAAGCGCCCGAGCGGCCGCACTTCTCGCTGCCGCTGCTGGGCGACATCCCGGTGCTGGGGCCCGCGCTGTTCCGCCAGCACCCGATCGTCTATCTCGCCATCGCGCTGGTGGCCTGGCTGGTGTGGTTCCTCTACAAGTCGCGCTCGGGACTGGTGCTGCGCTCGGTGGGCGAGTCGCCCGAATCGGCGCATTCGCTCGGTTATCCGGTGCGCCGCATCCGGCTGATGGCGGTGGTGGCCGGTGGCGCGCTGTGCGGCCTGTCGGGCGCCTACATCTCCATCGTCTACACGCCGCTGTGGGTCGAAGGCATGGTGGCGGGCAAGGGCTGGATCGCCTTGGCGCTCACCACCTTCGCCACCTGGCGTCCGGCACGCGTGTTGCTTGGAGCCTACCTGTTCGGTGGCGTCACCATGCTGCAGTTCCACCTGCAGGGCAGCGGCGTGGAGCTTCCGAGCGAATTCCTCAACATGCTTCCCTACGTGGCCACCATCGTGGTGCTGGCGCTGATCTCCCGCAACCCCGCGTGGATTCGGGTCAACATGCCGGCCTCCCTTGGAAAGCCTTTCTATCCCGGCTCATAATCGCCGTTTCCCCAAAACCGTCCCGCAAGGAACTGGAATGACCGACCTGAAGAAACGTACCCTGCTGCAGGCCGCCGCCCTGGTGGCCGCCGTCGCGGGCCTGTCCGCCTGCAGCAAGCAGGAAACGCCCGCCCCGGCGCCGGCACCCGCGCCCACCGCTGCAGCCCCGGCCGCCGCACCGGCGCCCGCCGCCGCGCCGCTGAAGATCGCCTTCGCCTACGTTGGCCCCGTCGGCGACGGCGGCTGGACCTTCGCGCACGACAACGGCCGCAAGGCGGTGGAGAAGGAGTTCGGCAGCAAGGTCGTCACCAGCTTCGTGGAGAAGGTGCCCGAGTCCGCCGACGCCGAGCGGGTGATCCGCGACATGGTCGGCCAGGGCAACAAGCTGATCTTCGGCACCACCTTCGGCTACATGGAGCCGATGCTCAAGGTCGCCGCCGACCACAAGGACGTGAAGTTCGAGCATGCCACAGGCTACAAGACGGCCGACAACATGCGCACCTACGACAGCCGCACCTACGAAGGCGCGTACATGGCCGGGGTGATCGCGGGCGCCATGACCAAGACCAACACGCTGGGCGTGGTCGGCTCGATCCCCATCCCCGAAGTGGTGCGCAACATCAACAACTTCACCCTCGGCGCGCAGTCGGTGAACCCCAGGGTCAAGACCAAGGTCGTGTGGGTCGGCGACTGGTTCAACCCGCCGAAGGAAACCGAAGCGGCCACCGCGCTGATCAACGGCGGCGCCGACGTGCTGATGCAGAACACCGACTCGTCGGCCGTGCTGCAGACGGCGGAGAAGATGGGCAAGCGCGCCTTCGGCTGGGACAGCGACATGACGGCCTACGGCCCGAAGGCACACCTGGGTTCGGCGGTCATCAACTGGGCGCCGTACTACATCAAGGCCGTGCGTGACGCGCTGGACAACAAGTGGGCGACCGGCCAGACCTGGTGGGGCGTCAAGGAAGGCGCGATCGACATGGTGTCCATCGCGGCCGACGTGCCGGAAGACACCAAGAAGAAGATCGAGACCATCAAGGCCGGCCTGAAGGACGGCAGCTTCCAGATCTGGAAGGGCCCGATCGCCGACAACACCGGCAAGGAAATGCTGGCCAAGGACGCCGCCGCGGACGACAAGTTCCTGGGCGGCATCAACTTCTACGTCAAGGGCGTGAAGGCAAGGTGCCGGGCGGCGACAAGAAGTAAGCGCCTCCTGCCCCCGAAAGGCCGCCGCGTGCGGCCTTTTTCACGTCCGCCCCAGGGGTGCTTCGACCTACGCAAGGGACTGATTGCCGAGCGAGCCCTCACTGCCTATAGTTGGGCTGTATCCATGGGACAAAGGGAGGATCACATGTCCCCTACCCCACCGAAGAGCGAGGACAGGACCCGGGGCGAGCGCAGTGGCGAAGGCTCCGGCACCGCCTTGCGCGCGCTGCGCCGCGACGAGCGACGCAGGAGCAACCAGAACCTCTGGAGCGACAGCGTCATGCCCTCGGAACTGCCGCCGCTGATTCCCGAAGATCCCGCCCCGATCCCTCCCGGCAAGCGCTGAAGCCGGCGCATCACCGCGCTGCTATCGTGCGTGGCTGGATCCTTGCTCGTCCCACGCCATGCACCCTGTTCCCCCCGTCCCCGCCGAAAGGCTGCCGGCCCTGCTGGCCGCGATGCCCAAGGCCGAACTGCACATCCACATCGAGGGCTCCCTCGAACCGGAGCTGATCTTCGCGCTGGCGCGCCGCAACGGCGTGGCGCTGCCCTACGCCGGCGTGGAGGACCTCAGGCGCGCCTACGCCTTCACCAACCTGCAAAGCTTCCTGGACATCTACTACGCCGGCGCCAGCGTGCTGCTGCAGTCGCAGGACTTCTACGACATGGCGTGGGCCTACCTGGAGCGCGCGGCCGCCGACCAGGTGCGGCGCGCCGAGATCTTCTTCGACCCGCAGACGCACACCGCGCGCGGCGTGGCGATGGAAACGGTCATCGACGGCCTCTCGCGGGCCTGCCGCGATGCGAAGCGCATCGGCGTCGACGCTGAACTGATCCTGTGCTTCCTGCGCCACCTGAGCGAGGAAGAGGCCTTCGACACCCTGGAGCAGGCGCTGCCCTTCCGCGACCGGTTCATCGGCGTGGGGCTCGATTCGAGCGAGGTCGGCCATCCGCCGGAGAAGTTCGCGCGCGTGTTCGCCAAGTGCCGCCAGCAGGGCCTGCACCTCGTCGCGCACGCCGGGGAAGAAGGACCGCCGGCCTACGTGTGGGCTGCCCTGGACGTGCTGAAGGTGGAACGCATCGACCACGGCGTGCAGTCGGCCCAGGACCCGGCGCTGATGAAGCGCCTGGCGCAGGACCGCATCCCGCTGACGGTGTGCCCGCTGTCCAACCTGAAGCTGTGCGTGTTCCCGGACCTGGCGCAGCACAACATCCGCCAGCTGCTCGACGCGGGCCTGTGCGCCACGATCAATTCCGACGACCCCGCCTACTTCGGCGGCTACATGAACGCGAACTTCCTGCAGACCTTCGCCGCCACCGGGCTGGACGCGCAGCATGCCTACCGGCTCGCGCGCAACAGCTTCGAAGGCAGCTTCGCGGAGGCTTCAGCGAAGAAACGGTACGTCGAGGAACTGGACGCCGTCTTTGCCGCCGCCTGACGCGTAGCGCAGTTCGACCTCGCACGGGCCTTCACCGCGCGGCCGGGCGGCGTCCTCGGCCAGTTCGATGCGAAAGCCGGCGAACTGCACCTCACGGCCTTGCACCGCCGCTTCGCCGAGGTAGTTGCGATAGCGCGCGACGCTCGCCTGCAGGTCCGCCACCGCGACCTTCACCCGCGCGATGCCGGTCGCGCCGTTGGCATGCTGGCGCACCTCGCCTTCCGGCACGCGCAGCGCGCGCGCGGCGTGAGGTCCGCGCAGAGGAAGGGCAGGTCGCTGGTGGCCGGGCGCGCGCTCTGCCACGCGATCTGCACGCCGTCGGGCCGTGCGCGGCTGCCGGGACGCTCTTCCAGTCCGGAAAGCCCGCGCGCACGGGCGCCAGCCACGGCAGCGTCGATGTCGCGCGGCAGCAGCGCGAAATCGACCAGCCCTTCGCCATGCGCGTCCAGCACGCGCCACCAGCGCTCCTGGGAGGGCGCGTCGTACGCGATCAGCTCGATGTAGGCGCCGTCCGCGAAGACGACCAGCGCGTTGCGTGTGCCGCGCCCGGGGTGCTGGCCACCCGGCACCACCGTGAAGCCGGCCGCGCGGTAGTCCGCCACCACGCGTTCCAGTTCGCGGACCACGATCACCACGTGGTCCAGTGCGAAGCCGGAGTTCACTCTTCCAGCTTCAGTTTCGTGTTGCGCACGAAGGCGCCCCAGCGCTCGTACTCCTGGCGCGCGTGGCGCTCGGCACCGGCGCCGTCGGTGGCCATCACCTCGAAGCCGGCCTGCGTCAGGCGCGTGTGGACTTCGGGCGCATTGAGCGTGGCGCGGAAATCCTCGGTCAGCTTGCGCAGCGTTTCCGGCGGCGTCCCCGCAGGCGCGAAGATGCCGATCCACGAATAGGCCTCGAAGCCGGGGAAGCCGGATTCCGCGACGGTGGGCACGTCGGGCAGGTCGGGCAGGCGTTTCGCGCCGGTCACGGCCAGCGGCTTGATCTTGCCGGCCGCGATCTGGCCCTTGAGCGCGGCATAACTCAGGAGCGTGAGCTGCGACACGTCGCCCAGCACGGCCTGCACCGCCGGCCCGCCGCCACCGTAGGGCACGTGCAGCACGTAGACGCCGGCCTTGCGCTTGATGTCCTCCATCACCAGGTGGTTCATGGAACCCACGCCGGTGGACGCATAGCTGAACTTCGCCGGCTGCCGGCGCGCGTCCTCGAGGAAGCCGCGCAGGTCCTTCGCCTGCACCGAGGCCGAGGCGCCGATCACCAGCGGGAAGCGCACCGCGAGCGTGACGCCGGCGAAGTCCTTGAAGGTGTCGTAGGGCAGCTTCGCCTTGGCGATCGGGTTGATCGCGTGCGTGTCGAAACTCACCAGCAGCGTGTTGCCGTTGGGCGCGGACTTGGCGACGAAGTCGGTCGCGATCTGGCTGGCCGCGCCGGGCTTGTTGTCCACCACCACGGTGCGGCCCATGCGCTTCGCAAGCTCCGGCTGCAGGATGCGCGCGGCGATGTCGGTGCTGCCGCCGGGCGGGAAGGTGACCACCAGCCGCACGGGCGCGTCGGCCTGGGCGAAGGCGCCGGTGCCGAATCCGAGGGCCGCGGTGGCGGCCAGGGCCTGGCGCCGGTTGATGCGGGTGCTGCTCATCGAAGGACCTTTCGTCGTTGAGATTCGAAGCGGCCGGCTCAGCCCATCCACTGGCTGACCGGCACGGCGGTGTCCTGCAGTTCCTGCGACACCACGTCCACCAGCGCCGGGCCGTCGTGCAGCAAGGCCGCCTTGATCGCGCCGTGGACCTCGGCCGGGTCCTCCACGCGCCAGGCCTTCACGCCGAAGGCCTCGGCGACGCGGGCGTGGTCGGTGCGGTTGAAATCCACCGAGAAGTAGCGCTGGCCGTAGCCGGTCTTCTGGCTCGCCTTGATCCAGCCGAACACCGCGTTGGAGAACACGATCATCTTCAGCGGGATGCCGCGCCGCACGATGGTCTCCAGCTCGCCGCAGGTGAAGCCGAAGCTGCCGTCGCCCATCACCGACACCACCGTCGCATCCGGCCGGCCGAACTGCGCGCCGACGGCGGCGGACATGGAGAAGCCCAGGGCGCCGTGCGCGCGATTGGTGATGAAGTGGCGGCCGGCCTGGGGCGCGTTGAAGTAGGCGGAGAAGTAAGGGCAGGGCGTGCCGGGATCGGCGACGACGATCGCGTCCGCCGGCAGCAGCTTGTTCAGCGCATCGACCACGCTCTCGGGCTTGATCGGCCGGTCGCGCGATTCGGCCAGGCCCGCGAAGAAGGCCTGCTTGGCGGCGCGGGCGCGGGCGACCAGCGCGCGGCCGTCGGCCCGGCCGGCAGGGCGGTGCGCGATGCGCGCCCGCACGGCCGCTGCCAGCGCGGCCAGGCCGAGCTTGGCGTCGCCCACCAGCGCGACGTCGGTGCGGTAGTTGGTCGCGATCGTCATCGGGTCGATGTCCAGGTGCAGGATGGCGACCTCGCGCGAGGGCATCTTCCAGTGCTCGGTGGTGGTGGAGCCGGCCCGCGCGCCGATGAACAGCACCAGGTCGGCCTGCGCGATCACCTCGCGCGTGGCTTCGACGCCGCCATTGGTGCCGATCACGCCGACGTTCAGCGGGTGCGCGCCTGGCAGGGTGCCGTTGCCGCTGACGCTGCTGCACACCGGCGCGTCGAGCAAGGTGGCCAGCGTTTCCAGCTCGGTCGTTCCGCCGGAGAGCAGCACGCCGCCGCCGCAGACGAAGACCGGCGCGCGCGCCGCCACCAGCTGGTCCGCCGCGCGCTCCACGTCCCGCGGATCGGGCGCGAAGCGGTAGGCGGGAAAGCGATCGTGCCCGGGCTGCGCCCAGACTTCCGCCGGATCGAGCATGTGCTTCTGCACGTCGTAGGGCAGGCAGATGTGGGTCGCGCCGGGCCGGCCGGTCGTCATGGCGCGGAAGGCGGTGCGCACCGCGTGCGGGATCTGGTCCACCCGGTCGATGGTGGTGTTCCACTTGGTCAGCGGTGCGTACAGCGCCTGCTGGTCCAGCTCGGTCAGCGGGAACTTGCCGCGCGCGCCGACCGACACGTCCGAGGTGATGCCCAGCACGGGGATGGCGGATTCGTTCGCTTCCACCAGTCCCGGCAGCAGGTAGGTCGCGCCGCCGCCGCTCGGCCCTTCGCACACGCCGGGCTGGCCGGTCACGCGGGCATAGCCGTCGGCCATGTAGGCTGCGCTGCGCTCGTCGCGCGTGAGCACGTGGTCAATGCCGTGGTCCAGGCGCGCCATGGCATCGTAGAAGGGCAGGCTGGTGTCGCCGCACAGGCCGAAGATGTGCTTCACGCCGTTGAGCTGCAGCATGCGCACCAGGGCGTCGGCGCCGTTCATCGTGTTCATTCGGTCTCCGGGGAATAACCGTGCTCTTTCAGTATACGAAGCGGGCGCGCATGATCCGGGGCTGCGGGCCTTTGCCAACTTGTTCACGAGCCCCGTCCCGCAGTGCCGGGACTCATCCAAACGGGGGATACAGCGCCGGCCCGTTCCAGTCCAATGGCGCATGGCCGCATCTCCCCGGTCAACGAGCAAGAAGAAGAAAGTCGTCACATGATCAAACCCCGGCTGCGCATGGGACTGGTGGGATTCCCGCGCGAAGAGTACCTGCATGCCCTGCTGCGCACGCGCAGCGCCGTGCTGACGTGGGAGCACGCGAGTGCCGCGGACGCCGACGCCCTGTGGGTCAATGGCGAAGCCGCGCGCTTCCTCTACGACGAACTCGTGAGCGTGGCCCCGGGAGCGACGGCGCCGGCGATGACGCTGGACCTGCAGGCGCTGGACCGGCCGACCTTCTTCACCCTGCCGCTTGCGGACGAACGCATCCGCGTGCCCCTGGTGCTGGACCTGCACTCCGCACCCAGCGTCGACAAGGCCCTGCGCCGCGCGCAGTCGGTGCTGCACCCGCTGGTGATGCAGCTGGCGCTGGGGCACGAGATCGCCGAGCGCCTGCCGGGCCTGACCGGCACGACCTACCACGTCACGCAGCGCGGCCGGCTGGTCGCCGTGGTGAACATGGGCGGCGCGATCGGCCTCGACCTCAACATGCTGCCGCCCCACCTGGAAGGGGCGGAGTGGCGGCCGCTGCCGCGGGCGGCGGGCGGCGTGCCGCCGCAGTTCTTCACCACCAGCTTCGCCGAAGTCCTGTGGAACTACGTGAACCGGGTGGACACCGAGCTGCTGCCGGACCGCTATCGCCGTGCGACCATCTTCTTCCGCGCCATTCCGCGCGTGCCGCAGCGCCTGCTGAAGGAATCGCACTACGCGGTCCTGTCGGAGCTGGGCGCCGAGCCGCACACCTTCCGCCAGCTGCAGCAGAACGTGGGGCTGGCCGAGGACAGCCTGGCGAAGACGCTGGCCGTCCTGTACTACGCCGGCGCGGTCACCACCAACCCGCGGCGCGCCGCCAAGGGTGCGACGCGGCACGTGCGCGAGGCCGAGTCGGAAAGCGAGCTGCGGCAGTCGATGTTCCCGCAGGAGGACTTGCAGCCCTTCTCCGCCTTCCAGGGACGCGCCGGCGAGGAGCGTCCCACGCTTCCGGCGGCGCTGGAGCCCGAGACCCGGCGCTAGCCCCGAAGCCGCGGCCGGCGGGCCCCCGCGGCCCCGAATACAATCGCAGCCATGAGGTCGCGCCCCGGCGGCCTTTTTCTTTTCCACGCTCCGGGGCCATGTAGAGGAACACCATGTACAAAAACCTCGCCGCCATGGCATTGGCGGCCAGTTGCATTGCCTTTCCCTCCCACGCGCAGAAGAACGAGCCGCTGAAGGTCGGCTTCGTGTACGTCGCGCCCCTCACCGATGCCGGCTGGGTGCGCCAGCACGAGGAAGGCCGGCAGGCGGTGCAGGCCGCGCTCGGCACCCGCGTGAAGACTTCCTTCGTGGAGAACGTGCCTGAGGGTCCCGATGCCGAACGCGTCATCCGCGACCTCGCGTCCACAGGCCACAAGCTGATCTTCACGCCGAGCTTCGGTTACATGGAGCCCACGCTGAAGGTCGCCAAGGACTTCCCCGACGTCCGCTTCGAATCCATCACCGGCTACAAGACGGCGGCCAACGTCGCTGCGGCCAATGCGCGCTATTACGAGGGCCGCTATCTGGCCGGCATCGCCGCCGGCCGCATGACGAAGACGAACCAGGCCGGCTACGTCGCGGGCTTCCCCATCCCCGAGGTGCTGCAGGGCATCAACGCCTTCACGCTGGGCATGCGCTCGGTGAACCCGCAGGCGCAGGTGAAGGTGATCTGGCTCAACGCCTGGTTCGACCCCGGCAAGGAGCGCGACGCAGCGATGGCGCTGATGGACCAGGGCGCGGACGTGCTGGCCTTCCACACCGCATCGACGGCGGTGATGGCCGCGGCGCAGGAGCGCGGCAGGCTGGCGGTGGCCTACCACTCCGACATGCGCAAGGTGGCGCCCGACGCCCAGGTGGTCGCCGTGACGCACCAGTGGGGCGACTACTACACGCGCCGCACGAAGGCGGCGCTGGACGGCAGCTGGAAGACCGGCAAGGTCTGGGGCGGCGTGAAGGAAGGGATGATCCGCGTCGGCTACTTCGGCAGCAAGGTGCCCAAGGCGGTGCAGGAGGAGGTGCTGGCGCGCCAGAAGGACATCGCCGCCGGCAAGCTGCGTCCCTTCACGGGCCCGATCGCCGACAACGAAGGCAAGCCGGTGGCGGCCAAGGGCGAGGCCCTGACGGACGAACAGATACTGTCCATGAAGTTTCTCGTATCGGGCGTGCAGGGGAAGGTCGCACAATAAGGCGGATGCACGCGTACCGCGCCGCCCTGCTGAATTTCGCCGACGACGGCTCCGCCCGCTACGAGGAGGACGGCCTGCTCGTAGTGGGGCCGGACGCCGCGGGCCGCAAGGTGATCCGCGCGGCAGGCGCTTACGGGGCGCTGGCGGCGAACTACCCGGGCATCGCGGTCACGCACCTGCCGGGACGCATCCTGGCGCCCGGCTTCATCGACCTGCACGTCCACTTCCCGCAGACCGACGTGATCGGCTCGCCGGCCGAAGGCCTGCTGCCCTGGCTGGAGGACTACACCTTCCCGCACGAAGCGCGCTTCGCGGACCACGCGTATGCGGTGGAGATGGCCGAGGTCTTCCTCGACGAGTTGCTGCGCAACGGCGTGACCAGTGCGCTGGCCTTCTGCACCTCGCATCCGCATTCGGTGGACGCGCTGATGGAGGCGAGCGAACGGCGCGGGCTGCGCATGATGGCCGGCAAGGTGCTGCAGGACCGGCACTCACCCGACGGCGTGCGCGACGACACCGAACAGTCGCTGCTGGACACCGAGGCCCTGATCCGGCGCTGGCACGGGCGCAGCCGGCTCGGCTATGCGATCACGCCACGCTTCGCCCCGAGCTGCAGCGAAGCGCAGCTGCGCGGCGCCGGTGATCTGGCGGCAAGCCATCCCGATGTCTGGATCCAGTCGCACGTCGCCGAGAACAAGGAGGAGATCCGCTGGGCGCGCGAGCTCTTTCCCGCGGCGCGCAGCTATCTGTCGATCTACCAGGACTTCGGGCTGATGCGCGAACGCGCGATCTACGCGCACTGCATCCACTTCGACGACGAGGACCGCGCGCTGATGCGCGACACCGGTGCCGCAGCCGCGGTCAGCCCCACCAGCAACCTGTTCCTGGGCAGCGGCTTCTTCGACTACGAAGGCGCGCTGCGCGTGGGCTTCCGCTTCGGGCTGGCCAGCGACGTCGGCGGCGGCACCAGCTTCAGCCCCTTCCACACCATGCTGGCGGCCTACTACGTCGGCCGGGAAGGGCAGACCAAGCCCGGGATCAGCCTTGGCCCGCAGCACCTCTGGTGGCAGCACACCGCGGGCGCGGCGGAAGCCCTGGGACTTTCGGGCGTGATCGGCAACCTGCGGCCCGGCTGCGAGGCCGACTTCCTGGTGCTCGATCCGCAGGCCACCCCGCTGCTGGCACGCAAGGTGCGCAACGCGCGCAACCTGGACGAGCTGCTGTTCTCGCTGATCGTCCTGGGCGACGACCGGGTGGTGGAACAGGTGGTGGTGGATGGGGTAAGCACCAGCAGGGGCGGGGCTTCGGCTGCATAGACTGTCCCCGCACCAGGGGGAAGCCATGCCGTCGTCCGTGTTCCGCTGCGTTCGCGCGCTCGCCGCCGTTTCGTTCGCGCTGGCCGCGGCCGCCGCCGCTGCCCAGGCCTGGCCCTCGCGGCCGATCACCATGGTGATGCCCTATGCGCCGGGCGGGCCAGGCGACACCATCACGCGCGTGTTCGCCGCGGCCATGCAGAAGACGCTGGGCCAGCAGATCGTGGTGGACAACCCCGCGGGCGCCTCCGGGACCATAGGCACCGCCAAGGTCGCGCGTTCGGCGCCCGACGGCTACACGCTGCTGATGATCCACGTGAGCCACGCCACCAACCTGGCCATGTACAAGGGCCTGCCCTACCACCCGGTGGACGATTTCGAGCCGATCGGCTCGGCCACCAACGGGCCGATGGTGATCGTCACGCGCAACGACTTCCCGGCCAGGGACCTCGACGAGTTCATCGCCTACCTGCGCGCCAACGGCCCGCGGGTGAGCCTCGCGCACGCCGGCGTCGGCTCGGCCTCGCACCTGTGCGGGCTGATGATGATGAGCGCGCTGAACGTGAAGCTCAACGAGATCCCGTACAAGGGGACCGGCCCCGCGCTCAACGACCTGATGGGCGGGCAGGTGGACGTGCTGTGCGACCAGACCTCCGGCACGGTGCCGCCGGTGAAGGCCGGCCGGATCAAGGCCTACGCCGCCGCGGGCAAGGCGCGCCTGCCCTCGCTGCCGGCCGTCCCGGCGATCTCCGAAGCGGGCGTGCAGGGCTTCGACATCAACATCTCCTTCGGCCTGTACGCGCCCAAGGGCACGCCCAGGCCGGTGCTGGATCAACTGACCGCCGCCCTGCAGAAGGCCGTGGCCGACCCCGAGTTGCGGGCCAGGCTGGAGGGCATGGGAATCTCCGCCGTGGGGGTGGAGCAGGCCACCCCCGCGTCGCTGCGCGCCCACCTGCGCCACGAGATCGACACCCTGGGCAGCCTGCTGGTGAAGGCCGGCGTGAAGGCCAACTGACGCACCCCTGCGCGGCGTCAAGGGAAGGCGCCGCGGCGTCCCTCTAAAATGGCCGCCCAGGAGTGCCCCCGAATGACGATCAAGAGCGACAAGTGGATCCGCCGCATGGCGCAGCAGCATGGCCTGATCGAGCCCTTCGAGCCGAACCAGGTCCGCCAGGTGGAAGGCCGCCGCGTCATCAGCTACGGCACCTCCAGCTACGGCTACGACATCCGCTGCGCGCCCGAATTCAAGGTCTTCACCAACATCCACAGCACGGTGGTGGACCCGAAGAACTTCGACGAGAAGAGCTTCGTGGACTTCCACGACGACGTCTGCATCATCCCGCCCAACAGCTTCGCGCTGGCGCGCACGCTGGAGTACTTCCGCATCCCGCGCAACGTGCTCACGATCTGCCTGGGCAAGAGCACCTACGCGCGCTGCGGCATCATCGTCAACGTCACGCCCTTCGAACCCGAATGGGAAGGCTACGTGACCCTGGAGTTCTCCAACACCACGCCGCTGCCCGCCAAGATCTACGCGGGCGAGGGCTGCGCGCAGGTCCTGTTCTTCGAGAGCGACGAGGAATGCGACGTGAGCTACAAGGACCGCGGCGGCAAGTACCAGGGGCAGCAAGGGGTGACGCTGCCGAAGGCCTGACGTCTACGGGGACAGCGCGCAGCGCGCGGCGGCGAGGTCCCAACCCGCCCAGCCGCAACTCTTGAACAGCACCGGGCCGCTTCCACGCGGCCCGTGCGCATCCAGCTCGCGCAGGGCGGGAAAGCGTGTGACGTCCAGCCCCGCCTGAAGCAGGTCGCCCGCTTCGTGATCCGCGTCGCGCGTGTCCACCACGATGCGGCCCCGGGTCGCGACGTGCCGCGTGAGTTCGGGGGCGAGTTCGATCATCTGCGGCGTGAAGGCGCCGACGGCGGCGAGGAACGCGTCTTCGCGTGGCAGCGCGCGCAGGACCACGCCGGACGCGGGCGTGCAGGTGACCACGAGAGGGCATTTCGCCAGCTCGGGATCCGGTGCGGAAATCACGCGCGCCTGTAGTCCGATTTCACGTGCGCGGGAGGCCAACACGTGTGCGCTCGCTTCGAGCGCGAATGGATGAGCACCTCGCGGATGCTCAATCCTTGTGCAAACGCCTCCAGGTGGGCATGCCCCTGGGCCCCTGCACCCACGATCAGGAGGGGGCCCGCGGTGTTGGGCGCAAGCCACTTCGCGGCGAGGAGCGAGACCGCCGCGGTCCTGCGCGCGGTGACGGTCGGACCATCGAGCACCAGCCGGCGCGTCCCCGTTTCCACGTCGAACACCACCACATCCCCCTGGATCGTCGGCGTTTTCGTGCCGGTGTTCGCGGGCGTGAACGTGATCAGCTTGGTGATCGCCACGTCCGCATCGAAGGCCGGCATGACGAACAGGCTGCCACCGCGGGGCAGTGCCCTGCACCAGCCGCGGTGGCACGCGCGCAACAGGATCGTGCAGCACGCGCACGAGCTCGCGTTCCAGGCGCGGGTAGGGCAAGCGCGCGGCGGTGGCGTTCGCATCCAGGAGTTCTGTCATGGGTTCGGGGGCCTCAATGGTCGCGTCAAGATTTTGTCCTACAGCATGTCGAGACTGCCACTCTGGCGCCGGAAAAAGGGCAGGCCTAGGATCCATCCACTCAAGGAAGTTCCGCCATGTCCCACGCCCTCGCCATCGAACCCGGCTTGCAGGAAGAACGCAGCAGGATGTTCTGGATCCTTCTCGGTGCGCTCGCGATGGGGCAGCTGTTCGCCTTCTGGCTCCTGTGCAGCCACCAGGTGCGCAAGGCCGAAGCCCGCCAGAACGAGGTGGTGGTGCAGCAGATGGCCCTGTCGGACTGCCTGCAGTACATCCCC
Source organism: Ramlibacter montanisoli (assembly GCF_013087525.1). GTDB lineage: Bacteria > Pseudomonadota > Gammaproteobacteria > Burkholderiales > Burkholderiaceae_C > Ramlibacter > Ramlibacter montanisoli. Next base: position 98,063 of record NZ_JABFCS010000002.1, on the reverse strand, counting down.
GGCTCGACGATCGCCAGCTGCTCCACGCGCACCGGCGTGAACACGCAGGCGCCCGTGTCGAACGGCACCGTGACCGGCGCGGTGCCGGTCAGTTTCAGCTATCGCTGAGGTTCGCCATGAACACCCTGCAAGCTCTTCGCACGAATCACGTTCCGCCGGGCCACGCCGGCGCGTCGCTGGAAGCCTCGGACGACTTCGAGCAGCTGCCCGCCTCGCCGCGCTACTGTCCCACCGGGCTGCTCGCGACCTTCTCGCTGCTGATGGCGGGCCGCGGCCGCTGCGTCAACACGGACATGATGCTGGGCGACCGCGAATACGCGATGTGGCAGCTGGCCTGCGCCCGCGCCAGCGACGACGCGGAGCTGGCCGCCGTGGCCTCCCGCCTGTTCGGCTACTTCGACGACCCGCAGCACAGCGGCGTGGCGGTGATGGGGACGGCGTAAGGACGTCATCCCCGCGCAGGCGGGGAACCAAGCTCTTGGGAAAGCGGCCATCGGCCGCTTTTTCTTTGGACGCCTTGGGGCCCCGCCTGCGCGGGGATGACGAGAGGCGTCAGTACTCCGCGCCTTCCACCAGGAAGCGCACGCGCCGCGCGCCCTGCCACTCGTCCGCTTCCAGCCGGAACGCGATCTTCACCCTGGCCGGCAGCGGCTCGGTGTGGCCGAACCAGATGCCGTCCACCGGCTGGCCCTGGTGGCGCAGCTTCAGGGCCAGGTGCTTCTCGCCCACCAGCCGCTGCGAGAGGATCTCCACTTCCTCGCTGAACACCGGCGGCGCGAAGCCCTGGCCCCACACCTCCTGGTGCAGCGTGTCGACCAGGTCCGGCCGGCGGTACTCGGGCGCCAGCGGGCCGTCGGTGTGCAGGCTGCGCAGCAGCGTCGCCGCGTCCAGCCATTCCTGCGCGACCTGCGCCAGGGCCTGCTCGAACACGTCCAGGTGCTCCTCGGCGATCGTGCAGCCCGCGGCCATCGCGTGGCCGCCGAAGCGCAGCAGCACGCCGGGGTGGCGCTTGGCCACGAGGTCGAGCGCATCGCGCAGGTGGAAGCCGGGAATCGAGCGGCCGGAACCCTTGAGCTCGTGTTCCTTGCCGGGCGCCTGGCTGGCCGCGAACACGAAGGTCGGCCGGTGCAGCTTGTCCTTGATGCGCGAGGCGACGATGCCCACCACGCCTTCGTGGAAGTCGGGATCGAACACGCAGATCGCCGGCGGCGGCTCCTCGCCTTCGTCGAACAGCGCCTCCGCCATCGCCAGCGCCTGCTCGCGCATGTCGCCTTCGATTTCGCGCCGGTCGCGGTTGATGCCGTCGAGCGCCTGCGCCAGTTCTTCGGCACGCGCGGCATCGTCGGTCAGCAGGCACTCGATGCCCAGCGTCATGTCCGCCAGCCGTCCCGCGGCGTTGATGCGCGGCCCGAGCGCGAAGCCGAAATCGAAAGTGGTGGCGACTTCGGGCTTGCGCGCCGCCGCCTTGAACAGCGCCGCCACGCCGCAGGGCAGGGCGCCGGCGCGGATGCGCTTGAGCCCCTGCGCCACCAGCCGGCGGTTGTTGGCGTCCAGCTTCACCACGTCGGCCACGGTGCCCAGCGCCACCAGCGGCAGCAGGGCATCCAGCTTGGGCTGCGTGCGCTCGTCGAACACGCCGCGCGCGCGCAGCTCGGCGCGCAAGGCCAGCAGCACGTAGAACATGACGCCGACGCCGGCCACCGACTTGCTCTCGAAGCCGCAGCCCGGCTGGTTCGGGTTGACGATCAGCGCGCCTTGCGGCAACTCGGCGCCGGGCAGGTGGTGGTCGGTCACCAGCACCTGCAGGCCGAGTTCCAGCGCCGCCGCCACGCCGTCGATGCTGGCGATGCCGTTGTCCACCGTGATCAGCACGTCGGCGCCCTGCGCCTTCACGCGCTGCGCGATCGGCCGCGTGAGCCCGTAGCCGTCCACCACGCGGTCCGGCACCAGGTAAGCCACGTGCTGCGCACCCAGCAGGCGCAGGCCGCGCACGGCCACCGCGCAGGCCGTGGCGCCGTCGCAGTCGTAGTCCGCGACGATGCACAGCTTGCGGCCGGCGGCAATGGCGTCGGCCAGCAGCTTTGCCGCTTCCGTCGCGCCCTTGAGCGAGGCGGGTGGCAGCAAGCGGCCCAGGCCGTTGTCCAGTTCCTCCTTCACCAGCACGCCGCGGGCGGCGTACAGGCGCGCGAGCAGCGGATGGATGCCGGCCTGCTCCAGCGCCCAGGCGGCTCGCGGCGGGACGTCGCGCGTGATGATCTTCACAGCCCCTCCAGCAATTCGGCCGGGGACGAGGAAGCGAACAGGCCGCGCACGCGCTGCCAGCCGGTGGCGGCGGCCGAGGACCAGGTGCGGGCGGCGGCCTCGCCGCACAGCGTGATGCGCACCGCGCCGCCGCGTTCGTGTTCCGCCAGCAGGCGCGCGCACTCGCGGCCGTCGAGCCGTTGCCAGGCCGCGGCCCAGGCGCGCCAGTCGCCCAGCAGCGCCGCGTCGCGCAGGTAGGGCGTCACCTGCAGGCCGCCGTCGGAGCGCGGCAACTCGCCGTCGGGCAGGGCCCCCGTGGCGCTGACCCAGAAGGAGTTGACCGGCAGCAGCCCGCCGCGCTGGCGCGCGTCGTTCAGCGGCAGGGTGTAGAGGAGCATCTGCATTTCCTGTTGCAGCCGGCGCACCGGCCGCGCGGCATCGCCTGCGGGAAGCCAGCCGTCGATGGTGCGGCCCATCACCCGGTCGAGCGATGCGGTGGGCAGCGTGCGGAAGATCTCGCCGCGCGCCAGCCAGCGCAGCGGCGCATCATAGGCCAGCGCGATGCCGTCCTCCTCGAAATAAGGCTTCATCGCCGCCAGCAGCGCCTGCGAATCCTCGGCGTCCAGCTGCAGCTCCTGCGGGTGGGCCATCACGATGTGGTCGCGGCCCACGCGCCAGTGGCTAGGGCTGATCCAGGCCCAGCCCTCGGTGCCGCTGGCCGTGCCGGAATGGCGCACCTGCAGCGCCGCCAGCGGCACCAGGCCCTCGGCGGGCTCCAGGCCCCAGGCGCGGGCCACGGCGCGTTCGTGGGGCGGAGAGAGGCCTCGGCGTCCCCCTGGTCCGTCGCCTCCACCCCCAGCCGGCGCAGCAGGCGCTGCAGGTTGGGCAACTGGAGCCCGCGCAGGATTTCGGTGCAGCCCCGGCCGAGCACATGGCGAAGGGAACGAGCAAGTGGACGGCGTCTGACACAGCCGTATTGTCGGGGATGCCACAATGCCCGCCGATGGAAAACGAACACTAAAGCCGGCACGATGGCCCTTCCTTACGAACTCGTGCTGGGTTGGCGCTACACCCGCGCCGGCCGCGCCACCCGGCGCAACGGATTCATCTCCTTCATTTCCGGCGTGTCGATGCTCGGGATCTCGCTCGGCGTCGCCGCGCTGATCATCGTGCTGTCGGTGATGAACGGCTTCCAGAAGGAGGTGCGCGACCGCATGCTGAGCGTGGTCTCGCACATCGAGGTCTACGGCCCCGGCGGCGGCGTGCTGCCCGACGTGAACCGCACGCTGTCGGAGGTGCGCGGCAACACCGAAGTGGTGGGAGCGGCGCCCTTCGTGGCGGCGCAGTCGCTGCTGGCGCGCGGCGAGGACATGCGCGGCACCATCGTGCGCGGCATCGACCCCAAGCTGGAGCCCCAGGTCACCGACCTGGCGGCCACCTCGCAGCAGACGCTCAACAAGCTGGTGGCGGGGCAGTTCGGCGTGGTGCTGGGGGCGGAACTGGCGCGCAACCTGGGCGTGCGCGAAGGCGACGCCGTCACCATGATCGCGCCCGGCGGCCAGGTCACGCCGGCCGGCGTGGTGCCGCGCCTGAAGCAGATGACCGTGGTGGGCACCTTCGATTCGGGCCATTTCGAATACGACAGCGGCCTGGTCATGCTGCACCTGGAGGATGCGCAGCGCCTGTTCCGCCTGGAAGGGCCGACCGGCGTGCGGCTGAAGCTGCGCGACCTGAACCGGGCGCGCGAGGTGGCGGCGCAGCTGACCACGCAGCTCTCGGGCGAGTTCCTGGTGCGCGACTGGACGCGGCAGAACCGCACCTGGTTCGCCGCCGTGCAGCTGGAGAAAAGGATGATGTTCATCATCCTGACGCTGATCGTCGCGGTGGCCGCCTTCAACCTGGTGAGCACGCTGGTGATGACGGTGACCGACAAGAAGGCCGACATCGCGATCCTGCGCACGCTGGGCGCGAGCCCCGGCAGCATCATGGGCATCTTCGTCGTGCAGGGCGCGGCCGTCGGCGTGATCGGCACGCTGGCGGGCCTGCTGCTCGGGCTGGGCGTGGCGCTGAACATCGACGTGATCGTGCCGGCCATGGAGCGCGCGCTGAACGCGAGCTTCCTGCCCAAGGACATCTACCTGATCAGCCGCATGCCCAGCGACCCGCAGTACTCCGACATCATGCCGGTGGCCGTGATCTCCCTGGTGCTGTCCTTCGTGGCCACGCTGTATCCGAGCTGGCGCGCCAGCCGCGTCAACCCGGCGGAGGCCCTGCGCTATGAGTAACCGCTACGAGCCCCACACGGGCGTGGTGCTGGCCTGCCAGGGCCTGACCAAGCGCTTCACCGAAGGCGGGCTGGACGTCGAGGTGCTGCGCGGCGTGGACCTGCAGGTGCACGCCGGCGAGACGCTGGCGATCGTCGGTGCCTCCGGTTCCGGCAAGAGCACGCTGCTGCACGTGCTGGGCGGGCTGGACGCGCCGACTTCCGGGTCCGTGCAGCTGATGGGCCAGCAGATGGCCAGCCTCGACCCCGCGCAACAGGGCAAGCTGCGCAACGCACACCTGGGCTTCGTCTACCAGTTCCACCACCTGCTGCCGGAATTCACCGCGCTGGACAACGTCGGCATGCCGCTGCGCATCCGCCGCGAGCCGGTGGAGGTGGTGCACCGCGAAGCCGCCGACATGCTGGCCGCGGTGGGGCTGAAGGAACGCATGAAGCACCGCCCTTCCGAGCTGTCCGGCGGCGAGCGCCAGCGGGTGGCGATCGCGCGGGCGCTGGTGGCGCATCCGGCCTGCGTGCTGGCGGACGAACCGACCGGCAACCTGGACCGCGGCACGGCCGACGTGGTGTTCGCGCTGATGCTGCGCCTCGCGCAGGAGCGCGGCACGGCTTTCGTGATGGTCACGCACGACGAGCAGCTCGCGTCAAGGTGCGGCAGGACCTTGCGGCTGACTTCAGGGAAGCTCGATGCGTAGCTTGGGTTCGCGCAGCGACCCCAACGCCGGGGTGCGCTGCGCGCAGCCCGGCCTACCGAAGGGGGATGACGGTCAGAGGATCCGGTTGAACCACACCAGCGACAACCCGGCCGACAGCAGCGCCAGTGCCGCCGCCGCCAGCGCGAACAGCGCCGAGATCTCGGTTTCCTTCTTCTCGACGGTCAGCTTGGAGCTGAGCGTCTCGTAGACCTTCTTCAGGTCCTGCGCCGTGCCGGCGTAGAAGTACTCGGCCGAGGTCTTGTTGGCGATCGCCTTGAGCGTTTCCTCGTCCAGCCGCACGCGCATCGACCAGCCTTCGAAGCCGATCGTCTCGCCGTCCACCGTGCCGATGCCCACGGTGTACACGCGCACGCCGCGGTCGGCGGCCAGCTTGCCGCTTCCAGCGGGTCCACGCCGGTGGTGCGCTGGCCGTCGGTCAGCATGATGATGGCGGCGGACGGGTAGGAGCCCGGCGTGACCGGGGTGAATTCCTTCTTCTCCTTCTTCTGCCCGTCGATCGCGAAGCCGCGCTGGCGCTCGCGCCCGCTCTGCATGGACTCGAGGTCGATGCCGGCGTCCGGGAACAGCGTGGCCAGCGAGATCACGATGGCGTTGCCGGTGGCCGTGGCGCGCTGCAGCTGGAAGCGGTCGATCGCCGTCACCAGGTCCTCGCGGTTCACGGTGGGCAGCTGCGCCACCTGCGCCGAGCCGGCGAAGGCGACGATGCCGACCTTCACGTGGCGCGGCAGCTCCTGGATGAAGGCCTTGGCGGCGTTCTGCGCCGCCACCAACCGGTTCGGCTGCACGTCGGTCGCCCGCATGCTGCCCGACACGTCCATCGCCAGGATGATGGTCTGCTGGTTGGACGGCAGCGTGACCACCGCCACCGGCCGCCCGGCCGCGACCAGCAGCGCAGCCATCGAGAGCAGGAACAGCGCCGGCGGGATGTGCCGCCGCATCTGCGAGCGCGCGCCCATCGCCTCCTTGACGATGGACAGCGAGGCATAGCGCACCGCCATCTTCTTCTTGCGGCGCAACAGCAGCACGTACAGCCCCACCAGCAGCGGCAGGGCCAGCAGCAGCCACAGGAATTGGGGCCAGAGGAATTGCATCTTGTTCTCCCCGGGGATCAGGCGGCCCTGGCGCGCAGGTGCGCCGGCAGGCCGCCAGAGGACAGTTGGGACCGGCGCTTGCGCATGTCGACGAAGCGCACGATGGCGTCCACCAGGTCGGCGTCGGTGGACAGCTCCAGGGCGTCCACGCTGCTCTTCACCAGGGCTTGCCGCAGTTCGGCTTCGCGCTGCGCCGCGATGCGGGCAAAGCGCTTGCGGAAGGTCGCGTCGTGGGTGTCCACCACCACCTGCTCGCCGGTTTCCGAATCGCGCAGCGTCAGCAGGCCGAGGTCCGGCAGGTCCAGCTCCAGCGGGTCCAGCACGCGCACCGCCACGACCTCATGCCTTTGCGCCAGCTGCGCCAGCGGCTTTTCCCAGCCGGGCTCGCTGATGAAGTCGGACACCACGAAGATCGTGGAGCGGCGCTTGATCATGCTGGCGGCGGACGCCAGCAGTTCGTGCAGGCGCGTCGGGCCGCTCTCGCCGGTGGCCGTGCGGTCCAGCATGCTGTGCAGCAGGTGCAGCACGTGGCGGCGGCCGTTGCGGGTGGGGATCACGGTGTCCACGCCGGAGCCGTACAGCATCGCGCCGACGCGGTTGCCGTGGCGCGTGAGCATCCGCGCCAGCACGGCGACGAATTCGGCGGAGACGTTGCGCTTGCGCAGCTCGCCGGAGCCGAAGTCCACCGAGGGGCTCAGGTCCACCAGGAACCAAGCCGACATCTCGCGGTCCTCGGTGAACACGCGCACGTAGGGCGACTGCATGCGCGCCGTCACGTTCCAGTCGATGTGCCGCACGTCGTCGTGCAGCTGGTATTCGCGCAGGTCCGCCAGGTCCAGGCCGGTGCCGCGCAGCAGCGTGCGGTAGTCGCCCTGCAGCAGGCCGTCGAGGCGGCGGATCACCTTCCACTCCAGCCGGCGCATCACGTGTTCGGCATGGTGCGCCGGGCCCGCCGGGGCGGGCGTGGTGTCGGGGGCAGCGGCCTCTCCGGCCGCCTTCCGGCCCCTAGGCCACCAGCTTTTCATGTTCCAGGGGCTTGGCCGGCGGCGGGATCTTGGACATCACCTTCTGCACCACAGCGTCGGCCGTCATGCCTTCGGACAGCGCCTCGTACGACAGCACCACGCGGTGCCGCAGCACGTCGGGCACCAGGTCCACCATGTCCTCGGGCAGCGCGTAACCGCGGCCGCGCAGCATGGCCAGCGCGCGGGCGCCTTCGGTGAGGTTGATGGTGGCGCGCGGGCTGGCGCCGTAGGTGATGAAGCGGGCCAGGTCCTTCATGCCGTGGCGTTCCGGCGTGCGCGTGGCGGAGACCAGCTTCACGGCGTACTGCACCAGCGAAGGATCGACGTAGACCTGGCGGCATTCGCGCTGCAGGGCGGCCAGCTGCTCGGTGCTCGCCACCGCCGTCACGTCCACGGCGGGGCCGGTGACGCGCTGCACGATCACGAACTCCTCCTCGTCGGTGGGGTAGTCCACCAGCACCTTCATCATGAAGCGGTCGACCTGCGCTTCCGGCAGCGGGTAGGTGCCTTCGGTCTCGATCGGGTTCTGCGTGGCCATCACCAGGAAGGGGCTGGGCACCTTGTGCGTCTCGCCGGCGATGGTCACCTGCCGCTCCTGCATCACTTCCAGCAGCGCGCTCTGCACCTTGGCCGGCGCACGGTTGATCTCGTCGGCCAGCAGCAGGTTGGCGAACACGGGCCCGAGCGAGGTGGAGAAGTCGCCGGTCTTCTGGTTGTAGATGCGCGTGCCCACCAGGTCGGCCGGCACCAGGTCGGGCGTGAACTGGATGCGCTTGAACTGGCCGCGCATGGTGTTGGCCAGGGTCTTCACGGTCAGCGTCTTGGCCAGGCCGGGCACGCCTTCGACCAGCAGGTGGCCCTGGGCGAGCATCGCCACCATCACGCGTTCGAGGAAGCGGTCCTGTCCGACGACGACGCGCTTGACCTCGTAGAGGATCTGTTCCATCAGTTGCGCCGTGGCGCTGTCCGTGCGGCTCGAGTTGTCCATGAAGTCCTGCTGGGAGAAAAAGGGAAGGCGGCCGTCAGAACGGCGGCAGCCCGGCGGCGGAGGCGGCGTTCTCGATCGGCACGGCGAAGCCGATGCCCAGGAAGGTCCGCGCGGAGGTGGGGTTGAGGATGGCGGTGACGATGCCCACCACTTCACCATCCATCGTGACCAGCGGGCCTCCGGAATTGCCCGGATTGGCTGCCGCGTCGAACTGGATCAGGTTCTTCATTTCCTGCTTGCCTTCCGGCGAGCGGAACACCCGGCCCAGCCCCGACACCACCCCGCCCGAGGCGGAGGGGCCGATGCCGAAGGGGAAGCCGACCGCCAGCACCTTGTCGCCCGGTGCGAGGTCGGCGGTGGAGCGCATGGTGGCGGCGATCATGTCGTCGGGGATCTTGGCGGCCTGCAGCACGGCCAGGTCGTTCTCCGCCTGCACGCCGGAGATGGTGGCGGAGGCTTCCAGCCCGTCGTGGAAGATGACCTTGATGCGGTCGGCGCCGTGCACCACGTGCAGGTTGGTCAGGATCACGCCCTTGTCGATGATCACCACGCCGGTGCCCACCCCGTTCTCGACCTCGTCGCCGTCGCCGGTGAGGTCCGCTTCCGCGGGCCCGAGCGGCTTGGGCTTGGCCGTCTTGCGGGCCAGCAGCTTTCTGGTCTTCCTCCTTCAGCCGGCTCTTCTTGATGTAGCTGATCACCCGCACCACCGAGGGCCGGATGTTGTCGTACGCCCGCGCGTACTCGGAAGGCATCACCTGCGTCTCCATCGTCTTCATGACGGCGGCGTTGATGTCTTCCTGCGTCAGGCGGCGCTGCGCCGGCCGCAGCAGCAGGCTGGTGGCCAGGGCGATGCCGAGCAGCAGGATGGCGGCCCACAGAAGGCCTGGACTCGATGGGGAAATGCCGCCGAATCGGCGGCGCCGGGGCGCGGGCACCGCTTGCGCGGCGACGGCCTGGGCATCGGCGGCGGAGGCCTGCGCCTCGCTGGGGCCCGCCGCGGTGCGGGCCGGGCGGCTGGAGCTGTAGAGGGCGGGCCTGCGCATCCGTAATCCTTGGCTGTTCCGGGGAAGCGCCTGGGGCACGCCGATGCAGCCCTGGCGATGAACACACGGTATCACGGTTTGCCGGGCTCTGCACGGGATGCGGCATCATGCCCGGCACGATGTGGATTGATACGCACTGCCACCTGGATGCGGGCGAATTCGCGGGCGACCTGGCAGCGGTCCGCAGCCGCGCGCAGGCGTCCGGCGTGGTGCATTGCGTGCTGCCCGCGGTTGCAGCCGGTAACTTCGAAACGGTGCGCGCGCTGGCCCACCGTTTCGGCGACAGCTATGCGCTGGGCGTCCATCCGCTGTGCACCGGCGAGGCCAGCGAGCAGGACCTGGTGTTGCTCGACCGTGAGCTGGCGGCGCACCGGAATGATCCACGTCTGGTGGCGGTGGGGGAGATCGGCCTGGACTATTTCGTGCCGGGGCTGGATGCGGCCACCCAGGAGCACTTCTATCGCGAGCAGCTCGCGCTGGCGCGCCGCCACGGCCTCCCGGTGCTGCTGCACGTGCGCCGATCGGCCGACCAGCTGCTCAAGGAACTGCGCCGCGTCGAGGTCGCCGGCATCGCCCATGCGTTCAACGGCAGCGCGCAGCAGGCCGCCGAATTCGTGAAGCTGGGCTTCCGGCTGGGCTTCGGCGGAACGGTGACCTATGAGCGCGCCTTGCAGATCCCAAGCTGGCCCGCGAGCTGCCGCTGTCGGCGCTGGTGCTGGAAACCGATGCTCCCGACATCCCGCCGCATTGGCTTTACAGGACGGCGGAGGATCGCGCCGCCGGCGCGACCCAGGGCCGCAACGAGCCGGGCGAGCTGCCCCGCATCGGCGAAGCGCTGGCGCAGTTGCGCGGGCTCGCCCCGGCGGAACTGGCCGCCGCGACGGCCGACAACGCCTGCCAGGCCTTGCCCAAGTTGCGGGCCCTGTTGCGCGGCTAGCCGGCGAGGCCGGGCGGGCGCGTCTTTTCTTCCATGGCCGCCAGCTGGGTGCCCAGCTCCCGGTCATGTTCGCGCAGGCGCTCGATCTGGGCGGCCGCCTGCGTCAGGGCGACCTGCAGTTCGTGGCGCGCGTCGATCGCGGCGATCAGCTCGGTGGGCACCAGCACCCGGTTGACGGCCGCCAGCAGCAGCGGCTCCAGCGCCTCCTGCAACAGGCCGCACGCCGGCTGCACCCTGCCGTGCAGGATGGTGCACAGGGCCGACTGGCCGGCGGCCAGCTGCTCGCTGAGCGCATGGACCCGGCGCGCCTGCCGGCACAGGCGGTGCACCACCTGCAGCCGTTCGTGCATGGCGTGCGCGCGCCGGGCCAGCGCGTCGATCGCGCGGGTGGTCACGGGCGTGTTGGACTGCTTGCGCCGGGCGACCAGGTCCTGGTCCATCTCGGCCAGCCAGTGCGCGCCCTGGCGCACCCGCTTGTGCAGCGAGCCGGACTCGATCACCAGGTCGATCCACATCAGGCGCGAGATCGCGCCTCCGCTGGCGTGGCGCTCCAGGAGGGGCACCACGGCCTGGGCGAGCGCGCCGACCGCCGCCGCGATCGCCTCGCCCTGCTGGACGAAGGTGGGCACCTGGTCGTCGCCGCGGGAGGCCATGAAGTCGAGGGCGGTGGTCGCGGCCTGCAGCGCCTGCAAGGCGGGCTCCATGCCCGACAGGTCCAGGCTGCTGCGCGACTGCTGCAGGCGCTGCCGCACCGCGTCCAGCCGCGGCACCCGCTTGCGCGCCATGGACTCCAGCAGTTCGTGCACGTCGGCGCCGATGGCGGCCGCGGGGCGCCGCTGCGCACGGACCGAGGGGCGGGAGGCGCGATGCTCCTGGATGGGGGCGGGCCGGCTGGACTCCCAGAAGTCCGCCGCCGGGTTGGCGGCGGGTTCGGCCCAGGCGGATTCCGGCATGAAGTCGGTCATTCGGGTGCGGCGTCGGAGTCGACGTTGTCGGTGGGTATGCAACATTCTGTAACCAGCAGGTTCTCGAATCGCGGCGCTGGCGTGAACTGGTTCACGAAACGAGGGCGGCGATGGCTGGCGTGCTGGTGAACCGCGACGAACGGCCCTGCGGGTGCAGCCGGTGGAGGACGGGCCGAACCACGTGAAGTGACCCCGGCCATAATGCGCGGCCGTGAAAGCTGCCGCGCCCAAGCTCCCCGAAGTCAATTTCTCCGACCACGGCGACATCCGCTACCTGCATCTCGGGACCGAATGGGTCCAGGGGTCCATGCGGCTGGACGAGCCCTTCGCCATCGAGCTGGAATACGTCCAGCGGATGATGGCGTGGCTGCTGTTCGTCGAGCCGCAGGCGGTCGCCAGGCGCCATGTCATGCAGCTGGGGCTGGGTGCCGCGGCGCTCACCAAGTTCTGCCACCGCAAGCTGCGGATGAAGACCACGGCCATCGAGCTCAATCCGCAGGTGGTCGCGGCCTGCCGCCTCTGGTTCAAGCTGCCGAAGGACGACAGCCGCCTCTCGGTGATCCTCGGTGACGCGCAGCAGGTGGTGGCGCACGAGCACTGGCGCGGCCAGGTCGATGCGCTGCAGGTGGACCTGTACGACCACGAAGCGGCGGCGCCCGTCCTGGACAGCGAGGACTTCTACCGCGACTGCCGCACGCTGCTCACGGAAGACGGCTGCATGACCGTCAACCTGTTCGGCCGCTCCTCCAGCTACGAGCGCAGCCTGAAGCGCATCCGCGCCGCTTTCGGCGACGAGGCGGTGTGGGCCTTCCGCCCGACGCGCGAGGGCAACACCGTGGTGCTGGCGCTGCGCGAGCCCGTGCATCCCACCCGCGCCCAGCTGTCCTCGCGCGCCGAGGAGATCGAGGCGCGCTGGGGCCTGCCCGCGCGCAAGTGGCTGCGCGTGTTCAAGCAGGCGACCTGAGTACCATGCGGGGATGAGCGCGCAGCCCCGGTCGAAAGTTTCCGCCCGCACCCCGCCCCGCGGCCCGCTGCACTGGCAGCAACTGGTGGAGTGGCTGTCCGAGGACGGCGTGATCTCCGCGGAAGAGGCGCGCCGCACCATCGCCCGCTGCGCGCAGGCCGAAAGCGCGCAGCACCCGCTGGTGCGGCTGGCCGCGGTCTCGATGGCCCGCGCCAGCGACGGCAAGCCCCTGGACATCGAGGACCTCACGCAGTACCTCGCGCGCCGCTCCGACATGGACTACCTGCGGATCGACCCGCTGAAGGTGGACGTGTCCAAGGTGGCGGACACCATGAGCGCGGGGTACGCCGAGCGGCACCGCGTGCTGCCGGTGCAGGTGACGGCGGCCGAGGTGGTCGTCGCGACCTCCGAGCCCTTCCTGAGCGACTGGATCGAGGAAGTCGAGCGGCAGTCGCGCCGCACGGTGCGCCGCGTGGTGTCCAACCCGCAGGACATCCAGCGCTACACCGCGGAGTTCTTCGCGCTGGCCAAGTCGGTGCGCGCCGCCCAGAAGTCGGGCGGCAATTCGGGCGCGGCCAGCTTCGAGCAGCTGGTGGAGCTGGGCAAGAGCAACAAGCAGCTCGATGCCAACGACCAGGGCGTGGTGCAGGTGGTGGACTGGCTGTGGCAGTACGCCTTCGACCAGCGCGCGAGCGACATCCACCTGGAGCCGCGCCGCGAGCAGGGCGTGATCCGGTTCCGGATCGACGGCGTGCTGCACCCGGTGTACCAGATGCCGATCGCGGTGCTCAACGCGATGACGGCCCGCATCAAGCTGCTGGGGCGCATGGACGTGGTGGAGAAGCGCCGCCCGCAGGACGGCCGCATCAAGACGCGCAACCCGCGCGGCGACGAGGTCGAGATGCGCCTGTCGACCCTGCCCACCGCCTTCGGCGAGAAGATGGTGATGCGGATCTTCGATCCCGACACCGCGGTGAAGGACCTCGACGCGCTGGGCTTCTCGCCGCACGACGCCCAGCGCTGGGAACAGCTGGTCAAGCGGCCGCACGGCATCGTGCTGGTCACCGGCCCGACCGGTTCCGGCAAGACCACCACGCTCTATTCCACGCTCAAGCGCATCGCCACCGAGGAAGTGAACGTGAGCACGGTGGAGGACCCGATCGAGATGATCGAGCCCGCCTTCAACCAGACGCAGGTGCAGGTGCAGCTGGACTTCGGCTTCGCCGAGGGCCTGCGCGCCCTGATGCGGCAGGACCCCGACATCATCATGGTGGGCGAGATCCGCGACCTGCAGACCGCGGAGATGGCGGTGCAGGCGGCGCTGACCGGGCACCTGGTCTTCTCCACGCTGCACACCAACGACGCGCCTTCGGCCATCACGCGGCTGATGGAGCTCGGCGTGCCCGCCTACCTGATCAACGCCACCGTGGTGGGCGTGCTCGCGCAGCGGCTGGTGCGCACGCTGTGCCGGCAGTGCCGCGAGCCCGACCAGGCGACCGCCCGCACGGCGCTCGACGAAATCGTCAAGCCCTGGAAGATCACCGGCACCTGGCAGCCCTACCGGCCGGTCGGCTGCGTGGACTGCCGCATGACCGGCTTCCTCGGCCGCATGGGCCTCTATGAGCTGCTGACCGTCAGCGAGGCCCTGAAGGAGCAGGTGACGCGCGAGCCGGCCGGGGCGGCGCTGCGGCGCCAGGCCATCGCCGACGGCATGCGGCCGCTGCGGCTGGCGGGCGCGCTGCGGGTGGCCGAGGGGGTCACCACCATGGAAGAAGTGCTGAGCGCGACGCCGCCCCTGGACTGACGAGTCGGCCGGTTCCGTGTCACCCTTGCAACAGCAGGGTAACCGGTTGTAGGTGGAACCCACATCGGGTGCGGCGCCATTGGCCGCGACAATCCGCCGGTTCTATTCCGACAGGAGACAACATGAAAATCAAGAGCCAGAAGGATTTCTGGTCCGGGTTGATGTTCATGGCGACCGGCATCGCGTTCGCGTGGGGCGCCACCAACTACACGATCGGCGAGGGCGCGCGCATGGGGCCGGGCTACTTCCCCCTCATGCTCGGCATCCTGCTGACGCTGATCGGCCTGTTCATCGTGTTCGAGGCCATGGTGGTCGAGACCGAGGACGGCGAGCCGATCGGCAAGTTCGCCTGGAAGCCGCTGCTGTTCATCATCGGCTCCAACGTGATCTTCGGCATCTGCATCGGCGGCCTGCCCAAGCTCGGGGTGCCGGCGATGGGCCTGATCGTGGGCATCTACGCACTGACCTTCGTCGCCGCGCTCGCGGGCGAGGAGTTCAAGGTCAAGGAAGTGGCCGTGCTGGCCACCGTGCTGGCGGTCATGAGCTACGTGGCCTTCATCCTGCTGCTCAAGCTGCAGTTCCCGGTGTGGCCCAGCTTCCTGACGGCCTGAGCGGAGACAAGAGACATGGACCTGTTTAGCAACCTCGCGCTGGGCTTCGGCGTCGCGTTCACGCCGATCAACCTGCTGTACTGCTTCATCGGCTGCGTGCTGGGCACCGCCATCGGCGTGCTGCCGGGCGTCGGCCCCGTGGCGACCATCGCCATGCTGCTGCCCGCCACCTATGCGCTGCCGCCCGTGTCGGCGCTGATCATGCTGGCCGGCATCTACTACGGCGCCTCCTACGGCGGCTCCACCACGGCCATCCTGGTGAACCTGCCAGGGGAATCGTCCTCGGTGGTGACCATCATCGACGGCTACCAGATGGCAAGGCAGGGCCGCGCAGGCCCTGCGCTGGCAGCCGCCGGCATCGGCTCCTTCTTCGCCGGCTGCGTCGCCACGCTGATCCTGGCCGGCTTCGCCGCGCCGCTGACGGAAGTCGCGTTCAAGTTCGGCCCGGCCGAATACTTCTCGCTGATGGTGCTGGGCCTGATCGGCGCGGTGGTGCTGGCCTCGGGTTCGCTGGTCAAGGCGATCGGCATGATCGTGCTGGGCCTGCTGCTCGGCCTGATCGGCACCGACGTGAACTCCGGCGTCGCGCGCTACTCCTTCGACATCCCGGAACTGACCGACGGC
Source organism: Ramlibacter montanisoli (assembly GCF_013087525.1). Lineage (GTDB taxonomy): Bacteria > Pseudomonadota > Gammaproteobacteria > Burkholderiales > Burkholderiaceae_C > Ramlibacter > Ramlibacter montanisoli. Next base: position 82,773 of record NZ_JABFCS010000002.1, on the reverse strand, counting down.
ATCGGCTTCATCGTCATCGCCATGGGCGTGTTCGGCTACGGCGAGATCATCTCCAACCTGGGCAAGCACGAGGACGAGCGCCAGGTGTTCACCTCCAAGGTGAAGGGCCTGTTCCCGACCAAGGAAGACTTCAAGCGCATGGCGCCGGCGATCCTGCGCGGCACGGCGCTCGGTTCGGCGCTGGGCATCCTGCCCGGCGGCGGCGCGCTGCTGTCGGCCTTCGCGGCCTACACCATCGAAAAGAAGACCAAGCTGCATCCGGGCGAAGTGCCCTTCGGCAAGGGCAACATCCGCGGCGTCGCCGCCCCGGAATCGGCCAACAACGCCGGCTCGCAGACCTCCTTCATCCCGCTGCTGACGCTGGGCATCCCGCCCAACGCGGTGATGGCGCTGATGGTGGGCGCGATGACCATCCACAACATCCAGCCGGGCCCGCAGGTGATGACCAGCAACCCGCAGCTGTTCTGGGGCCTGATCGCCTCGATGTGGATCGGCAACCTGATGCTGATCATCCTGAACCTGCCGCTGATCGGCATGTGGATCAAGCTGCTGACCGTTCCCTACCGCTGGCTGTTCCCGTCCATCGTGCTGTTCTGCGCCATCGGCGTGTACTCCACGAACAACAACACCTGGGACATCTGGATGGTCGCGATCTTCGGCGTGATCGGCTACCTGTTCATCAAGCTCGGGTGCGAACCGGCGCCGCTGCTGCTCGGATTCATCCTGGGGCCGATGATGGAAGAGAACCTGCGGCGCGCGCTGCTGCTGTCGCGCGGCGACTGGAGCGTGCTGGTCACGCGGCCGCTGTCCGCCGGCCTGCTGGCCGCAGCCTTGCTTCTGATCATCATCGTGGCCTTGCCGGCGGTGAAGAGCAAACGCGAGGAAGCCTTCGTCGAGGAGTGACCGCAGCGCGGTCCCCGCGACACGAGAAGGGCGCCCCACTGGGCGCCCTTTTTCTTGCGCCACAATCCGCGCATGGCCCAGACCACCGCCCACCCGCAGAGGGTGGTGCTGCACAACGAGATCCATGCCCGCCCGCCGGAAGCGATGGCCGCGCCGCTGGCCCTGTCGCACGTCGTCATGTTCGGCGACGCCGCGGCGCGCGAGGCCAGCCGCGCGCACCTGGCCGCCCTGCTGCGCGACCACCACCTGCCGCTGCCCGATGCGCACAGCAACCACGTGCGCATGGAACTCGGCGGCTTTCGCCTGCGCTGGGAACTGCACACGGAGTTCGTGACCTGGACCTTTTCGCGTCCCTTCGACGGCGCGGGCTTCGGCGAGCAGGAGCCGCTGACCGCGGTGCAGGCGGTGCCGCAGGACTGGCTGGCGGCCCTGCCGGGCGAATGCCTCGCGGCGCTGCACCTGTGGGTGCTGCCCGCGCGCGACCTGCACCAGCACGCGCTCACGCGCCTGGTGCTGCGCGAGGAGACGCTGGTGGGCTCCACCGTGGCCGACGGGCACGGGACCGTGCTGACCGATTTCGCGCTGCACGCCGACGGCTTCTCGCGCATGGTGCTGCTGGAGGACGGCATGCCCGCGCGCCGGCTCGGCCGGCTGGTGCAGCGGCTGCTGGAGATCGACACCTACCGCATGGCGGCGCTGCTGGGATTGCCGGCCGCGCGCGAGTCTTCCGCGCTGCTGGGCGTGGCGGAACGCGAACTGGCCTCGTTGGCGGAATCGATCCGCGTCGCCGGCCGCCACGAGGAGCCGCAGCTGCTGGATCGCCTCACGCGCCTGGCCGGCCAGGTCGAGAGCCACTACGCGGCCACCACGCATCGCGCTTTTCCGCCAGCACGGCCTACTTCGAGCTGGTCGACACGCGCCTGCAGGACATTGACGAAAGCAAGCTGGGCGGCCTGCAGACGCTGGGCGAATTCATCGAACGCAGGCTGTCGCCCGCGCGCGCGACCTGCGAATGGTCGGTGCGGCGGCAGGATGCGCTGTCGCAGCGCGTCTCGCGCATCAGCAACCTGCTGCGCACGCGGGTGGAGATCGAGCAGCAGCAAAGCAGCCAGGCCCTGCTGGGCACCATGAACCGGCGGCAGGACCTGCAGCTCAAGCTGCAGGCGACGGTCGAAGGCCTGTCGGTGGCCGCCATCACCTACTACATCGTCGGGCTCGTGAGCTACCTGGCCAAGGGCGCGCAGGCGATCGGCTGGCCGTTCAGCGCGGAAGGCACCGCGGCGGCGGCGATCCCCGTCGTCGCCCTGGGCGTGTGGCTGTCGCTGCGAAGGCTGCACGCGCGCGTGCTGGGGCGCTGAGTGCCGCCCGCGCCGCCGGCCGGCTCGCGCGAGCACGCCTGGCGCGGCCTGGGCCTGGCCTGGCACTGGCCGGCGCCATCGCCTTCAGCGGCAAGGCCATCATCGTCAAGCTCTCCTACCGCTACCAGGTCGATGCGGTGACGCTGATCATGCTGCGCATGCTGTTCGCGCTGCCGCTGTTCGCCGCCATGGCCTGGTGGGCGGGCCGGGGCCGGCCGCCACTGTCGGCGCGCGACTGGGCGCCGGTCGCGGCCCTGGGCTTCTGCGGCTACTACCTCTCCAGCTTCCTCGACTTCGTCGGCCTGCAGTACATCACCGCCTCGCTCGAGCGGCTGATCCTCTACCTCAACCCCACGATGGTGATGCTGTTCGGGTGGCTGCTGTACCGGCGTCCTTGGAAGCGCGCGCAGGTGCTGGGCATGGCGATCAGCTATGCCGGCGTGGCGCTGGTGTTCGGGCAGGAGGTGCGCATCGCCGGCGCCGACGTGGCGCTGGGCAGCGCGCTGGTGTTCGCCAGCACAGTCAGCTACGCGATCTACATGGTGTACAGCGGGCAGGTGGTGCAGAGGCTGGGCGCGCTGCGGCTGGTGGGGCTCGCCACCACCGTGGCCTGCCTGTGCTGCATCGTGCAGTTCCTCGTGCTGCGCCCCATCGACGTCGCGCTGCAGGTGGCGCCGGAGGTGATCTGGCTGTCGCTGCTCAATGCCAGCCTGGGCACCGCCGTGCCGGTGCTGCTGGTGATGATGGCGATCGAGCGCGTCGGCGCCGCGGCGACCGCGCAGGCCGGGATGGTCGGGCCTCTCGCCACCATCTTCATGGGCGTGTGGCTGCTGGGCGAGCCCTTCACCGCCACCCTGGCGGCGGGCACGGCGCTGGTGCTGGCGGGCATCTTCGTGTTCACCCACGGGCGCTGAAGGATCATCAGCTGGAGCTGATGGAAATCATCAAATACTTTCACTATCGCTGATTGTTCGCGGCGCCTAGATTCCCTTCAAGCCCTCGTGGCACCGGTTTTTTCACATCGAAGGAGTTCCATCGTGCCGCCCACCTCCCATCCACCGCCGCCGGCGGACACGCCCCCTTCACCCTAGGAGCCGCCATGCAGCTCCAATGGGTGCGCTTCCTCGAAGGCGACACCGTCCGGTTCGGCACGCTCGAAGGCGAGCGCGTGCGCACCTGGCACGGCAACATGTTCGAGTACCCCGTGCAGGGCGACCGCACGGTCGCCCTGGCCGACGTGCGCCTGCTCATGCCGGTGCAGCCGAGCAAGGTGATCGCCTTGTGGAACAACTTCAAGGCGCTCGGCGAGAAGCTGAACCTCGCCGCGCCGCCCGAGCCGCTCTACCTGGTGAAGACGCCGAACTCCTACCTGGACCCCGGCGGCACCATCCGTCACCCGGGGGCAGCGCCAAGGTGGTGTTCGAAGGCGAACTGGGCATCGTGATCGGCCGCAGCTGCAAGCAGGTGAGCGAGCACCATGCGATGGCGCACGTGTTCGGCTTCACCTGCGCCAACGACGTGACCGTGGCGGACATCCTGCACCGCGACGCATCGTTCGCGCAGTGGGTGCGCGCCAAGGGCTTCGACACCTTCTGCCCGCTCGGGCCGGCGGTGGCCACGGGGCTCGATCCGGCCAAGCTGCGCGTGCGAACGGTGCTCAACGGCGAAGTCCGGCAGGACTACCCCATAGCCGACATGCGCTTTTCCGTCGCCCAGCTGGTGAGCCTGATCTCGCAGGACATGAGCCTGCTGCCGGGCGACGTGATCCTGTGCGGCACCTCGGTCGGCGTCGGCTCCATGAAGCCGGGCAGCACCGTGCAGGTGGAGATTGCGGGCATCGGCACGCTCTCCAACCGCTTCGAATAGAACCCCTCACCCCTCAAAGGAGGGACCATGAAGATCGCAATCATCGGCGCCGGCGCCATCGGCGGCTATGTCGGCGCGAAGCTCGCATTGGCGGGCGAGGACGTCACCTTCCTCGTGCGCGGCGCCAACCTGCAGGCCATCCGCGAGCACGGCATGCGGCTGCTGGCGCACGACGGCAGCGAGCAGGTCGCGCGCAAGGTGCGCGCCACCGACGACTACGGGCAGGCCGGGCCGCAGGACCTCGTGATCCTCGCGACCAAGGCCCACCAGGTGGCCGACGTCGCGCGCGAACTGCCCAAGCTGTGGGGGCCGGACACCGCGGTGGTCACCATGCAGAACGGCATCCCCTTCTGGTACTTCCAGAAGACCGGCTGCGCGCTCGAAGGCAGCACCGTGCACAGCGTCGATGGCGACGGCGAGCTGCTGCGGCGGCTGCCGGCCGAGCGCATCATCGGCTGCGTGGTCTATCCGGCCTCCGAGCTGGTCGCGCCCGGCGTGGTGCGCCACATCGAGGGCGACCGCTTTCCGCTGGGCGAGCTCGATGGCTGCATCACCGAGCGCGTCACGCGCATCTCGGAGTGCTTCACGCGCGCCGGCTTCAAGGCGCCGGTGCTGGAGGACATCCGCTCGGAGATCTGGCTGAAGCTCTGGGGTAACCTCACCTTCAACCCGATCAGCGGCCTCACGCACGCCACCCTGGCGGACATCTGCCAGTACCAGCTGTCGCGGGGCCTGGCCGCGGACATGATGCGCGAGGCGCAGGCGGTGGCCCACAAGCTGGGCATCGCCTTCCGCGTGCCGCTGGACAAGCGCATCGCGGGCGCCGAGAAGGTGGGCCGGCACAAGACCTCGATGCTGCAGGACATCGAGGCCGGGCGCGCGCCGGAGATCGACGCGCTGGTCGGCTCGGTGGCGGAGCTCGCGCGCCTGACGGACACGCCGACGCCGCACATCGACACGGTCTATGCGCTGGTCAAGCTGCTGGCGAAGAACATGGAGAGCGAGCGGGGCCGGGTGCGCATGCAGCCGGCGTGAGAGCTGGGGTTCGCTGCGCTCACCACCAGCCTACGAATCGCGCCGTCCATGTAGGCTGGGGTGAGGCGCAGCCGAACCCCAGCATGCGCATCACCGCTGCTGCATCCGGCGGCCGATCGCCACCGACGGCTTGCCCGAATACGCATCCAGCCGCGACCCCATCGCCAGCTCCAGCCGCTCCAGCCGCGTCTGCGCCGGCGGGTGCGTGCTGAGCGTCAGCGTGAACAGCGGGTTGTCCGGCGCCGCCGTGCGCAGCTGCTGCAGCACGGCCGGCAGTCCGTAGGGATCGAAACCGGCGCGCGCCGCGAGGTGGACGCCCAGACGGTCGGACTCGAACTCGTCGCCCTGGTCGAGGCCGCTGGAGTAGAGGTCGCGTCCCAGCGCCAGCATCTGCTGCGAGATCGCGCCGGTGACGACGTTGTTGGTGCGCACCTGCGAGGCCAGCAGCTGCGTGAGCACGCCCGAGCGCGCCTTCGCCGACAGCGCCTTCAGGTGGTGCTTCTCGGTCACGTGCGTGATCTCGTGCGCGATGATGCCGGCGAGCTCGGCCTCGTCGACGAGGTCCACCACGCCCTTGGTGACGAAGATGTAGCCGCCCGGCGCGGCGAAGGCATTGAAGCCGGGGTCGTCCAGCACGCCGAAGGTCCACGGCAGGTGCGGCCGCGCCGATTGCAGCGAGATCCAGCGTCCCAGGCGGTTCACGTAGCGCTGCAGCGCGGGGTCGCGCACCAGCGGCTTGCTGCCCAGGAGCACGGAGGCCAGCTGCCGGCCGATCTCGATCTCGCGCGGCTCGTCGATGCTGTCCACCGACTGCGAGAGCATCTCGATCAGGTCGTTGGTGGCGGGCGCGCGCTGCGCCGGCTGCGGCGTCGCCAGGCCGGGTGCGATCTGGCGCAGGATGCCGCCGAGCGCGCGCCCCGGGTCCTGCGCGTGCGCGGGCAGCATCAGCAGGCTGGCCGCACAGGCCACGCCGGCGAGGAGGAAGCGGGCGGGCTGTTTCATGGCGATTGCTGCTGGCCGGGGTTGAAGGAGCCGGGGGTGGGGGACACGCGGGCGGGAAAGCCGGACGGCGCGGACGCCGGCAGCGGATCGACAGCCACCGTCCGCCACGCGGAGCGGTCGGCGAAGGAGCGCGCGTCGGATTCGCTGGCGCGCATGCCTTCCATCTGGCTCACCGCAGCGGGATTGGGGTTCGCCTGTGCCAGGTCCTCGGCGCCCAGGCCGCGGATGCCGGCGGTGGTGGCGGTCTGCGTGGTGCGCGTGCCGCCGCCGCCGAAGAGGCTGGTCACGCCGCGCAGCGCGCCGCCCAGCAGGTTGCCGCCGCCGCCCGCCTGCGCCGCCGACGTGGCCGGGCCGACGTCGAACAGGTGGACCCAGCCGGTGGCGCCGCCGGCGGTGCGCACCTGCACCCAGGGACCGCGGCGCTCGCTGGTGCGGGTGAGCGGCTCCTGCGCGGGCAGCGAGGCGATGCTGCGGCCCGTCTCGGCCGGCGCGTCGCGCAGTTCGGTGGCGCGTCGGGTGACCGCCGCTTCCTGGGCCCAGGCGGAGGGAAGGAGTGCGAAGGCGAGGGCGACGGCCCGCAAGGTGGTGCGTATCATTCGCGGTTCATTCCTTTACGACTGCAGGCATTCTATGAACTTGGGCATCTCGGGCAAATGGGCGCTGGTCTGCGGCGCGAGCAAGGGGCTGGGCTTCGGCTGCGCGCAGGCACTGGCGCGTGAAGGAGTTCACGTCGTGATCGTCGCGCGCACCGCCGACTCCCTCAATGCGGCGGCGGACAAGCTGCGCGCCGACCCGGAGGTGCCCAAGGGCACGCAGGTCGAAGCCATCGCCGCGGACATCGCCACGCCCGAAGGCCGCGCCAAGGTCTTCGCCTTCCGCAAGGACTTCGACATCCTGGTCAACAACGCCGGCGGCCCGCCGCCCGGCAACTTCCGCGATTGGAGCCGCGAGGACTGGCTCAAGGCGATCGACGCCAACATGCTTGCGCCCATCGAGCTGATCAAGTCCTTGGTGGACGGCATGGCGCAGCGCGGCTTCGGCCGCGTGGTCAACATCACCTCGGGCGCGGTGAAGGCGCCGATCGGCACGCTGGGCCTGTCCAACGGCGCGCGCAGCGGCCTCACGGGCTTCGTCGCGGGCCTCGCGCGCGAGACCAAGCTGGCCTCCGCCAACGTGACCATCAACAACCTGATGCCGGGCGCCTTCGACACCGACCGCCTGCGTGGCAACTTCGCGGGCCTGGCCCAGAAGACCGGCCAGTCCGTGGAGCAGATCGTCGATGCGCGCAAGAAAGGCGTGCCCGCGCAGCGCTTCGGCACCTCGGAGGAATTCGGCGCGATCTGCGCCTTCCTGTGCAGCCAGCAGGCGGCCTACATCGTCGGCCAGAACGTGCTGGTCGACGGCGGCGCCTTCCCGGGCACCTTCTGAGCGGGATACGGGCCGGCCCTGCGGCCCGCGTTCAGTCCACCCCGCAGGCCGCGATGTAGCGCGCCTCGTTCTCCAGCACGTGCGTCTCCAGCATGCGGCAGGCGCCCTCGAGGTCGCCGCGCTCGAGCGCGCGCACCAGCACCTCGTGGCTGTCCACCATGTTGCTGATCGGCGAGCGCTGGCGCAGGGCAGTGAGCTGGAAGCGGATCAGTTCGTAGGCGGCGCGCAGGTAGGGATTGGGGCAGCACGCCAGCAGCTCGAAGTGGAAGTTCATGTCCAGCCGTGACAGCGGCGCCAGGTCGCCGCTGCGTTCGGCCACTTCCATCTCCGCGACCAGGCGCTTGAGGCCCTGCAGCAGTTCCTTGCGGTGCGTGGCGTAGGCCTCGCGCAGCGCCGCCACCTCGATCATGGCGCGGTAGCGGCACAACTGGCCGACCTGTTCCGGCGTCAGGCGGAACACGAAGGTGCCGCGCTGCGGCTGGATCTCCACCAGCCCTTCCATCTTCAGCCGCACCAGTGCCTCGCGGATCGGCGTCTTGCTGATGCCCATGCGCGCCGCCAACTGTGCTTCGGACACCTGCTGGCCCAGCTTGAGTTCACCCGCGACGATGCCTTCGCGCAGGCGTTCGTACGCCAAGTCCGTCAGAAGCTGCGGCCGTTCGACGAGGAGGGGTGCATTCATAGGTTCATGGCCTAGGGTTTCTTCGGATGCCAGATCTGAGATATTAGATACGATCCGCGACCATCCGACAACTGGAGCGCGTGATGGAAAACCCCGAGCAGCCGCAGGCGCCGGCGGGAAGGTGGGAGCAGCTGTTCCTCTCGGCCAACCGCTGGGTGCTGATCCTGCTGCTGGCGGCGATGGCCACCCTGGTCATCGCCAACGTGATTTCGCGCTACGTGTTCCTGCACTCCTTCACCTGGGTGGAAGAGGCCTCGCGCTACCTGATGATCTGGACCGCCTTCCTCGGGGCCGGCCTGGCGCTGCGCGTCGGCGGCCACATCGCCGTGGACACGCTGCCGGCGGCGCTGCCGCCCAAGGGCGCGCGCTGGCTGCGCTCGCTGCTGGTGGCGGTGGTCGGCCTGACGCTGGTGGTGCTGGCCTGGCTGGGCGTGGAGTACGCCATGTTCGGCTGGGAACAGGAGACGCCGGTGCTGGGCTGGTCCTTCGGCATGGTCTACCTCGCCATCCCGATCGGTGCCGCGCTGATGCTCGCGCACCTGGTGCTGGTGGCGCGCCGCTGGATCACGACCGGCGAGTGGGAACACATCGACGGCTTCGATCCGCAGGCGCTGTGAGGAAGCGGCATCCATGAGCGCGGTCCTCACCTTCTGCTTCCTCGGGATGATGATCCTGGGGGCGCCGATCGCCTTCGCGATGCTGATCGCGGGGCTGGCGGCGGTCTGGATGAAACCGGGCATGACGCCCCTGGTGGTGATCCAGAACATGTTCAGCGGCCTCGACAGCTTCCCGCTGCTGGCCATCCCCTTCTTCATCCTCGCGGCCGAACTGATGTCCGGCGGCGCGCTGACCGACGTGCTGCTGCACCTGGCCGCGCGCCTGGTGGGACGCCGGCGCGGCGGCCTGGGCCACGCCAACATCCTCACGCTGACCTTCTTCTCCGGCATCAGCGGCTCGGCGCTGGCGGATGCGGCGGGACCGGGCGCGATGCTGATCAAGATGATGCGCAAGGCCGGCTACAGCGACGCCTACGCCGCCGCGCTGACCGCCTCGGTGGCGATCGTCGGGCCGATCATCCCGCCCTCGATCATCATGATCATCTACGCGCTGACCGACAACAGCGTCACCATCACCGGCCTGTTCCTGGCCGGCGTGGTGCCGGGCCTGCTGATCGCGGGATCGCTGGCCGTCGTCAACCACATGGTCAGCGTGAAGCGGAACTACCGCTCGAGCGAGGACCTGATCGACCGCACGCCGATCCTGCGGCTGGTGCTGCGCGCGCTGCCGGCGCTGGTGCTGCCCTTCATCATCCTGGGCGGCATCCACTTCGGCGTGTTCACGCCGACCGAGGCCTCCGCCGCCGCCGTGCTCTACGCGCTGCTGGTCGGACGCTTCGTGTACGGCACGCTGCGCTTCGACATGCTGCCGGCCATCCTGTTCCGCACGGCGCTGATGACGGCGTCGATCATGTTCATCGTCGCGGCATCCGCGGTGCTGGCCTGGGTGCTGACGGTGGGACAGATCCCGCAGACGGTCACCTCCTGGGTGGCCAGCCTGCAGCTGTCGCCGGTGGCGCTGCTGCTGGCGATCAACGTGCTGCTGCTGCTGGTGGGCATCTTCATCGAGCCGCTGCCGGGCGTGATGATCATGGTGCCCATCCTGGCGCCGCTGGCCGACGCCGCCGGCCTGAACCCGCTGCACTTCGCGATCGTGGTGATCGTGAACCTCACGCTCGGGATGATCACGCCGCCGGTGGGCGGCCTCCTCTTCGTCACCTCCATCGTCTCCGGCGTGCCCATGGGCCGCATGGTGCGCGAGGCGCGGCCCATGCTGGTCGCGCTGCTGGTGGTGCTGGGACTCCTCACTTTCTTCCCCGCGTTGTCGACATGGCTGCCGGGCCTGATGGGCTACAGGAACTAAGCCTGCACTATTTCTACAGGAGACGATCCATGAACTCGAAACGTTTGACGCTCGCGGCCATGGCGGCCATCGCGTGCGCCGCCTTCACCGCACTGCCCGCGCACGCGCAGAAGGTGATCAAGTACGCGCACTTCCAGCCGGCCAAGGCCGACCAGCCCAAGCACGTCGCCGCTCAGGCCTTCAAGGAGCACGTGGAGAAGGCCAGCAACGGCTCGCTGAAGGTCGAGATCTACCCGGCCGGCCAGCTGGGCACCGCGCAGCAGATGATGGAAGGCCTGCGCCTGGGCACCGTGGAACTGGCGGTCGTGCACGACGGCGGCATCCCCGGCGTCTACAAGACCTTCAACATCTTCGGCCTGCCCTACCTGTTCAACGACCACGCCCACGCCTACCGCGTGCTGGAAGGCCAGTTCGGCAAGGACCTGGCCGAGGACATGCGCAAGAAGACCGGCATCAAGCTGATGGCCTACGCCGACAACGGCATCCGCCACTTCACCAACTCCAAGCGCCCGATCAAGACGCCCGAGGACATGAAGGGCCTGAAGATGCGCGTGCAGCCCAGCCCGGTGTTCGTGAAGCTGGTCGAATCGCTTGGCGGCAGTCCCACGGCGATCGACTGGGGCGAGCTGCCCGCCGCGCTGGCGCAAGGCACGGCGGACGGCCAGGAGAACGGCGTGACCAACATCCTCGCGGCCAGCCTGTTCCAGCACCAGAAGCACGTGACGCTGGACGGCCACGTCTACAGCCTGCACGCCTACCTGGTCAGCGACCGCTTCTACAACGGCCTGACCGCCGCCGAGAAGAAGGCCGTGGACGAGGGCGTGCAGAAGGCCAAGAAGATCCACAACGACATGACGCGCGAGCAGGACCTGTCGGCCAAGAAGGTGCTGAGCGAGAAGGGCATGACCGTCACCGAGCTGACGCCGGCCGAAGTGGACCGCTTCCGCAAGATGTCGCAGCCGGCCGTGAAGGCCTACCTGGATGCCGACGTCAGCAAGGAGTGGACCGAGAAGCTGCTCAAGGCGGCCGACAGCACCCGCAAGTGAGCATGCAGGCGCAGGCAGCCGCGGCGACGCTGCGCGTCGTCGCGCTGGACGACGGCTACGCCGCGTACGACCAGGAAGAGGCGCTGATGGCCGAGGCCGGCGCGCGCTTCGAGCTGCGCCCCTGCCGCCGCGACACGGCGGCGGCGGCGCAGTCGGTGCGCGGCGCCGACATCGTGCTGGTGCGCGAGTCGCCGGTGCCGCGCGAGGTGATAGCCGCCATGGACCGCTGCCGGGCGATCATCCGCTACGGCATCGGCGTGGACAACATCGACATGGCGGCGGCGCGCGAGCGCCGCATCGCCGTGGCCAACGTGCCGGACTACGGCATCGACGAGGTGAGCAGCCAGGCGGTGGCGCTGGCGCTGGCGGTGGTGCGCCGCATCCAGCTGCACGACGCCGAAGTGCGGTCCGGCCGCTGGTCCACCGGCGTGCTGAAACCCATGTACCGCCTGCGCGGGCGCACGCTGGGCCTGGTGGGCTATGGCCGCATCGCCCGCATGACGCAGGAGAAGCTCGCCGGATTCGGCTTCGGCCGCATCCTGGTGAACGACCCGCATGCACAGCTGCCGCCGGGCACCGAAGCAGCCAGCGTCGACGAGATCTGCCGCGAAGCCGACCTGATTTCCCTGCACGCGCCGATGAAGCCGGAGACGCGGCACCTGATCGACGAGCGCCGCCTCGCGCTGATGCGTCCCACCGCCATTCTGGTGAACACGGCGCGCGGCGGGCTGGTGGACATCGAAGCGCTGTACCGCGCGCTGGCCTCCGGCCGCATCCTGGGCGCGGGGCTGGACGTGTTCGAGCACGAGCCGCCGGACCCGAAGCACCCGCTGTTCGCGCTGGACAACGTGGTGGTGACCAACCACATCGGCTGGTACAGCGAGGAAGCGATGCGCGAGCTGCAGCTGAAGACGGCGCAGGAAGCGGTGCGCGTGCTGCGCGGCGAACCCCCAAGCACTGGCTGAACCGCTGGTGAAGATTTTCCGAATGGAGCGAAGAATGAAAGAACTGATCGCAGGATTCCAGACCGTGGCCGTGGCCTCCGTGGCCGACGCGGTGGACAAGGTGTGCGGCAAGCGCGGCTACATGCACAGCAGCATCAAGCCCCGCATCAACGACAAGCGCGTGGTGGGCCCGGCGGCCACCGTGCTGGAAGCGGCCACCGACGAATTCCTGCCGCCGACGCACGCGCTGGACCTGATCGACGAGGCGCCGGCGGGCAGCGTGATCGTGATCTCGATCGCCGGCGGCGAGTCCGAAGTGGCGGTGTGGGGCGGCCTGATGACCGCGGGCGCCTACGCCAACGGCCACGCCGGTGCCATCCTCGACGGCGGCGTGCGCGACATCCCGGAGATCCGCCGCGACTACGACTTCCCGGTGTTCGCCCGTTCGGTGAGCCCTGGCACCACGCTGGGCCGCTACAAGACGGTCGCCTCGCAGGTGCCGGTGGAAGTCGGTGGCATCATCGTGCATCCCGGCGACCTGATCGTTGCCGACATCGACGGCGTGGTGGTGGTGCCCAAGGACAAGGCGGCCGAGGTGCTGGCCATGGCCGTCGAGATCGACGCCCGCGAGCTGGAGCAGGCCAAGCTGATCGTGGCGGAGAAGTCGCTGCGCAAGGGACTCGCCAAGTACGGCCGCATTTGAAGGAGGAATCGCCGGTGCAGACCGACATCCTGGCCCTGGGCGAGCCCATGGTCGAATTCAACCAGACCGGCGAAGGCGGCGGCCGGATGTACCTGCAGGGCTTCGGCGGCGACACCTCCAACGCGGCCATCGCGGCCGCCCGCCAGGGCGCGCAGGTGGGCTACCTCTCCGCGGTCGGCGACGACGTCTATGGCCGCATGCTGCGCGAACTGTGGCAGCGCGAGGGCGTGGACCATGCCGGCGTGCGGACCGACGCGGAGGCCTTCACCGCCGCCTACTTCGTGACGCACGACGCGCAGGGCCACCATTTCAGCTTCTTCCGCAAGGGCTCGGCGGCCAGCCGCATGAAGCCGCAGGACCTGCCGCGCGAGCGCATCGCGTCCGCGCGCGTGCTGCACCTTTCCGGCATCTCCGCGGCGATCTCCGACAGCGCCTGCGACACCTGCTTCGCGGCGGTGGACATCGCCCGCACCGCCGGCGTGCAGGTGTCCTTCGACACCAACCTGCGCCTGAAGCTGTGGCCGATCGCCCGCGCGCGCGCCGTGATGCGCGAGCTCATCCGCCTGAGCGACATCTGCCTGCCCAGCATGGAGGACGTGCAGGCGATCAGCGGGCTGCAGGCGCCCGAGGCGCTGCTCGACTTCTGCCTCCAGCTGGGCGCGAAGGTGGTCGCGCTCAAGATGGGCGCGCAGGGCGCGCTGGTCACCGACGGCAAGCAGCGCTGGCAGCTGCCGCCGCACCGCTGCACGCCGGTGGACGCCACCGGCGCGGGCGACACCTTCGGCGGCGCGCTGCTGGCGCGCCTGGTCGCCGGCGATGCGCTGCGCGACGCGGCCCGCTACGCGGTGGTGGCGGCGGCATTGTCCACCGAAGGCTATGGTGCGGTGGAACCGATCCCGCGCGCCGAACAGGTCCGCGCAGCACTGAAGGAATATCCCGCATGAACGCGCACGCGAGCTACGCGCCTGGCCTGTTCGCCGGCCGCCAGGTGCTGGTGGTGGGCGGTACTTCCGGCATCGGTGCCGGCATCGCCGCCGCCTTCCGGCAGGCCGGCGCGCAGGTGCAGGTGACGGGTGCCACGCGTGCCGACGTTCAAGGCGCGGCAGCCGACGAGACCCTGGCCGGATGCACGCACGTTGAACTCGACGTGCGCGACGACGCGGCCGTGCGCGCCTGCGTGGACGCACTGCCGCGCCTCGACGTGCTGGTCAACTGCGCCGGCATCCTGCGGCGCGGCGACGAGCTGGACCCCGCGGTGTTCGCGCAGGTCGTGGACATCAACCTCAACGGCAGCATGCGCGCCTGCGCGGCCGCGCGCGCCAAGCTCAAGGCCGGCGGCGGCGGCTGCATCGTCAACACCGCGTCCATGCTCAGCTTCTTCGGCGGCGGCCTGGTGCCCGGTTACTCGGCGAGCAAGGGCGGCGTCGCGCAGATGACCAAGTCGCTGGCGATCGCCTATGCGGCCGACGGCATCCGCGTCAACGCCATCGCGCCCGGCTGGATCGCCACGCGCCTGACCGGTGCGCTGCAGGAGGACCCGGCGCGCAGCCAGGCGATCCTCGGGCGCACGCCGCTGGCGCGCTGGGGCCGGCCGGAGGACGTGGCCGGTGCCGTGCTGTTCCTCGCCTCGCCGGCCGCCGGCTTCGTCACCGGCGTGGTGCTGCCGGTCGACGGCGGCTACCTCGTTTCCTGAAAGGACCTGCGCATGATCTTCCAGCTTCCCGGCATCCGCCCCGAGATCGCCGAGCAGGCCATTCCCGAGGACGAGCGCGTCTGGGTGCCGCAGGCCAAGGACGTGTGGTTCCGCCCGCTGCTGCTCAACACCGTGACCGGCAGCTGGTGCAACCTGCTGCGCGTGCGCAAGTCGGGCGTGCTCTCGCGGCACATCCATCCCTCGTGGGTGACGGGCCTGGTGCTCAAGGGCGCCTGGCGCTACCTGGAGCACGACTGGGTCGCGCGCGAGGGCTCCTTCGTGTACGAGCCACCCGGCGAGATCCACACGCTGGTGGTGGACGAGGCGAGCGGCGCGCAGGAGATGATCACCTTCTTCAACATCCACGGTGCCATGGTGTACGTGGACGAGAAGGGCGCGGTCACCGGCTACGAGGACGTGCACTCCAAGATCGACCTGTGCCGCCGGCATTACGAGGCCTGCGGCCTGGGTGCCGCCTTCGTCGACCAGTACATCCGCTGAAGCGCGCGTCCGGCGGTGCCCGGCGGGCAAGCGCAGGAATCCGCGGTTCAGCGTTTCGACGAAACGAGGATTCCGCCCACGATGAGCACGAAGGCCGCTGCATGGTAGAGCTGCGGCGGTTCGCCGAGGAATGCAGCGGAGAACAAGGCTGCGAACAGCGGCGTGAGGTTGGAGAAGAAGCCCGCGATGTTGGGCCCACGCGTTGCACGCCGAGTCCCCACGCGCGGTACGCGACGATCGCCGGCCCGACCGCGATGTACACCAGCGCGAGCAGCAGCGGCACCCCCCACTGGATGGCCTGCGTGCCCACCGCCGACTCGGTCGCTGCGAACATGCCCGACCACGCGAGCCCGGGCACCAGCTGCGCCATCAGGAACGCTGCCCAGTCGCGGCGCACTTCGGGTGCGTCGCCCGGCCGCGTGAGCAGCCAGCTGTACAGCGCCCAGGCGGCGGTGGCCAGCAGCATGTAGAGGTCGCCGGCGACGAAACGCACCTGCGCGAGGTGCGCGGGCTCGCCGCGCGCCAGCACGACCAGAACGCCGGCGATCGACAGCACCGCGCCCACGAGCTGCCGCTGCGTGATGCGCTGGTGGAAGAAGGCCGCGCCCAGTCCGAGCATGAAGGCGGGCATGCTGGAACCCACCAGCGTGACGTTGACCGGCGTCGAGGTCTTCACCGCGAGGTACTGCAGCGCGTTGTAGCAGCCCACGCCCAGCAGGCCCAGCACTGCGTAGCGGCGCATGCCGGCCCAGACCGGGCTGTCGGCGCGCAGCACCCGCCACGCCAGCGGCAGCAGCAGGAGGAAGGCGAGCGCCCAGCGCAGGAAGTTGAGCGTGAGCGGCGGCACCAGCGGCGCCACCAGCCGGCCGACGACGGCATTGCCCGCCCAGAGCACCGGTGGCAGCGTGAGGAGCAGGGCGGTGGAGAAGGTGAGGCGCTGGTTCATCGCTGCAGCGGGCGACTGTAGCCGAGGGCCGCGCCTGTCCCTGCCGGGGCGGGACCGGCGGATTCGTGGCACGATGCGCGGCATTCCCAGGTCACAGCAACAGGAGACTCACGTGAGCAAAGCGGTCCAGATCCGCCAGCATGGCGGCCCCGAGCAGATGGAACTGGCGGACGTGCAGGTGGGCGATCCCGGCCCCGGCGAGATCCGCATCCGCCACAAGGCCGTCGGCCTGAACTTCATCGACGTGTACCACCGCACCGGCCTGTACCAGCTGCCGATGCCGGCGACGCTGGGCATGGAAGGCTCCGGCATCGTCGAGGCCGTGGGCCAGGGCGTCACGCACCTGAAGGCCGGCGACCGCGCCGCCTATGCCAGCCAGCCGCCCGGCTCCTACTCCGAAGTGCGGGTGATGCCGGCCAAGACCGTGTGCAAGCTGCCCGATGCGATCGACTTCGACACCGGCGCCGCCATGATGCTCAAGGGCCTGACGGCGCAGTACCTGCTCAAGCGCACGCAGCCCCAGGGTGGCCTGAAGGAAGGCGACTTCGTGCTGTTCCATGCGGCGGCCGGCGGCGTCGGCCTGATCGCCGTGCAGTGGGCCAAGGCCATGGGCCTGCGCCTGATCGGCACGGCCGGCAGCGACGAGAAATGCCAGCTGGCCAAGTCGCTCGGCGCCGAGTTCATGGTGAACTACAGCAAGGAAGACTTCAAGGACAAGGTCAAGGAGATCACCGGCGGCAAGGGCGTGAAGGTGGTGTACGACTCGGTCGGCAAGGACACCTGGGACAAGTCGCTGGACTGCCTGTCGCCCTTCGGCCTGATGGCCAGCTTCGGCAATGCCTCCGGTCCGGTGCCGCCGTTCGCCCCCGGCATCCTGGGCGTGAAGGGTTCGCTCTACGTCACGCGCCAGACACTGTTCACGCACATCGCCACGCGCGAGGCCACGCAGCAGATGGCGGACGACCTGTTCGCCGCCGTCACCAGCGGCAAGGTGAAGATCCGCATCGACCAGAAGTTCCCGCTGGCGCAGGTGCGCGAGGCGCACCAGGCGCTGGAAGCGCGCAAGACCACCGGCTGCACCATCCTCACCCTGTGACCCGCCTGCAGCCGGCGCCCGCCTGGCGCGACCGGCTGCGCGCGGCGGCGCACGCGCCGCCGCTGCGTCCGCGCGTGCCCCTGTGGTGCGCCGGCGAGCGCATCGGCTCGGTCGAGCCCGACCTGTTCGGGCGCGCCGGCCTGGCAGCCGGCGCCGTGCTGCGCGCGGACGCGGCACGTGGCGGCTGGATGCTGGAGGGCGAACCCACGGCCTCGCTGGCGCACATCGCCGAAGTGCTGCGCGACACGGGCCTGGCCCACGCCTGGCGCGACGAACAGCTGGCGGTGCGCGGCGACGGCGGCACGCTGGTCGGCACGGTCGAACGCGCGGCGGTGCGCCCGCTGGGGATCGCAACGCATGCGGTGCACCTCACGGCCGTGGACGATGCGGGACAGGTCTGGCTGCAGCAGCGCGCCTTCGACAAGCCGACCGACCCGGGACTGTGGGACACGCTGGTGGGCGGCATGGTGCCGGCCAGCGACAGCGTCGAACAGGCGCTGGAACGCGAGACCTGGGAAGAGGCCGGGCTGCGCGTGCCGCAGTTGCGCGAACTGCGCCATGGCGGACGGGTCACCACGCAGCGGCCCTTCGCCGAGCTCGCACACGGTTACGTGGTCGAGGCCCTGGACTGGTACGCTGCAAGGCTGCCGGCGGGCGTGGTGCCCGCCAACCAGGACGGCGAGGTCGCCGGCTTCCGCGTGATGGCGGCCGACGAGCTCACGCAAAGGCTGGAGGCCGGCGAGTTCACCGTCGACGCGGCGCTGATCCTGCTGGCCGCGTACGGGGCGTGATCGGCGCTCCTGAGTTGCCCTTTCCTACAGCAGCATGGCTTGGCCGCTTTCAGCACCGCTGACGTGCCGAACCTAGAGTCCTGTCCCATGAGGCGGCCCTGAGGCCGTCCCCTGCACCCTGGAGAAGCAGCAATGACGTTTCGCGCCTACATCGTCGAGGACAGCTCGACGATCCGGGACAACCTCATCGAAACCCTGAAGGAGCTCGCGCAGGTCGAGCCCGTCGGCACCACCGAATCGGAGCACGAGGCGAAGCGCTGGCTGTGCCACAACGAGTGGGACCTCGCGGTGATCGACCTGTTCCTGCGCGAAGGCAGCGGCATGAACGTGCTGGACGCCTGCCGCAAGCGCAAGGCCGGGCAGAAGGTGGTGGTGCTCAGCAACCATTCCTCGCGCGACGTGCGCTGGCGCTGCATGCAGCTGGGCGCGGACGCGGTGTTCGACAAGTCGACCGAGCTGGAGATGCTGGTGGACTATTGCGCGCGCCTGAAGGGCGAACGCGCGGGCGGCCAGGCGCCGGCCGCGGCGGCTACAACGCCCGCGACGGTTCTTCCGGCAACACCTGCCTGAAGCGGGTGGGCGACAGCGCCCCGGCCGAATCCAGGATGGGATAGGCGATCGAGCAGATGTGCGAGTTGATCCGCTTGAGGTCGCTGATCAGGTCGAGGTGCAGCGAGCTGGTCTCGATGCTCTGCACGGTGTTCTCGGTCAGGCGCGTCAGGTGCGTGCCCGCATAGGCGCGCTCCAGGTCGCGGAAGCGCGCCTTTTCCTCCAGCAGCTTCTGCGCGTCGCGCACCGAGCCGTTGAGGAACACGCTCATGCCCAGCCGCAGGTTGTCCACCAGGCGCGCATGCAGCTCGCAGATCTCCGCCATGCCGGCGTCGGAGAAGTTGCGCCCCTTCTTGATCTTCTTGTCCTCGATGTCCAGCAGCACGCGCTCGATGATGTCGCCGATCTGCTCCATGTTGATCGTGAAGCTGATGATGTCCGTCCAGCGCTTGCTTTCCTCCTCGCCCAGCGCCTCGCGTGAGATCTTGGTCAGGTAGTACTTGATCGCGGAATAGAGCTGGTCGACCGTGTCGTCCATGCGCCGCAACTCCTCGGCCAGGCGCAGGTCGTTGTCCTTGATCACGCGCAGCATGCCCAGCAGCATGGTCTCCACGATGTCGGCCTGGTGCAGCGCTTCGCGTGCGGCATTGGAGATCGCCAGCGAGGGCGTGGCCAGTGCCGACGGGTCCAGGTGGTGCGGCCGGCCGGCGACCATGTTGCGGTCCGGCTTGGGCAGCCACTGCTCGACCCAGCGCGCGACGATGTGGGTGAAGGCCAGGAAGATCAGCGCGATCAGCACGTTGAACACCAGGTGGTACAGCACCACCACCGTCGCGGGCTCGGGCAGGTAGGGCTTGAGCGTGCGGATCCAGAAGGCGGCGAAGGGCGCGGCCATGATCACGCCGACGATCTTGAACACCAGGTTGCCGATCGGCACCTGCCGCACTTCGACGCTGGACTTGGCGGTGGCCAGCACGCCGAGCAGGCCGCTGCCGAGGTTGGCGCCCAGCGTCAGGCCGAGCGCGACGTCCAGCGGGATGGCGCCGGAGGCGGCGAGCGTGGCCGTGAGCAGCACGATGGCCAGGCTGGAATAGGCGATGACGGCCAGCACCGCGCCGACCGTGATCTCCAGCAGGATGTCGCTGGAGAGGGTCAGCAGCAGCGCCTGCACCGCCGGGGACTTGACCATGATGGCGGTCGACTCCGACACCAGCCGCAGCGCCAGCAGCATCAGCCCCAGGCCGATCAGCACGCGGCCGAAGCGCCCGAGCGGCGTGGCCTGGCGCGTGATGAACAGCACCACGCCGACGAAGATGAACAGGGGCGACAGCCAGGACAGGTCGAAGGAGAACACCACCGTCATCAGGCTGGTGCCGACGTCGGCCCCCAGCATGACGGCCAGCGCCGTGGGCAGGGCCACCAGGCCCTGGCCGACGAAGGAGGAGACGATCAGCGCGGTGGCGGTGCTGGACTGCACCAGGGCCGTGACCCCGAGTCCGGCCATGGCGGCGGCCGGGCGGGTGTCGATGCTGCGCGCGAGGACCTGCCGCAGGTTGCCGCCGAAGACCCGGAGGATGCCGGTGCGAACGAGATACGTGCCCCAGACCAGCAGCGCCACGGCTGCCAGCAGGTTCAGCAGATGCTTCATGTTTGAAACAATGATACGCCGCACCCCGGCCTTGGGGGCTCAGGGTCAATCCCGTCAGCGGCGCGGGAAGCCCTCCCGCTGCGCCGGAACAACGGTCAGCGGGAACGCCGCACGCGCAGCAGCTCGTCGAGCACCAGGCAGACGGCGCCGACGGTGATGCCGGCGTCGGCCACGTTGAAGGCCGGGAAGTACCAGCCGCCCCAGTGGAACTGCAGGAAGTCCACCACGTAGCCGTGCAGCAGGCGGTCGATCACGTTGCCTACGGCGCCGCCCAGGATGCAGGCCAGGGCGAAGGAGAACAGCTTCTGCCCCGGGTGGGTGCGCAGCAGGTACACGATGAAGACCGTCGCCGCCACCCCGATGCCGGTGAACAGCCAGCGCTGCCAGCCCGATGCCGCCGCCAGGAAGGAGAAGGCGGCCCCGGTGTTGTGCGCCCGCACGAGGTTAAAGAAGGGCGTGATGTAGGTCGAATCGCCGTGCTTGTAGTGCCCCAGGATCAATACTTTCGTGAGCTGGTCGACGATCAGGATGATCAGGGCCAGGCCCAGCCAGGGCAGCATGCTGCCCGTGGCCGAACCGCGCAGGGAGAGGGTGTCGCCGCGGGCCATCAGGCGTGCACCCGCGCTTCGCCGGCGCCGAACAGGTTGCTCACGCAGCGGCCGCACAGCGCCGGATGGGCGGCGTCGCTGCCGACGTCGTCGCGCCAGTGCCAGCAGCGGTCGCACTTCTGGCCCTGCGACGCCTCGACCCCGATGGACAAGTCGCCGTCAGCCAGGGGAACAGGGTCCAAAGCAACTTTAGACGTAATGAAGACAAACTTCAGGTCGTCGCCCAGCGACTGCAGCAAGGCCAAGTCCTTGGCGTTGGCCCGCACGGCCAGATTGGCCTGCAATGACGAGCCCACTTTCCCTTCTGCTCTCAAGTCCTCGATGAACTTGTTGGCAACGTTCCGGATCTCGCGGATGCGGTTCCACTTGGCCAGCAGCGCGGCGTCCGGGCCGCCGATCTCGGCGTACTCCTCCAGGAAGATCGAGTCGGAGCCGCCGAACACCTTCCACGCTTCTTCCGCGGTGAAGCTGAGGAAAGGCGCCATCCAGCGCAGCATGGCGTGCGTGATGTTCCATAGGACCGTCTGCGCGCTGCGGCGGGCGTGCGACTTGGGCGCCGTCGTGTAAAGACGGTCCTTGAGCACGTCAAGGTAGAAGGCGCCGAGGTCTTCGGAGCAGTACACCTGCAGCTTGGCCACCACCGGGTGGAACTCGTACACCTCGTAGTGCGCCAGCACCTCCGCCTGGAACTCGGCGGCGCGCGACAGGGCGTAGCGGTCGATCTCCAGCAGTTCCGACTGCGGCACCGCGTCCTTGGCGGGATCGAAGTCGCTGACGTTGGCCAGCAGGAAGCGCAGCGTGTTGCGGATGCGGCGGTAGGCGTCCACCACGCGGGCGAGGATCTTGTCGTCGCCGGCGATGTCGCCCGAGTAGTCGGAGGCCGCCACCCACAGGCGGATGATCTCGGCGCCCAGCTTGCCGCTGACCTGCTGCGGCTCGATGCCGTTGCCCAGCGACTTGCTCATCTTGCGGCCCTGGCTGTCCACCGTGAAGCCGTGCGTGAGCAGGCCGCGGTAGGGCGCGCGGCCGTACATGGCGGCGGCGGTGAGCAGCGAGGAGTGGAACCAGCCGCGGTGCTGGTCGTGCCCTTCCAGGTAGAGATCGGCCTCCGGGCCGTTCTCGTGCGCGGCACCCGCGTGCGAGCCCTTGAGCACCGTGGTGTGCGTCGTGCCCGAGTCGAACCAGACTTCCAGGATGTCCTGGCTCTTGGTGTACTGGGGCGCGTCGGCCGCGGCACCGACCTTGGCCAGGATCTCCTCCGTGGAGGCCTTGCTCCAGGCTTCGATGCCGCCCGCATCCACCATGCCGGCGGCGACGTCGAGGATCTCCATCGTCTTCGGATGCAGCTCGCCCGAGTCCTTGTGCAGGAAGAAGGGCAGGGGCACGCCCCAGCTGCGCTGGCGGCTGATGCACCAGTCGGGCCGGCCGGCGATCATGTCGCGCAGGCGCGCCTTGCCGTTCTCCGGATAGAAGCTGGTGTCCTCGATCGCGCGCAGCGCCATGTTGCGCAGCGTCTCGGGCGCCTTGTCCCTGGTGAACACGCCCTCGCCCTCGTCGCGGATGAACCACTGGGCGGCGGCGCGGTAGATCACCGGCGTCTTGTGGCGCCAGCAGTGCGGGTAGCTGTGGGTGATGTTCTCGGTGGTGAACAGCCGGCCCGCCTTGTCCAGCGTGTCGATGATGTGCGGCACGGCCTTCCAGATGTTCTCGCCGCCGAACAGGGCGAAGTCCTTCGCGTAGGCGCCGTTGCCCTGCACCGGGTTGAGGATGTCGTCGTACTTCATCCCGTGCGCGACGCAGCTGTTGAAGTCGTCCAGGCCGTAGGCAGGCGAGGAGTGCACGATGCCGGTGCCGTCTTCGGCGGTGGCGTAGTCGGCCAGGTAGATGGGCGAGAGGCGCCGGTAGCCCGGGTCGACGTCGTACAGCGGATGGCGGAACTCCAGGCCGCCGAGGTTCTTGCCCTCGGTGGTGGCCAACACCTTGCCCTCCAGCTTGTAGCGCGCCAGCGCCTTCTCCACCAGCACCTCGGCCAGGATCAGCTTGCCGCGCGGCGTGCGTGTCGACCAGCGCGTAGACGATCTCCGGGTTGAGGTTCAGTGCCTGGTTGGCGGGGATGGTCCAGGCGGTGGTGGTCCAGATGACCGCGAAGACGTCTTCGCTCCCTCCCCCTCCGGGGAGGGCTGGGGTGGGGGCGCTACCCCGAATGCCGCGTACACCTTCGCCGCATCGTTCGCCTTGAACCCGACATCCAGCGTCTGCGACTTCTTGTCCGCGTACTCGATCTCGAATTCCGCCAGCGACGAACCGCAGTCGAAGCACCAGTACACGGGCTTCAGCCCGCGGTACACGAAGCCGCGCTCGACCACGCGCTTGAAGGCGCGGATCTCGTCGGCCTCGTTGGAGAAGTCCATCGTCTTGTAGGGATGGTCCCAGTCGCCCAGCACGCCCAGGCGCTTGAAGTCGGCCATCTGGATGCCGATCTGCTCGGTGGCGAAGGCGCGGCTTTTCGCCTGCATCTCGTCGCGCGGCAGGTTGCGGCCGAACTTCTTCTCGATCGCGTTCTCGATCGGCAGGCCGTGGCAGTCCCAGCCCGGCACGTAGGCCGCGTCCAGCCCCTTGAGCTGGCGCGACTTGACGATCATGTCCTTGAGGATCTTGTTGACCGCGTGCCCCATGTGGATCTGGCCGTTCGCATAGGGCGGGCCGTCGTGCAGGATGAACTTCTGCCGGCCGGCGCGCGCCACGCGCAGGCGCTTGTACAGGCCCTGGTCCTCCCACTCCTTGACCCAGCCCGGCTCGCGCTTGGGCAGGTCGCCGCGCATGGGGAAGGGCGTGTCGGGCAGGTTGAGGGTGGCGCGGTAGTCGGTCTTGTCGGTCATGGAAAGCCTCGGACGGCGGAAAGTGTCATGCCGGGCCTGACCCGGCATCCACGCTCGTGGAGCGTGGGATGGGTTGCGGGGCCAGCCCGCAATGACATGCCGTCGCTAAATTCGGTCGCGCGTGGTCTGCCGCCGGGTTTCGGCGTGCGTGGAGGCGAAGAAGGCCCGCGCCGCGTCGTCGCAGTCGCGCGCGATGCCCGCCTTCAGGGCATCGAGACCGTCGTAGCGCAGCTCGTCGTGCAGTTTGTGCAGCAGTTCCACGCGGATGATTTTACCGTACGCCCCCTCCTCGCCGAGGCTGGCCGGCCATTGCAGGCAATGGGTCTCCAGCAGCACCCGCCCGCCGTTGACGTCGGTCGGATCCAGCGAGGGCCGGATGCCCAGGTTGGCGACGCCCTCCAGCGGGCCGCCCTCCAGCCCGTGGACCATCACGGCGAAGATGCCGCTGGCCGCCGGCTTCCAGTGGGCGAAGCGCAGGTTCAGGGTCTTGAAGCCCAGCGTGCGACCGAGCTTGCGGCCGTGGACCACGTGGCCGCTGATCGAGTACGGCCGGCCGAGCAGGGCGGCGGTGCCGGCCATGTCGCCGCGGGCCAGGGCCTCCCGGACCGCAGAGCTCGACACGCGCAGGCCGTGGACCTCGTAGCTGTTCATCCGGGCCACGTCGAAGCCCATGCGGCTGCTGGCCGAATCCAGCATGGCGTAGTCGCCGGCGCGCCTGGCGCCGAAGCGGAAATCGTCCCCGACCAGCATGTATTTCGCCCCCAGGCCCTGCACCAGCACCTCCGAGATGAAGGATTCCGGCTGCTGGCCCGACAGGCGCGCGTCGAACTTGAGGATCACGCACTGGTCCACGCCGCACTTGCGCAGCTCGGTGAGCTTGTCGCGCAGGGTGGCGATCCGGGCGGGCGCGAGCTCCGGCTTGCGGTGCAGGGCGGCGAAATAGTCGCGCGGATGCGGCTCGAAGGTGAGCACGCAGCTGGGCACGCCCCGGTGGCGGGCCTCGTTGTTCAGCAGCGCCAGCATGGCCTGGTGGCCCCGGTGCACGCCGTCGAAGTTGCCGATCGTGACCGCGCAGGCCTTGGCGATCTGGGGGTGGTGGAAGCCGCGCAGGATCTGCATCTGGGGTGATATCTTTTTGATAGCAGTGGGGGTCCGTTGGACGGCGCCAACGCACGCATGGCCTGCTACAAGCGGGTCACGAAAACACGGTATATTGTCTCTCACGCCTGGCTAATGGCGCTGTCGGTCTGTTCGTCGTTGAATGGAGGCGCGTTTTGAAGGTCTTGAAGCTGTCCGCCCAGGGGCTTCCACAGTCGTGGATCTCGCTGGAGCAGGCCGTGCTGCACTATGCCGCCGACCAGGTGCGCTGGGAGGCCGGGGCGGACGTTGCCGTGTTCCGCGGGGGCGTCAATGCCGCCAGCGGGCTGCAGTCGATCATCACGGTCAACAGCATCATCGGCACCAAGGGCGTGCCGAACATCAACCCCTTCGAGCTGAAACCGGGCTTGACCAACGGCAAGCTGTTCGCCCGCGACCGGAACGTGTGCGCCTACTGCGGCGACGATTTCCACGAGGAAGAACTCACGCGCGAGCACATCATCCCCTTCGCCCAGAACGGCAAGGACCACTGGATGAACGTGGTGACGGCCTGCCGGGCCTGCAACCACCGCAAGGGCAGCCGCACGCCGGAACAGGCGGGCATGTCGCTGCTGTACGCCCCCTACGTGCCCAGCCTGTGGGAGGACTTCATCCTGCGCAACCGCCGCATCCTGGCGGACCAGATGGAATTCCTGATGGCGCACCTGCCAAAGAATTCACGCTTGCACGACGCGTAGCGGCGCTCAGTAGGTCAGCTCAGCACCGACACCTCGTTGTTCGCCGTCGGCCACGTCCGCCCGACCACCTTCTCCCCGTTGAACTCCGCGACCACCGCACGCTGCGGGCCGGTGGGCTTGATGCGCGAAGCGGAAACCCCGGCGCCCGGGAGCGCCCCCGGCGGCGGGCTCTGGCCGTCGAAGGCCATGCGGTCGCGGCCCGGGTCGAAGTAGCCGCGCGGGCGGGTGAGGATCACCAGCGAAGGGCCGGCCCGGTCGGTCTCGGGGATGCGCTCCGGTCGCAGGTTGATCACGCTGGTGGAGCGCGGGAAGGGGCTGCGGTAGATGTGCGTCGTGGCATAGCCCGCGGCGGCGACCACGAACTCGTAGGGCGTGTTCCGGTCGGCCTGGAAGGACCAGCGGCCGCTCGCATCGATCACCTCGTCGAGCACGGCGCCACCGCGGCGTTCGCCGCTGGCGGGATCGACCGCGTACACCACCAGCCGCGCGCCGGGGATCGGCAGGTTGTTCTGGAAGTTGCCGCTGGCCGGATCGGTGGAGGACACGCCCAGGCCCGTCACCTTGCCGGCGAGCACGATGCGCTCTTCCGGCACGATGGACAGCGTCGCCGGCGCCTTGCCGGTGATGAAGCGGTAGGTCGCCTCGAAGGCCGCGGGCGAGAACGAAGTCTCGCGGTGGTCCACGCGCGGCAGCACCACGTTGCTCGCGCCCTTGAGCGCGGGGCCGTCGAAGGTGACGCCGGTCTGCAAGTTGCGGTCGCCGATCCACTGGCCCGTGGGCTGGGCGAACTTGTCGTTGTTGTCCGAGCGGATCGTGAGCCACTTCACGGGGCCCGTGACCTCGTCGCCGGCTGCGTTCTTGGGCGCATTCAGCCCCTGCAGGAAGGGGCCGTTGCCCGCGAACTCGCTGCCGGGCGCGCGCCCGGGCACGTTCCACACGCCGTGGTTGGGCACGCCACCCAGGATGGCGTGGCTCACCTTCGCGGCGCCGCCGCCGTTCTGGATGTAGTTGCGGATGGCATTGCCGCCGCGCGAATTGCCGATCAGCACCACCTGCGCGGCGCCGGTCGCCTGCAGCACCTTGTCCACCTCCGAGCGCAGGTAGGCCATGTGTTCCGCCGTGGACGTGCGCCCCGGCTGCGCGCGCGTGTCGTCGTCGCGCGCCAGCGGATAGGGCAGGTCGATCGCGTGCAGCCGGTCGCGCGGCCAGCCGTTGGACTCGAAGCGCCACATCGTGGTCTGCCACAGAGCGGCGGTGTCCCCGTTGCCGTGGACGAAGACGATGGGCGGATGCGCGGTCATGGAAGGGCCGGTGGCACAGGCGGTGGTAAGGAGCGCGCCCGAAAGCGCGAGGAAGTGGCGGCGGGTCGTCATGTTCTTTTGTCTCCTGCAAATGAAAACGCCCGCTGCGGGCGGGCGTTTACCGGGATTCTCCCTGTCAGGCGAAAACGCCTGCGGTGTCCTGCATCCTTTCGGACACCTCGCCCAGATGGTGCAGCGTGTCGCCGAAGGCCGCTCCAGCTGCGTGAGCTTCTTGAAGTAGTGGCTGCCCACATACTCGTCGGTCACGCCGATGCCGCCGTGCAGCTGCACCGAGTTCTGGCCGACGAAGCGCATGGACACGCCCAGCTGGTACTTGGCGCGCGCCATCGCGCGGCGGCGCTCGTCGGCCGGCGCATTCAGCTTGAGCGAGGCGTAGTAGCTCATGGAGCGGGCCAGCTCCTGCTGCATCTTCATGTCCGCCATGCGGTGGCGCAGCGCCTGGAAGGTCGCCAGCGTCACGCCGAACTGCTTGCGCGTGTTCAGGTACTCGGCGGTCAGCTGCATGGTGCGGTCGATCACGCCCACGGCCTCGGCGCAGGTGCAGGCGATGCCGATGTCCACCGCGTGCTCCAGCGCGGGCAGGCCGTCCGGCGCCACCAGCGTGCCGCGCGCATCGCGCAGGTTCACTTCCGCGGCGCGCGCGCCGTCCATGGTGGGATAGCCGCGCGTGCTGACGCCCTGCGTCTGGCGCTCCACCAGGAACAGCGCGATCTTGCCGTTGGACTTGGCCGGCACGATGAAGGCGTCGGCCTGGTCGCCCGCGGGCACCAGGCTCTTGTCGCCGGTGATCTTCCAGGCATCGCCGGCCTGCGTGGCCGTCGCTTCGCACTGCTCCAGGCGGTAGCGCGCCTTGCGCTCCTGGTGCGCCAGCACGATCAGCGCCTCGCCACCGGCCAGCCTGGGCAGCCACTGCGCCTTGACGGCTTCCGGTGCGTAGGCGCCCAGCAAGCCGCTGGCGACCAGCGTCTGGCCCAGGGGCTCCAGCACGATGCCGCGCCCGAGTTCCTCCATCACCACCATGGCCTCGACCGGGCCCATGGCCATGCCGCCGTGGTCCTCGGACACGTACAGGCCCGCCAGGCCCAGTTCAGCGAGTTCACCGTAGGCCGCGCGCTCGAAGCCGCCGGCCTTGGTGATGCCGCGGCGCCGCTCGAAGCCGTAGCTGCGGTCCACCCACTTGCGCACCGCGTCGCGCAGCTGTTCCTGCTCGTCGGAAAAATTGAAGTCCATGTCGTGTCTCCTCAGCCCAGCACGGTTTGCGCGACGATGTTGCGCTGCACTTCGTTCGATCCGCCGTAGATGGTGGTCTTGCGCATGTTGAAGTAGCTCGCCGCCAGGGGTGCGAGATAGGCGGCGCCCACGAACTCGCCCTGGTAGCCCGCCTCCATCGCTTCCTTGACGAAGGGCAGGGCGTAGGGGCCGGCGGCCAGCATCATCAGTTCCGTGTAGCGCTGCTGGATCTCGCTGCCCTTGATCTTCAGCAGGCCGGCGATGTCCAGCGGGTTCTTGCCCGACTTCTCTGCAGACAGCACGCGCAGCACCAGCATCTCCAGCGCCACCACGTCCACTTCCAGCTTGGCCACTTCGTCGCGGAAGCGCTGCTCGTTGTACACACCCTCGCCCTTGGCGATGCGCTTGAGGCGCTCGAGCTCGCGCTTGGCGCGGTTCACGTCGGCGATGTTGGTGCGCTCGTGCGACAGCAGGTGCTTGGCGTAGGTCCAGCCCTTGTTCTCCTCGCCGATCAGGTTCTCGGCGGGCACTTCGACGTTGTCGAAGAACACCTCGTTCACCTCGTGCCCGCCGTCCAGCATGATGATCGGCCGCACCGTGACGCCGGGCGACTTCATGTCGATCAGCAGGAAGGAGATGCCGGTCTGCGGCTTGCCTTCGGTGGACGTGCGCACCAGGCAGAAGATCCAGTCGCCGTACTGCGCCAGCGTGGTCCAGGTCTTCTGGCCGTTGACGATGTACTTGTCGCCCTTGCGCTCGGCGCGCGTCTTGAGCGACGCGAGATCCGAGCCCGCCCGGCTCACTGTAGCCCTGGCTCCACCACACCTCGCCGCTGGCGATGCCGGGCAGGAAGCGCTTCTGCTGCTCGGGCGAGCCGAAGGCCATGATCACCGGCGCGACCATCACCGGGCCGAAGGGCACGATGCGCGGGGCGCCGGCCAGTGCGGTCTCTTCCTCGAACAGGTGCTTCTGCACGGCGGTCCAGCCGGGGCCGCCGAACTCCCTGGGCCAGCCGTAGCCCAGCCAGCCCTTCTTGCCGAGGATCCTGGCCCAGCGCTGCATGTCCTCGCGCGTCAGGTGCAGGGCGTTGTGCACCTTGTGCGCGATCTCCTGCGGCAGGTTGGCGCGCACCCAGGCGCGCACTTCCTCGCGGAATTTCTGTTCTTCAGGGGTGAATGCAAGATCCATTGCGTGTCTCCGGAGCAGTCGCAGATTTAAGCACGGTCGTTCGATTCGGGGTGTCCAGGTGGCGACAAGCCGAGCTGGGTGGCGAGATCGGTCATGAGGGCGCGCAGCTCGGCCACTTCATTCTCCAGCGCCGACACCCGCGCCGCCAGCCCACCCTCCGGCGCGCGTTCCTCCGCCGCCGGCGCGGCCGTGGCATCCACGGGGCCGCACAGCAGGTGCGCCCAGCGCGCCTCGCGCGCGCCCGGCGCCTTGGGCAATTGCACCACCAGCGGCCCGCCCTTGTCCTCGCTGCGCGCGGCCAGTTCGTCGAGGAAGCCTTCCACCGAGGAGATGTCGGCGAAGCGGTACCAGCGTTCGCTGTGGATGCGCAGTTCGCCCGCCGTCTGCGGCCCGCGCAGCATCAGCAGGCCCAGCAGCACGGCCGACTGTTCCGGCACGACCATGGCGCGCTGGAAGTTGTGCTCCCAGCGGTCGACGCGGCTGCCGCGCGCGGTGAAGGCGAGCGAACGGCGCTTGAGGCCGTCCAGCGCCTCCTGCACTTCGGATTCGGTGAGCTGGGTGATGGGGTCGCGGCTGCTTTTCTGGTTGCAGCCGGCCACCAGCGTGTTCAGCGTCATCGGGTAGCTGTCAGGCACCGTGCGGGCCTTTTCCATCAGCGTGCCCAGCACGCGCGCTTCGGCAAGGGTGAGCGGGTTCATGCGGCAGGGATAATCGCGGTCGACATGAAGAACATCGTGATCCTGATCTCCGGCGGAGGCTCCAACATGGCCGCCATTGTGCGCGCGGCGCAGCGCGAGCGATGGGGCGCGGCCCTGGGCGCGGAGGTCAAGGCGGTGATCAGCAACCGGCCGGACGCGGGCGGCCTGGCCTTCGCGCGCGAGCACGGCATCGCGGCCGAGGTGGTGGACCACAAGCCCTTCGCCAGCCGCGAACTGTTCGACGAGGCGCTGGCCGCCGCCATCGACCGCCACGCGCCGGCGCTGGTGGTGCTGGCGGGCTTCATGCGCATCCTCACGCCGGGCTTCGTGTCGCGCTACGAGGGCCGGCTGCTGAACATCCATCCTTCGCTGCTGCCGGCCTTTCCCGGCCTGCACACGCACCAGCGCGCGCTCGACGCCGGCTGCAAGGTCGCCGGTGCCACCGTGCACCAGGTGACGGCGGAGCTCGATCACGGGCCCATCCTGGCGCAGGCCGTGGTGCCCATCGTGCCGGGCGACACGGCGCAAACGATCGCTGCGCGCGTGCTCACGCAGGAGCACTTGATCTACCCTCGCGCGATCGCCCAACTGCTGCCCACGCTGTAGGAAACGCATGCATCCCAAGGCCCTGCTGGAGGCCTGCGCCGATCTCGTCGCGCAGGTCCTGAAGTTCGACCATCCCGCCGACGCCATCGTGTCGCGCTACTTCCGCGAGCACCGCTCGCTGGGCCCGCGCGAGCGGGCGACGCTGGCCGAGACCGCCTACGCCGTGCTGCGTCGCAAGCTGCTGTTCGAGCACTTCGCCGGCTCCGGCAGCGGCGCGCGCGAGCGGCGCCTGGCGATCCTGGGTTTCGCGGGACCGCGCGACTTCCTCAAGAGCGCGCTGAGCGAGCAGGAGAAGGCCTGGCTGGACCAGTGCGACGCGGCCGATCCGGCGACGCTGTCGGAACGGCACCGCCACAACATGCCCGAATGGCTGGTGGAGCCGCTGAAGGCGCAGCTGGGCGACCGGTTCTGGGCGCTCGTCGACGCGCTCAACCATCCTGCCGGCCTGGACCTGCGCGTGAACACGTTCACCGACAAGCGCGAGGACGTGCAGCAGGAACTCAAGCTGGCGGGCATCGCGGCCCGCGCCACGCCGTACTCGCCCTGGGGCCTGCGCGTGGACGGCAAGCCGGCACTGACCAAGCTCGATGCCTTCGCGCGCGGTGCGATCGAAGTGCAGGACGAGGGCTCCCAGCTGCTGGCGCTGCTCACGGACGCACGGCGCGGCCAGATGGTGGTGGATTTCTGTGCCGGCGCCGGCGGCAAGACGCTGGCGCTGGGCGCGGCCATGCGCAACACCGGGCGGCTGTACGCCTTCGACGTGTCCGCGCACCGCCTGGACAACCTCAAGCCGCGCCTGGCGCGCAGCAAACTGTCGAACGTGCACCCGGCGGCGATCGCGCACGAACGCGACGAGCGCATCAAGCGGCTGGCCGGCAAGATCGACCGGGTGATCGTGGACGCTCCCTGCTCGGGCCTGGGGACGCTGCGCCGCAACCCCGACCTGAAGTGGCGGCAGTCCCCCAGGCTGTCGTCGAGCTGACGGCCAAGCAGCGTGCGATCCTGGACAGTGCGGCGCGGCTGTTGAAGCCGGGCGGCCGTCTCGTCTACGCCACGTGCAGCCTGCTGAAGGCCGAAAACGAGGACATTGCGGCGGAATTCACGGCCGCCCATCCCGCTTTCCGGCGACTTTCGGTGCAGGAACTGCTCGAATCGGCCAAAGTGCCGCAAGCAGCCAGCCTCTGCAGTGAGGGGGCTCCGACCTGCGGCTCTGGCCCCATGTCCACGGCAGCGACGGCTTCTATGCCGCAGCCTGGGAAAAAGTCCAGCCCTGAAGTCAAAGATTGATGGGCGGGGGAACCCCCGCCCTAGAATCCGTCCTACAGGCACGCGGGATGTCCCGCGCGCTCACGCTTTTTCGAAAGAGACTCACACCACATGCTGCTCCCGGATTGGGCCGTGCTGACCGCGGCGATCGACTGGCTCGCCAACGGTCTTTGGAATCTGTCCTGGTGGCAGATCGTGCTGTACACGCTGGTGACGACCCACATCACCATCGCTGCCGTCACCATCTTCCTGCACCGCACCCAGGCCCACCGGGCCATGGACCTGCATGCGATCCCCTCGCACTTCTTCCGCTTCTGGCTGTGGCTGGGCACGGGCATGGTGACCAAGGAATGGGTCGCCATCCACCGCAAGCACCACGCCAAGTGCGAGACGCCGGACGATCCGCACAGCCCGCAGACCCGCGGCATCGACACGGTGTTCTGGAAGGGCTCCGAGCTCTATCGCGCCGAAGCGAAAAACAAGGAAACCATCGCCAAGTTCGGCCTCGGCACGCCCAACGACTGGATCGAGCGCAACCTGTACACCCGCTACAGCTGGCAGGGCGTGGGCCTGATGCTGATCATCGACCTGGCCCTGTTCGGCGCCGCCGGCGCCGCCGTGTGGGCGGTGCAGATGGCATGGATCCCGATCACCGCCGCCGGCGTGATCAACGGCATCGCCCACTACTGGGGCTACCGCAACTTCGAGGCGCCCGACGCCAGCACGAACATCACCCCCTGGGGCATCGTGATCGGCGGCGAGGAACTGCACAACAACCACCACACCTACCCGACCTCGGCCAAGTTCTCGGTCAAGCCCTACGAGTTCGACATCGGCTGGGTCTACATCAGCGTGATGCAGAAGCTCGGCCTGGCCACGGTCAAGAAGGTGCCGCCCAAGCTGCGCCTGGGAACGATCAAGCCCGTGGCCGACGAGAAGACGCTCGAGGCCGTGATCGCCAACCGCTACGAGGTGATGGCCGGCTACGCCCGCGAAATGCGCCGTGCCTGCAAGGCGGAGATCGACCAGTTCAAGGCCAAGGGCCAGGACATGGCGACGCTGAAGATCGCCAAGCGCTGGCTGCACCGCGACGAAGACCGCGTGCCGACGGCGGCGCGGCAGCAGCTGGCGCAGGTGCGCGCCGAACACCCGGTGCTGGACAAGATGGCCAGCATGCGCGAGGAGCTGCGCCAGATGTGGCTGAACACGAACCAGTCGCGCGAGCAGCTGGCTGCCGACCTGCAGGCCTGGTGCCGCCGGGCGGAGGAAAGCGGCATCGAGGCGCTGCGCCAGTTCTCGCTGAAGCTGCGGTCTGCCCACGCCTGAGGCTCCCGGCTCGAACCGAAAAGCCCCGCGATGCGGGGCTTTTTCTTGGTGGACACCGCGGAGCAGGGAATGCCTACGCGGGCGGGCGCGCATGTCCCACGCCTTTCTCGCCGCCCACCTCTGGCGTGGGCGCCACTCGCAAGGTCGAATGGTGGAAAGCGGACGTTCCGCTCACAGGAGATCAGCAAATGAAGAAGTTCATCCTTTCGGCCGTGGCGGCGGGTGCCCTCGCCGTCGGTGGGGCGGCCTCCGCGCAGGACCTTGGCGGCGTCATCGGCAGCCTCTTCGGCTTCGGCTCGCCGCCGGCGGCCGTGCAGCCGGGTTCCGTTTACATCGACCAGTACGGCCGGCAGGTGGCGGTCGACCAGTTCGGGCGCCACCGCATCCTGCAGTCGGCCGTCGGCATCGTCGGCTACGACGCCTGGGGCCGGCCGGTCTACGGCAACCTCGGCGCCCGCTCGGGGAATGCCGCGGTCAACGCCGTGGTGAACGCGGCGCAGACCCGCGACAACGACGGCGACGGCGTGATCAACATGCACGATCGCATGCCGAACGACGCGAACGTCCAGTAATGAAAAAGCCCCGCGATGCGGGGCTTTTTCCTGGGACCAGCCGAATCACTTCAGCTTGGTTTCCTTGTACTCGACGTGCTTGCGAGCCTTGGGGTCGAACTTCATGATCGACATCTTCTCGGGCATCGTCTTCTTGTTCTTGCTGGTCGTGTAGAAGTGGCCGGTACCCGCGGTGGATTCCAGCTTGATCTTTTCGCGTCCGCCTTTGCTAGCCATGTCTGTGCTCCTTCCGCTTAAGCCTGGCCGCGGGCACGCATGTCTGCGAGCACGGCTTCGATGCCATTCTTGTCGATCAGGCGCACGGCGGCGTTGGAAACGCGCAGGCGGACCCAGCGGTTCTCGCTTTCGACCCAGAAACGGCGGTATTGCAGGTTCGGCAGGAACCGGCGCTTGGTCTTGTTGTTGGCGTGGGAGACATTGTTCCCCACCATCGGGGCCTTGCCCGTCACGTCGCAGACGCGTGCCATCTGGATTTTCCTTTATCCGCCCGTCACTCCCCGCGAACCTTGCGTTCGCTCCGAGGACCGGGCTCACCTCGCCCTGACGGGGGCGGTAACCGGCCGGTTTCCCGGCGAAGCCCACGATTATAGCCCACCCCCGAAGGGGCTGCGCCGGGGGCTATTCCTCCTGCTCCAGGAAGCGCTGGGCGTCGAGGGCGGCCATGCAGCCGGTGCCGGCGCTGGTGATGGCCTGGCGGTAGATGTGGTCCTGCACGTCGCCGGCGGCGAACACGCCCGGGACGCTGGTCATGGTGGCGAAGCCTTCCAGGCCCGCCTTGGTCAGGATGTAGCCGTTCTTCATCTCCAGCTGGCCCTGGAAGATCTCGGTGTTGGGACGGTGGCCGATGGCGATGAAGCAGCCCTGCAGCTTCAGGTCCTCCGTTTCGCCGGTCTTGGCATCCTTCAGGCGCACGCCGGTCACGCCGCTCTGGTCGCCCAGCACTTCGTCCAGCGTCTTGAACAGCTTCAGCTCGATCTTGCCTTCGGTGACCCGCTGCATCAGCTTGTCCACCAGGATCGGCTCGGCGCGGAACTTGTCGCGGCGGTGCACGAGGTAAACCTTCTTGGCGATGTTCGACAGGTACAGCGCCTCTTCGACCGCGGTGTTGCCGCCGCCGATCACGCAGGTCACCTGGTCGCGATAGAAGAAGCCGTCGCAGGTGGCGCAGGCGCTCACGCCCTTGCCCATGAACGCCGTCTCGGACGGAAGTCCCAGGTATTGCGCCGAGGCGCCGGTGGCGACGATCAGCGCGTCGCAGGTGTAGCTGCCGCTGTCGCCGGTGAGCGTGAACGGGCGCTTGCCGAAATCGACCTTGTTGATGTGGTCGAAGATGATTTCGGTCTTGAAGCGCTCGGCGTGCTCCAGGAAGCGCTGCATCAGCTCGGGGCCCTGCACGCCGTGCACGTCGGCCGGCCAGTTGTCCACTTCGGTGGTGGTCATCAGCTGGCCGCCCTGCGCGATGCCGGTGACCAGCACCGGCTGCAGGTTGGCGCGTGCTGCGTAGACGGCGGCGGTGTAGCCCGCGGGGCCGGAGCCGAGGATCAATACTTTGGCGTGCTTGTTGGTCATGATGGGAAAAACCTGTGTGGGAAACACCACAGGTCGGTGTACATTTCTGGCCGGTTCGAGAAGTATCAAGCATCCGGGCACGGCCGGTACTTGCGGCTTCTCAATCAGAACGATTGTAAGAATTCACGAGCGGCCGCCTGGCAGGAGGGAATTGGAACATGTCGATGCTGTCGAACCTGGAGTTGATCCGCCGGGTACCGTTGTTTGCCCTGCTGACCTCCAACCAGGCGGAAGCGGTGGCCGACGCGGTGATCAAGCGCCGCTTCAAGCGCGGCGAGACGATCGTGGAGCAGGGCGAGAAGACCAACACGCTCTTCATCATCCTGACCGGCCGCGTGCGCGTGGTCACCTCCGACAAGCGCGGGCGGGAAGTGATCCTGGCGACGCTGAACCCGGGCGACTACATCGGCGAGATGAGCCTGATCGACAACGAGCCGCACTCGGCGACCTGCCGCGCCGAAGTGCAGACCGACATGCTGACCCTGGGCCGCGCCGAATTCGCGCGCTGCCTGCCGGAAAACAGCTCGATGTCGTACGCGATCATGAAGGGCCTGGTGCAGCGCCTGCGCCAGGCGGACCGCAAGATCGAATCGCTGGCCCTCATGGACGTGTACGGCCGCGTGGCTCGCGCGCTGCTCGAGTTCGCGCAGCCGGACCGCGAAGGCCTGATGACCATCCGCGAGCGCATCTCCCGCCAGGACATCGCCAAGATGGTGGGTGCCTCGCGCGAAATGGTCAGCCGCGTGATGAAGGACCTGGAGGACCGGGGCTTCATCGAGACCCGGGAAGACGGCTCCATGCTGGTGAAGGACCGGCTGACGACGCTCGGTTGACGGCAAACAACACCTCCTGAGGAGGTGAGCGCCCCCTGCGCGCTAAGCTCGCGCTTGCGCATGACGTATTCGCTCCACACCCTCACGGACGGGGCTGCCCCCGCATCCGCGCCCCGCACGGGCATCGCCCGCTTCGCCCACGAAACGGCGCTGGTGCTCGGCGCGGCCGCCCTCGTGTTCTGGCTGCTCGCGATGGTCAGCCACTCCCCGCCGATCCTGCCTTCTCCACCTCGGGTGACGGCGGGGCCATCCGCAACTGGGGCGGCCGGCTGGGTGCCTGGCTGGCCGACGGCGGCTTCTTCCTGCTTGGCTACTCCGCGTGGTGGTGCGTGGCAGCGGGCGTGCGCGCCTGGATGGCTTCGCTGGCGCGCTGGATGCGCGGCGACGAGGCGGCGCCGCCGGTGGCCGGCATGCGCTGGCTGCACGGACGCATGGCCTTCTGGATCGGCCTGGCCGTGTTGCTGGTGGCCAGCACCGCGCTCGAGTGGTCGCGCCTGTACCGGCTGGAGCCGCGGCTGCCGGACCACGCCGGCGGCGCGCTCGGCTACCTGGTCGGGCCCACGGCGGTGAAGTGGCTGGGGTTCACCGGCTCGGGCCTGCTGTTCATCGCCTTGATGGTGCTGGGCGCGGCGGTGGTGTTCCGTTTTTCCTGGAGCCACGTGGCCGAGCGCATCGGCGCGGCCATCGACGGCTTCATCGAGGCGCGCCGCGAGAAGCGCGAGCTGGCCGAGGACCTCGCGCTGGGGCAGCGCGCCGCGCGCGAGCGCGAGGAGACCGTGCAGGTCGAGCGCGTGGAGATCGAGGAGCACCATCCCACGCCGGTGCTGATCGAGCCGGTGGTGGCCGAGGTGCCGCGCAGCGAACGCGTGGCCAAGGAAAGGCAGAAGCCGCTGTTCTCCGAGATGCCGGACAGCAAGCTGCCGCAGGTGGACCTGCTGGACACCGCGGGCGTGCGGCAGGAAAGCGTTTCCTCCGAGACGCTGGAGATGACCTCGCGCCTGATCGAGAAGAAGCTCAAGGACTTCGGCGTGGAGGTGCGCGTGGTGCTCGCCTCGCCGGGCCCGGTGATCACGCGCTATGAGATCGAGCCGGCCACGGGCGTGAAGGGCTCGCAGATCGTCAACCTCGCGCGCGACCTCGCACGCTCGCTGTCGCTGGTGTCGATCCGCGTGATCGAGACCATCCCGGGCAAGAACTACATGGCGCTGAGCTGCCCAACGCCAAGCGGCAGTCGATCAAGCTGTCGGAGATCCTCGGCTCCAACGTCTACAACGAAGCCAGGTCGCAGCTCACGCTGGGCCTGGGCAAGGACATCGTCGGCAACCCGGTGGTGGCCGACCTCGCGAAGATGCCGCACGTGCTGGTGGCCGGCACCACCGGTTCGGGCAAGTCGGTGGGCATCAACGCAATGATCCTCAGCCTCCTGTACAAGGCGGAAGCGCGCGACGTGCGCCTGCTGATGATCGACCCCAAGATGCTCGAGATGTCCGTGTACGAGGGCATCCCGCACCTGCTGGCGCCCGTGGTCACCGACATGCGGCAGGCCGCCAACGGCCTGACCTGGTGCGTGGGCGAGATGGAGCGGCGCTACAAGCTGATGTCCAGGCTGGGGGTGCGCAACCTGGCCGGCTACAACCACAAGATCGACGAGGCGAAGGGCAAGGGCGAGTTCCTCACCAACCCGTTCAGCCTGACGCCGGAGAGTCCCGAGCCGCTGGACCGGCTGCCCCACATCGTGGTGGTGATCGACGAGCTGGCCGACCTGATGATGGTGGTCGGCAAGAAGATCGAGGAACTGATCGCGCGCCTGGCGCAGAAGGCGCGCGCCGCCGGCATCCACCTGATCCTGGCGACGCAGCGTCCCAGCGTCGACGTGATCACCGGCCTGATCAAGGCGAACATCCCCACGCGCATCGCCTTCCAGGTCTCCAGCAAGATCGACAGCCGCACCATCCTGGACCAGATGGGCGCCGAGGCGCTGCTGGGCATGGGCGACATGCTGTACATGGCCAGCGGCACCGGCCTGCCGGTGCGCGTGCACGGCGCCTTCGTGAGCGACGAGGAAGTCCACCGCGTGGTGCACTACCTCAAGGAGCAGGGCGAGCCGAACTATATCGAGGGCGTGCTGGAAGGCGGGACCATCGATGGCGAGGACGGCGCGCTGGGCGGCGCCGGTGGTGAAGGCGGCGGCGAGAGCGATCCGCTGTACGACCGCGCGGTCGAGGTCGTGCTCAAGAACCAGAAGGCGAGCATCTCGCTGGTGCAGCGCCACCTGGCCATCGGCTACAACAAGGCGGCCAACCTGCTGGAATCGATGGAAAAGGCCGGGCTTGTCAGTGCGATGAATGCCCGGGGACAGCGCGAAATCCTCGTGCCCGGACGTCAGGAATAGCCGCGTCTTCGCGATTTCGGCCCGTCCTAACGACTCGTAACGAACTTCAGCGCGCCGCGCGCACCCAAACGACAATGTCGCGTTGGGAGAAAGCAATGAAGAAACTGTTCGCTACGTTCGCGCTGACGGCCCTGGCCGCAGCCGCCCATGCCGGTGCCATGGAAAGCCTGGAGAACTTCGTGCGCAATGCGAAGACCGGCCGCGCCGATTTCACGCAGGTGATCACCGCCCCGGCCCGCGAAGGCCAGGCCGCGCGCACCAAGAATTCCAGCGGCACCTTCGAGTTCCAGCGGCCGAACCGCTTCCGCTTCGAATACCGCAAGCCCTTCGAGCAGACCATCGTGCGACGGCCAGACGCTGTGGCTGCACGACAAGGACCTGAACCAGGTGAGCCAGCGCAAGCAGGCCAAGGTGCTGGCCTCGACGCCCGCCGCCCTGATCGCTTCCGCGCCCGACCTGGAGACGCTCAAGCGCGACTTCGAGCTGCAGGCGCTGCCGGACCAGAACGGCCTGCAGTGGGTGCAGGCGACGCCGCGGCAGAAGGAAGGCCAGCTCACGAACATGAAGGTGGGCTTCCGCGGCGACCAGCTCGCCGCCCTCGAGATCCTGGACAGCTTCGGCCAGCGCTCGGTGCTGACCTTCAACGGCATGCAGGTGAACACCGCGGTGAGCGCCGAGGCCTTCCGCTTCACGCCGCCCAAGGGCGCGGACGTCGTGCAGGCGCCCTAGATCTCGCGCGCGATCTGATCGAGCTGCTTGCGCTCGATGTATTCGTCCATCCGCGACAGCAGCCGCCACCACTCGGAGCCGTCCTCGCGGTAGACGCGGATCGCGCCGGCGCGCACCAGGATCTTGCGCAGCTCGTCGTCCCCGAAGCCGCCGAGGTGCTTGCGCAGGGTGTCGAAGGAACGGTCGGTGAAGCTCTTGTGGCCCAGGAAGTGGCGCGCCGTTGCCTCCGCCATGAACTCCACCTTGTGCTGCTCCTGCAGGATGCGCAGCTGGTTGCGGAACTGCTGGCGATTCAGCAGGTAGCTGATGCCGCCGCCCACGGCGGCGCCGAGCAGGGCGGAGAGGGAGGACCAGATGGCCGGTTCCATGATCCGCGCAATATAAACTGCCCGGGATGAGCAGCAAGTCCGCCCACGCCCCCTGGCCGAGCGCCTGCGGCCGCAGTCCCTGGGCGAGGTGATCGGGCAGCAGCACCTGCTGGGCGAGGGCATGCCCCTGCGCATCGCCTTCGAGTCGGGCCAGCCCCACAGCTGCATCCTCTGGGGGCCGCCCGGCACCGGCAAGACCACCATTGCGCGCCTGATGGCCGATGCCTTCGATGCCCAGTTCATCACCATCAGCGCGGTGCTGGGCGGGGTCAAGGACATCCGGGAGGCGGTGGAGCAGGCGCAGATCGCCCAGGGCCACGGACGGCGCACCATCGTGTTCGTCGACGAGGTGCACCGCTTCAACAAGAGCCAGCAGGATGCCTTCCTGCCGCACGTCGAATCGGGCCTCTTCACCTTCATCGGCGCCACCACCGAGAACCCGTCCTTCGAGGTGAACTCGGCGCTGCTGTCGCGCGCCGCGGTCTACGTGCTGCAGCCGCTGGGCGAGGAGGACCTGAAGCAGATCGTGCAGAGGGCGCAGGCCATCGACGCCGTGCCGCCCATCGCGGAGAAGGCGCTCGACCGCCTGATCGCCTATGCCGATGGCGACGCGCGCCGCCTGCTGAACACCCTGGAAACGCTGGCGGTCGCGGCGACCAAGGAAAAGCGCGGCGAAGTCACGGACGAGTGGCTGCTCAAGGTGCTGGGCGAGCGCATGCGCCGCTACGACAAGGGCGGCGAGCAGTTCTACGACACCATCAGCGCGCTGCACAAGTCGGTGCGCGGCTCGGATCCGGACGCCACGCTGTACTGGTTCGTGCGCATGCTCGATGGCGGGGTGGACCCGCGCTACGTGGCCCGCCGCATGATCCGCATGGCGGTGGAGGACATCGGGCTGGCCGACCCGCGCGCGCTGCGCCTGGCGCTGGACGCGGCCGACGTGTACGAGCGGCTGGGCACGCCCGAAGGCGAGCTGGCGCTGGCCGAGTGCCTGGTGTACCTGGCGATGGCGCCCAAGTCCAACGCGGTCTACGTGGCCTACAACGAGGCACGCGCCCTGGTGCGCAAGGACGGCACCCGGCCGGTGCCCCTGCACCTGCGCAATGCCCCCACGAAGCTGATGAAGGACCTGAACTACGGGCGCGACTACCGCTATGCGCACGACGAGGAAGGTGGCTTCGCGGCGGGAGAAACCTACTTCCCGGAAGGGATGAAGCCGCCCCGCTTCTACCGTCCGGTGGAGCGCGGCCTGGAGATCCGCATCGCCGAGAAACTGCGCGAACTGCGGGCGCGCAACGATGCGCAGGGGACAAACCCCTAGGAACCAGGAATTTTGGCGTCAGGCGGCGCCATTACAATCCCGCCCGCACAACCCGCCCAGGATCCGCATGGCGGGTTTTTTGCTACATGGCCGCACGCCTCACAAAGGCGCCCACCGGCCACACAAGCGGCAAAGAAACGGAGAAAACCTCTATGGAGATCCTGCTGCAGCAGATCATCAACGGTCTGGTCCTCGGCAGCATGTACGCACTGGTGGCCCTCGGCTACACCATGGTGTACGGCATCATCAACCTGATCAACTTCGCGCACGGCGAGGTGCTGATGGTGGGCGCGCTCACCAGCTGGGCGATCATCACCACCGCGCAGGAAGCGATGCCGGGCATTCCCGGCTGGCTGCTGCTGCTCCTGGCGCTGATCATCTCGTGCGTGGTGGCGGCGGCGCTGAACTTCACGATCGAGAAGGTGGCCTACCGGCCGCTGC
The DNA here is from genome assembly GCF_013087525.1 of Ramlibacter montanisoli. Classification (GTDB taxonomy): domain Bacteria; phylum Pseudomonadota; class Gammaproteobacteria; order Burkholderiales; family Burkholderiaceae_C; genus Ramlibacter; species Ramlibacter montanisoli. The sequence continues at coordinate 41,479 of NZ_JABFCS010000002.1, read as the reverse complement.
GCAACAGCCCCAAGCTGGCACCGCTGATCACGGCCATCGGCATGTCGATCCTGCTGCAGACGCTGGCGATGATCATCTTCAAGCCGAACTACAAGCCCTATCCGACGCTGCTGCCGGCCGCGCCCATCCAGTTCGGCGGCGCGGTGATCACCACGACGCAGATCATGATCCTGGGCATGACCGCCTTGTCGCTGGCGGTGCTGATGTACCTGGTGAACTACACGCGGCTTGGACGGGCGATGCGCGCGACCGCGGAAAACCCGCGCGTGGCGGCCCTGATGGGCGTGAAGCCGGACATGGTCATCTCGGCGACATTCATCATCGGTGCGGTGCTCGCCACCATCGCCGGCGTCATGTATGCCTCGAACTACGGCACGGTGCAGCACACCATGGGCTTCCTGCCCGGCCTGAAGGCCTTCACGGCGGCGGTGTTCGGCGGCATCGGCAACCTGGCCGGCGCGGTGGTCGGCGGCATCCTGCTCGGGCTGATCGAGGCGATCGGCTCCGGCTACCTGGGCGTGGTCACCGGCGGCGTGCTGGGCAGCCACTACTCCGACATCTTCGCCTTCATCGTGCTGATCGTCGTGCTCACGCTGCGCCCCTCCGGGCTGCTGGGTGAGCGGGTCGCCGACCGCGCCTGAGGGGATCCGCACCATGATCAACAAGCAGAACAAGACCGTGGTGTGGGTGCTGGGCGCGCTCGCCCTGTGCATCCTCCCGCTGCTGCTGCAGGCGGCGGGCAACTTCTGGGTCCGCATCGCCGACACCGCGCTGCTGTACGTGCTGCTGGCGCTGGGCCTGAACATCGTGGTCGGCTACGCCGGCCTGCTGGACCTGGGCTTCGTCGCATTCTTCGCCATCGGCGCCTACATGTACGGCCTGATGGCCTCGCCGCACCTGTCGGAAGCCTTCCCCTGGTTCGCGCAGATGTTCCCCAACGGGTTGCACTCCTCGGTGTGGCTGGTCATTCCGCTCGGGGCGGGGATCGCGGGCTTCTTCGGCATCCTGCTAGGCGCGCCGACGCTGAAGCTGCGCGGCGACTACCTGGCCATCGTGACGCTCGGCTTCGGCGAGATCATCCGCGTGTTCCTGAACAACCTGGACCACCCGGTCAACATCACCAACGGCCCCAAGGGCCTGGGGCAGATCGACTCGATCACGCTGTTCAAGTTCGATGCGCTGGGGCTGCCCGGCATCAACCTCGCGCGGCCGATCGAGATCACCGAGACCTATTCGATCAACTCGGTCACGCTCTACTACTACCTGTTCCTCGCGCTGTGCGTTGTCAGCGTGATCATCTGCCACCGCCTGGAGCTCTCGCGCATCGGCCGCGCCTGGATGGCGATCCGGGAAGACGAGATCGCCGCCAAGGCGATGGGCATCAACACCCGCAACATGAAGCTGCTGGCCTTCGGCATGGGCGCAACCTTCGGCGGCGTGTCGGGCGTGATGTTCGCGGCCTTCCAGGGCTTCGTGTCGCCCGAGTCCTTCAGCCTGATGGAGTCGGTGATGATCGTCGCCATGGTGGTGCTGGGCGGCATCGGCCACCTGCCGGGCGTGATCCTCGGCGCCGTGCTGCTGTCGGCGCTGCCGGAAGTGCTGCGCTGGGTGTCCGGCGTGTTCGACCTGCAGTCGATCACCGGCGGCCGCCTCGATGCGTCCATCCTGCGCCAGCTGCTGATCGCGCTGGCCATGATCATCGTGATGCTGTTGCGTCCGCGCGGCTTGTGGCCGACGCCGGAGCACGGCAAGAACCTGCCTGCGACGGCGAAGTAAGGAGAGACAGATGGCAGAAGTCGTCCTCCGCGTCGCGGGGATTTCCAAGCGCTTCGGCGGCCTGCAGGCCCTGTCGGACGTGGGCCTGACGATCGAGCGCGGGCAGGTGTACGGCCTGATCGGCCCGAACGGCGCGGGCAAGACCACGTTCTTCAACGTGATCACCGGCCTCTATTCGCCCGACAGCGGCACGTTCGAGCTCGCGGGCAAGCCCTACACGCCCACCGCGGTGCGAAGTGGCGCGCGCGGGCATCGCGCGCACCTTCCAGAACATCCGCCTGTTCGCCGACATGACGGCGCTGGAGAACGTGATGGTGGGCCGGCACGTGCGCACGCACTCGGGCCTGCTCGGCGCGATGTTCCGCACCAAGAAGTTCAGGAAGGAAGAAGCCGAGATCGCCCAGCGCGCCCAGGAACTCCTGGACTACGTGGGCATCGGCAAGTTCACCGACTACAAGGCGCGCACGCTGTCGTACGGCGACCAGCGCCGGCTGGAGATCGCGCGCGCGCTGGCGACCGACCCGCAGCTGATCGCGCTGGACGAACCGGCCGCCGGCATGAACTCCACCGAGAAGGTGGTGCTGCGCGAGCTGATCGACCGCATCCGCAAGGACAACCGCACCATCCTGCTGATCGAGCACGACGTGAAAGCTGGTGATGGGCCTGTGCGACCGCGTCACCGTGCTGGACTACGGCAAGCAGATCCGAGGGTTCGCCCTACGACGTGCAGCGCGACGAGAAGGTGATCGAGGCCTACCTCGGCCACAGCCACAAGGCGACGGGGACGGCACCTGCGGCCGCGACCGCGACCGGAGAAGAACAATGAGCCAGGTGCTGCTGAAGGTGAGCGGCCTGAAGGTCGCATACGGCGGCATCCAGGCCGTCAAGGGCGTGGATTTCGAGGTGCGCGAGGGCGAACTGGTCACGCTGATCGGCTCCAACGGCGCCGGCAAGACCACCACCATGAAGGCCATCACGGGCCTGCTGCCGCTCAATGACGGCGACATCCAGTACCTCGGACAGAGCATCCGCGGCCGCGGCGCCTGGGACATGGTCAAGCAGGGCCTGGCCATGGTGCCGGAAGGCCGTGGCGTGTTCACGCGCATGACCATCACAGAGAACCTGCAGATGGGCGCGCACATCCGCCGGGACAAGGCGGGCATCGCGCAGGACATGGAGCGGGTGTTCACGACCTTCCCGCGGCTGAAGGAACGCAAGGACCAGCTAGCCGGCACCATGTCCGGCGGCGAGCAGCAGATGCTCGCCATGGGCCGCGCGCTCATGAGCCGGCCCAAGGTGCTGCTGATGGACGAGCCCTCCATGGGCCTGTCGCCCATCATGGTGGACAAGATCTTCGAGGTGGTGCGCGACGTGCACGCCCAGGGCGTGACCATCCTGCTGGTGGAACAGAACGCCAGCCGCGCGCTGGAGATCGCCGACCGCGGCTACGTGATGGAGTCGGGCCTCATCAGCATGAGCGGCAAGGCCGCCGACATGCTGAACGACCCGAAGGTGCGCGCCGCCTACCTGGGCGAGTGAGGCGCTTGCTGCGCCTTCAGTAGCGCCACTGCAGGCCGAGGCTGGTGCGCACGTCGCGCGCCTCGCCCGTGCCGGTGCGCATGTCGTAGCTGTCCAGGCCGAACGCCGCGGAGCCGCGGCGCGAGAAGTCCCAGCTCAGGCCGATGCCATAGGTCAGGCCGCCTTCTCCCGTCGTGTTCGGTGCGAGCGCCGCGCGGTTGAAGGTGGTGCCCACGCGGCCGTACACGCCCAGGTCCCAGGCGAGACCGGCCTTCCCCACCAGGCTCACGTTGAGGCCGGGCGCGGGCCCGGCGCCGAACGGGGCCGGAGCCTCCGCACGACCGACCTGCATGCTCAGGGAACGCGGTGCCTTCGCGCTCGAATAGAGCGGCAGGGTCGCAGCATCGCAGGAGAAGGTGAAGCTGCCGCAGGGAACGCGCAGGTCCGGCTGGCCGACCTGCAGTCCCAGGCCGGTGCCGCCGCGCCATCGCAGGGCGCCGCCGGACTGCGCCTCGGCGCTGCCAACCGCCGCCAGTGCGATGGCCAACCCCAGGAGGTGACGCTGCGACGACATTGCGGGCTCCTCACGTTGTGCTTGGAAAGCCACTGTGCCGCCGCGGCTCATCCGGGGCGTGTAGGACAAGTCTCACGAGGCCTGTAGGAGGCCCGGCTCTGCCTTAATCGACTTGGCGCCCGAACCCTTCACAACTTTTTCGTATTTGGCGAGTTCGGCGCGCATGAAGCTGCCGAATTCGTCCGGCGTCGTGGCCACGGGCTCCGCCATCAGGCCGGAGAAGCGGGTCTTCGCTTCCGGCGAATTCAGCGCCGCCACGAAGGCCTGGTTCAACTTCTGGACCACGTCGCGCGGGGTGCCCGCCGGCGCCACCAGGCCCCACCAGGTGTCGATCGCGAAGCCCCGCAGGGTGTCGGCGACAGTCGGCACTTCCGGCAGGTTGGGCGAACGTGCCAGGGTGGTCACCGCCAGTGCCTTCAGCTTGCCGGAGCGGATGTTCGGCGCCGCGGTCGCCAGGTTGTCGAAGTTGAAGTCCACCTGGCCCGAGAGCAGCGCCAGCTGCGCCGGGTTGCCGCCGTTGTAGGGAATGTGCACCGCGAAGATGCCGGCATCGCGCTTGAACATCTCGCCCGCGAGGTGGCCGGCGCTGCCATTACCGCCGCTGCCGTAGTTCAGTTTCGCCGGATTGGCCTTGGCATAGGCGATCAGGTCGCGCAGCGAGTCGATCTTCAGGCGCGCGGCCGTATCGGCGTTCATCACGAGCACGTTTGGCACGCGGACCATCTGCGTGATGGGTGCGAAGTCCTTCACCGGGTCATAGGGCATCTTCGAGAACAGCCACGGGTTGATCGCGTGCGTGGCCACGGCGGAAATGCCGATCGTGGTGCCGTCGGGTGCCGCTTTCGCCACCGCGTCGGCGCCGATGTTGCCGCCGCCGCCCGGGCGGTTCTCGATGATCACGGTGCCCAGCGAGTCCTTCACCCGCTCGGCGAGCACACGCGCGGTGACGTCGATGGGGCCGCCGGCGGCATAGGGAACGATGATCCGGATCGGCCGCGCCTGCGACCAGGCGGCGGGAGAGGCGGCGGCCGCGGCCGCGCCCAGGGAGGAGAGGAGGAGGTGTCGGCGTTTCATGCCCGGCATTGTCGCAAGGCGGAGGCACCCGTGCGCGGGGTGCTAGCCGCGGGCGCCGAACAGGCCCTTCCACCAGCCGCCACCGCCGCCGCGCTTGCGCTCGACCTCCGGCAGGGGAGGCACGGCGGACGGCAGTTCGTTGCGCAGCATGTATTCCTGGCGGCCGCGCACCAGCAGCTCGGCCTCTTCGCGACCCAGCGCGCGCTCCGCAATCTGGCGTGCCTTGGACATGATGGGCGAGCGCCGGCCGTTGGAGTGGGCATCGGTGGCGATGATGTGCGTCAGGCCGTCGTTGAGGAAACGTTCGCCCCAGTACTTGGCGCGGGCGCCGAAGACTCCGGTCAGCGAGGCGGCGGTGATCTGCATCCAGGCACCCTGCCGCACGAGGTCCGCGAACACCGGGTAGTGGTCCTCGACCCAGGTCAGTCGCTCCGGGTGGGTGATCACGGGCACGTAGCCGGCAGCCACGAGCTGGAACACCGAGTCCTGGAAGCGGGGCGGCGCGACGTGGTGCGAGGGCTCCAGCAACAGGTAGCGCGTGTGGTGCAGGCAGGGCACGATGCCCGTGCGCAGGCCGTCCAGGAGGCCGGGAACGAGGTGCACGTCGGCACCGATCGTGAGCTTCAGGGGGATGCCGTTCTCGTCGAGCGATTGCTGCAGCTTGTCACGCTCGGCCTCGATGCCCGCCGTGTCGTTCATGTACAGCCCCGGGTAGATGTGGGGCGTGCACGCGGTCATCGTGATGCCGTCGTCCACGGCCATGCGCGCCATCTCCAGCGACATCTCCAGGCTGCGCGAACCGTCGTCGATGCCGGGCAGGATGTGGCAATGCAGGTCAATCACCGTTGTGCTCCTCGTCGCCGTCGCCGTCGCTTTCGCTCTTGAGCGGGCGCAGGAAGGCGCCCGCCAGCAGCGCCGCCGCGATGGCGTTTGCCGGGATGTGCATGTTGAACTCAACGAACGAGTGAAGCAAGAAGCCGAGCAGGCCCAGGCCGCAGATGGCGGCGGCCATCTCGGAGCGGCGCAGGCGGCGGCCGCGCAGCGCGGTACGCACGAGCTGGACCGCGCGCGTGATGGCCAGCCAGGCGAAGGTCGCCATCAGCAGCACCGAGAAGATGCCGCCTTCGAACAGGAGCTGCGCGTAGTCGTGGTGCGCGTGGCCGGCCGTTCCGTCCACCGTGGCCGGCTGGAAGCGCGGATACACCGCTCCATACGTTCCCCAGCCCGCGCCCCAGGGCCAGAAGGCAGCGGCGCCGTCCAGAGTGCTGGAGGCGAGCAGGGTCCGGAAGGAAGCATCGCCCGCCATGGTCTCCAGCTGGAAGCGAGTCACCACGGAGTCGAAGCCGACCATGGCCATGGCCAGCCCGAGCGCAATGCCTGTCGCGATCAGTGTCGTGCGCCATTGCCGCGATTTCGATGCCGCCGATGCTGTAACCGCCAAGGCGCACATCGCTGCAGGAAGCCCTGCGAGCGCCGCGCCGCGCGAGCGCGACATCAGGATGCCGATGGCCAGCAGCATGCCGCCCGCGGCCCACAGCGCCAGCCTGCGCGCCTGCCAGGAGCGATGGTGCATGCCGAGCACGGGGCGCTGCGAGACGCTGGTCCAGGCGAGCCATATGTACACCGCGAGGCCCATCGCCACGTAGTTCGCGAAGTGGTTGGGATTCGCGAAGGTGCCGAAGGGCCGGCCGCCGATGCCACCGAAGTACAGTGAGGAACTCGCGCCCCCGCGACCTGCAGCAGGCCCATGATCACCTGCAGGATGGCGACGCCCGCCAGGACGCCCAGCACGAGTTTCAGCTGGCGCAGCCGCATCCAGTGGCCGGCAACGAATGCGGCCACGATGGGAATGCCCGCGAACAGGGACGCTGCCGTCGCATCGGGCACCAGCGACAGGGGCAGGAAGGAGGGCGTGGCTATCCCCGCCGCGGCCAGCACCTCGGGATAGATGGCGCGGCCGGGCGCACCAGCCCACAGCGCTGCGGGGAGCGGAAGCAGGTACACGAGCGCCAGCCACAACGGGCTGGCGAGCAGGAAGGCAAGCAGGAAGCCGCGCACCGTGATGCGGCTGCCGCTCCGGTGCGCCCGGACCAGCGACGCGGCCAGGAAGGCCAGGGCAGCGCCTTCGAGCACGATCAGCGCCACGTGCCTGTTCCCTCCGCGCATGAGGGGCGAGGCGGCCACGAGGAACAGGAACGCAGAAACAGCGACGGGGCCGATGGGCCCCGTTTCATCGGTCGCAGCGACGACCTCTTGCGAACTCACTGTGCGCTGAGTGGCGGCGGCACGAAGACGTCATCATCGTCCGTCAACGCGCGAACGACGCCGATCGCGACGGCGGCGGCGCCGACGGCGATGAGGCCATTGACCAGGCCCGGGTTCGGCGCGAACGAGGGCGAGGCGGCAGCCACCGGCACAACGGGCTGCACCGCGGCGGTCAGCTGCTGGCAAGTCATGGTTTGCAGCACCGTGACGCCATGCGCGGGCGGAACGGTGACCGTGCAGCCGTTGTTCAGGCGAAGCGTCACGGACCCATGGACGTGGTCACGAAGCGCATGCCGTTCTGGATGGCGGTGCCGGGCGCGACCGACACGCCGGTGGCGCCTTGCGTGGCGGTGACCACGCCCTGGACGTTGGAAACGGTGCCCAAAGGTGCCTGCGCGAAGGCGGAAGCACCGATCAGGGCGGACAGGGCGAGTAGCAGTTTCTTTGGTGTCATTTGGTTGCTCCCGGAATGAATGACCGGGCCACTATAGCACCGGCTTTTTGCGGGCGGGTGGTTTTACCGAAGCGAATTTCGGCTGCGGGCGCCGGAACCGTCGAATGCAACGCGACCTTAATTCAGGGTTGAGGCGGCGAATTGCGCGGCAGTTTCCACCGGCCGCTGGTCACGGCGTCACGGTCGGGTGGTGCCGTGGACCGGGGGCCGCAGGATCATTGCTTCGCGGCCGGATGTGCAGGGCCCGGGTCGTCAGGAAAGCGCAGGAACGGCAACGGGGCCGATGGGCCCCGTTGGATCGGCCGCCCGGGCGGCCTCCTGCCAGATTTACTGTGCGCTCAGCGGCGGCGGCGCCGCGGCATCATCGTCGTCCGTGAGTTCCCGAATGACGCCGACCGCGATGATCGCGGCGCCGACGGCGACCAGGCCGTTCACGAGGGAGGGATTCGGCGCGAAGGCCGGGGATGCGGCGGCCACCGGCACCACGGGCTGCACCGCGGCGGTCAGCTGCGGGCACGTCATGTTCTGCAGCACGGTGACGCCATGCGCGGGCGGAACGGTGACCGTGCAGCCGTTGTTCAGGCGAAGCGTCACGGACCCATTGGACGTGGTCACGAAGCGCATGCCGTTCTGGATGGCGGTGCCGGGCGCGACCGACACGCCGGTGGCGCCTTGCGTGGCGGTGACCACGCCCTGGACGTTGGAAACGGTGCCCAGGGGTGCTTGCGCGAAGGCGGAAGCACCGATCAGGGCGGACAGGGCGAGTAGCAGCTTTTTGGTCGTCATCTTGGTTGCTCCCCGGGATTGCGTGGCGAGCGAGAACTATATCACGCAGGATTTCGACGGGATCGAATTGCTGCCCTCAATTCGAAGTACGCGCGAGGTTGAATCCGTCAAATGCGACGCGCCCCTTTATTCCGGTCGCCGCCTCGAATTGCGCGGCCGGTTCCAGTTGCAGGCTGGCCACCACCCCACAGTCGGACGGCACCGTGAATTCGGCTTCCAGCGGCTGCCACACGCCGCCGGTGTCCTGGATCGGCCGCGACCGCACCAGCACTGCCTTGCGCCCGGATGTGCAGACCACGGACCAGGTCAACCCGGACTCCGACCGGAGCTTGGAAGCCATGTATTCGCCGCGCAGGCGGTAGGCGCCCGGCGCCGCGAACAGGTACTGGCGCACGATGGGGGCGGTGAAACTGCGGCCGGTGAAATCCAGGCCCAGCACCATCCCGCGGCGCGCCATCACCTCCTGCTCGACCATCACGCCCGCGCGGCTGCGCGGCGCGCGGCTGAATTCCCAGTCGAAGCCATCCTGCTCGATGGCCTGGTCGAAGCTGCCGTTGTACAGCAGCGGGACCGACTCCTTGTGCTGCGCCAGCCAGAGGCCGTAGGCATCCAGCCACTGGCCGCCGGCCTTCAGCGAGCGCATGTACTGGTGCCTGGCTTCGTCGCTCAGCGCCCCTTTTTCACCGCCTCGGCGACCAGCGGCAGCGCGTTGCCCGGGGGCAGTTTCAGAGCGTTTCCGGCGGCGAGCACCTTCGGCAGCCACGTGGTCCCGGGCTTGAGGTGCGGACGCAGGAAGTTGATGCCGTCCGGCGTGGCCGCGATCTGCGCCAGCACGCGGGCTGACTCCGACGAGTTGCGGATCTGCAGGATGGCCACCAGCAGCGCGATGCCTTCGGGCAGCTGGCCGTTCTTCAGCGCCTGCGCGGCACGCCAGCGGGCGACCAGGGGTCGTTGGGCGCCGCCAGCGCGGCGCCCTGCAGCACGCTGTCGCTGCGCTCCCGGGGTTCCGCCACCAGCAGCTTGGTCCAGGCATACGAGTCGCCGGGATTGCGGGCGATGCGCGCGCGCAGTCCCTCGCGCACGGCCTCCGGCTCTTTCGAGGGATCGGCGCACAGCGGCAGGTAGGGCGTGTCCAGTTCCGTGCAGGCGCGGCGCAGGTGGACCGTCATTCCCGCGAGGAACACGCCCACGGCGGCGGCGGCGGCCACGATGCCGAGAATCCAGCGCCTGGAAGGGGGAAGCGGCATCTCAGTCCGGCGCGCCGCTGAGGTTCGTCAGCATCACCTTGCCGCCACGGGAGGCGAATTCGGCGCGCAGCAGGAACCGTTGCCCGTGGGAGCCGATGGTCGTCTCCCCGCGTGCAGCCGGATGCGGCCGGTGACGAGCAGGACGCCATCACGCGGCTCGCCCTTGAACTCCACCTGTGAAAGGTGCACCGGACGCGCACCTTTCACCAGCTGCTCGAAGTTGCGCGACAGCGCCTGTGCGCCCGGCGACTGGCGGGCGTCGGCCTCCAGCAGCCGCAGGAGCTGGTCGCCGCTGCCGGTCTCCAGCATCTGCAGCAGCTGCGTGAGCAGGGGCTGGGCGTCGCTGAGGGTGGGACTGGGGATGGGAGGTGCCACGGCCGGCGCGGCCCTTGCGACCGGAGGCGCGCTGGCGACCGGGGCGGCTGCGGGTGGCGGGCTCGCCACCGGAGCCACCGCGATGGCGGCGACCACCGGGGAAGGAAGCGGCGCAGGCAGGGGCGGCGGCACTGTCGCCGGCGCCTCCTGCGGAGGCCTGGCGGGTGCGGCCGCCATGGGTAAGGCCGCGGGTGGGGACGGCGCAGCGGGGGCGGTACGAGCGGCCACTGGCGCCACCGGCCGTGGCGCCGCCTGGGCTTGTGGCGGGGCTGATGGAAGCTGCCCGAGCCGATCCCACTGCGCGGCCGGTGCCGGTGCCGGCGCCGGCACCGGCGCCTGCGCGGGCGCCCGCTCGGCGACCGCGGGCAGGACCGGGAGCTCGGCAATGCGCGTGGGCGCAGGCGGCAAGGCCAAGGGCTCCTGGGCGCGGGGCAGGTCGCGGGGGACGGTGGCGGGTGCCGCCGTCTTGCGTTGCACGAGGTGATCGGGCTCCTGGCGTGGCATGAGCATGAGGACAGCCATGCCGGTGAGCGTGATGCCCAGCGCCCAGGCCGCCCGCTTGCCGACCTGCAGGCGCGGCTCCTGCTGCCTGCGCACTGCCGCGGCGGGCGCGTGGCTCGCCGCCTTGGCGACGCCGGCGGGGCGCTGCTGCTTCAGGTTCGCCAGCTGCTCCTCGTACTCGCGCCGCAGCGTGGGCGAGGAAAGAACCTCGTTGGCGCGGTTCACCCGCATCGCGGCGTCCGCCGGCCAGGCTGCCGCACCTGCCTGGGCGAAGTCGGGGTGGATCAGGCGCATCAGGAGCCGGTAGCGCTCCTTCAGGTCGCTGGTCTCGGTGCCGAAGCCGAAGCCCATGACCGCGTAGTGATCGGCCCCGGGATAGAGCAACGCGGCCCGGATGAAGAAGGAAGCTGCCTCCCGCAGGGTGCCGTCGGAAGCCTGGGCACGCCCCCGCGTCCGGCAGCGATCTGGAGGATTTCCCGGATCGAGGCGAACAAGGTGGCCGGCTGCCGCAGGCTGAGCTGGTACTTGCCCGGTGCGCTGTAGTAGTCGAGCAGGGCAGCTTGCAGTGTCGCGGCAGAGGGACTCGTCGTCGCTTCGTCTTCCTTCATCGACCTGATGCTAGCGCGACCGTGGCAATGCGGCAGCCGGGTCGGCGCCATAGCCGTAGTAAGACTCGTAGTCTTGCGGCAGCGCGTGCTGCAGCGTCTGGGTGAGCACCACCCCGCGCGGCACCAGGCCGCTCTGGCGCAGCCGGCGCAGCGCGTTCTTGATCTGCGTCTTGCGGGTGCTGCTGGCCTGCACGACGAACAGCACGTTCTGTAGCTGGTTGCCCAGGACCACGGAATCCGCCAGCCCCAGCATCGGCGGCGCATCGACGATCACGTAGTCGATGCCGAGAGCGGACGTGATGTTCAGCAGCAGCAGGAGCTTGGGGCCGGTCAGCAGGTCCACCGGGTTGGGCGGGATCGGGCCGGCGGTGAGGACCGACAGGTTCGGGATCGACGTCGGCGTGATCATCTTGTCGCCGCGGTTGTCGCTGGACAGCAGGTTGGACAGGCCGAAATCGTTCGGGATCCCCAGCAGCTTGTGCACCGTGGGGTTGCGCATGTCGCCGTCGATCAGCAGCACGCGCTGTCCCATCTGCGCGAAGTTGATGGCGAGCGCCAGCGAGGTGGTGCTCTTGCCCTCGTTGCGCGTGGTGCTGGTGACCACCAGGCGCTTGGGCGCGCCTTCGGCGGTGGAGAACTGCAGCGCCGTGCGTACCGAGCGGTACGCCTCGGCGAGCGTGGAACGCGGATCCTCGTGCACCTCCAGCGCCACCGGCTTGTTGGTCAGCGAGCGCTTGCGATTGAGCTTGGGGATGACGCCCAGCAGCGGCAGGCCCAGCACCCTTTCCACTTCGTCCGGGTACTTGATGGAGTCGTCCATGACTTCCAGTGCGACGACGATGGCCGCGCCCAGCAGGATGCCGGCGACGATGCCCGCCAGCAGGTTCGCCAGCAGGTTCGGCTTGTAGGGGAACAGCGAAGGCTCCGCCGCATCCACCACCGACACGTTGTTGCTCACGACGTTGCCGGAGACGCCCAGTTCCTTGAAGCGTTGCAGCAGGCTGTCGTACAGCTGCCGGTTGGTGTCGACTTCCCGCTTCAGCAGGTTCATGTCGATGCCGTGGTCCTGCGTCGTCAGAACCTGCTTGCGCGTCTGGCTCACGCGTTCCTTCAGCAGGGACTCCTGCTTGGCGACGGCATCGTAGTGCGCCTGCAGGCTGCCGGCGACGTTCTGGATCTCCTGCTTGATCTGGGTGTCGATCTCGGAGATCTGCGCCTGGATCTGCTGCATCTTCGGGAAGTCCGGCTTGTAGATGCGCAGGTTCTCCTGGTAGTCGATCTGCAGCTTCGCGCGCCGCTCCTTGTATGCCTGGATCGTCTTGTTCTCGACGACGGCGATGGAGGCTTCGGGATTGCGCTTCATCTCCGCGGCGACGGCTTCGGCCTTGATGCGCTCTTGTTCCGCCTTGGCCAATGCGGCGGCGAAGTCGGTGTAGGTCTGGTTGATCGCGCTGGTCTTGTCGTCCAGGGTCAGGATCTGGTTGGCCTGCGCGTAGCTGTTGAGGCGGCGTTCGGATTCCTCCAGCTTGGCCTTCATCTGCTTGATCTGGTCTTCCAGGAAGCTCTTGGCATAGGAGGAGGCTTCCAGGCGGCGCTCCATGCCCATGGCGATGAAGGCCTGCACCGTCGAATTGGCGATGCGGGCGGCGAGCGCGGGGTCCGTGTTGTCGACGTGCACCTTCACCAGGCGCGAACTGCGCACGGGCTCGACGGTCAGGGACTTGAGGAACCGGCCCACCACCGCTTCCCGCCCGAGCACTTCGCTGTTGCGCACGCTCGGGCTGGTCATCTTGCGGTAGCCGTTGATCAGGCGGTCGAGGTAGTCGCCGCTGTTCTCTTCGGCGGTGGCTTCGCCGTTGTCGCCGTCGGGCTTTTTCGTCGGCGAAAGGGGCAGCGGCGAGCCGCTGGGCGCGGACTGGTCAAGGCGCAGCTCATCGATGACGCGCTCCGCCAGCGAGCGGCTCTTCAGCAGTTCCTGCTGCGTGCGCATCGAGATCGCATCGTCGCCGCCCATGCGTTCCTGCTCGGGGTCGTTCTCGAAACGCACCACGCGTGGCGTCGCCCGGTCGATCTGCAGGATCACGGTCGAACGGTAGATCGGCGTGCTGAGGAAGGTGCGGATCGCGGCGACCGCGCAGGCGAGCGCAATGACGAGCAGGAGCGTCCACTTGTGCTTGAGGATGATCCGGCCGATGTCGGTGAGGGTGAGGGAATCGTCCCCCACCTGTTCCTCCTCGGCACGGGCCATGCCCGGCTGCAACTGGTATTGCTGGCGCAGTGCCAGCTCGTTCGCCTGCGTCGGGGCAAAACCCGAGGTGTCGTCGCGTGAGATTTCGGAAGCGGACATCGTGACGGCTCTTCTTCGTTGGGTCGGCCCTGGCCGTCCCACGACGGCCGGGAGGCGGGAGCTTACCGGCTAAAGACCGAGAACGGGTTCACGGAATCCAGAACGTCGCGGAAGATGGAATCCTTCAGCAGGGCGCGCGCGGAATCCCGCTGCACCACGATCAGGTCGTCCCCGCGGATCATCGGGTCCGGATCCTTGCCCGACCGGATTCGCTCGACATCGAAGGTCGCCACCTGCCGCTCGCCCTTCTCGCCCTGGCGGAACAGCATCACCTGCTGGGAGTTGGCGATCTGGCCGAAGCCGCCCGCCAGCGCGATCACCCGCAGCAGCGTCATCTGGCCGACCAGGGGATAGATCCCGGGCTTGGCCACCGCGCCGTCGACGGTGATCCGCTCGGTGGTGAATTCCTTGATGAAAACCGACACCTGCGGGTTTTGCAGGTATTTTTCACCGTACAGCGCGGCAATATGGGATTCGACCTGCTGCTGGGTCATGCCGGCCACCGTGACCTGGCCGATCAGCGGCATCGTGATATAGCCGGCGGCATTCACGCGGACGGTGCGCTTGCCGTCCCCGAGATTCAATACTTCGATGTCCAGCAGATCGTTCGTTCCGACGCGGTATTCCTTGCCTATGTTGTAGAGCGGATTACCTTGCTGCGGATTTTGCGATCCCTTCGCCTGGGGATCGCCGACCGGCGCGGCGGGCCGGAAGACGCCGTTGTCCGCACCGGAGGACGGCAACATGGAAGAGAGGCTTGGCGCGTTCTGGGCAAACGCCACTGTGCAAAAAAACAGTGTAGCCGCCGCGAGCGCATAACGGTTGATGGTCGCAGTCATACAGCCCCCAAAAGAGTCGATTCTAGGGAAGTATCGGCGAGCTTCCAACGCGGCGTCCTGCAAAGTTAGTGTTTATCCGCCTCGGTGGTAAACGAATCGGCAAAAAATTCCTCGGCCGGTAGGCGGGCCCGCGCGCTGTATTCGGCCCGCGCGGAATCGACGACGATCGGCGCCCCGCAGGCATAGACCTGGTGCCCCGAGAGATCGGGGTGGTCTTCCATCACCGCCTTGTGCACGAAGCCCGTGCGCCCGGTCCAGTTGTCGTCGGGCAGAGCGTTGGAAATCACCGGCACGTATTTCAGGTTCGGCATTTCCGCGAGCCGCTCGCGCACCCATGCATCCATGTAGAGGTCGCCCGGCCGGCGGCCGCCCCAATAAAGGGTGGCGTGACGCTGGATGCCCTTGAACTGCATGTGCTCGATGAGCGACTTGATGGGGGCGAAGCCGGTGCCGGAGGCGAGCAGGATCATCGGCTTGTCCGAGTCCTCGCGCAGGAAGAAGCTGCCGAAGGGGCCCTCGACGCGCATGATCTCCTTTTCCTTCATCGCGGTGAACACGTGGTCGGTGAACTTGCCGCCCGGCATGTGCCGGATGTGGAGTTCGACGCCCGGGCCGTTGTGCGGCGCGTTCGCCATCGAATAGCTGCGGCGGGCGCCGTCGCGCAGGATGAACTCGATGTACTGCCCTGCGTGATAGCGCAGCGTGTCGTTCGCCGGCAGCTGCAGCTTCACGATCATCACGTCGTGCGACACCTTCTCCATGGCGGAAACGCGCGAAGGCATCTTGCGGACCGGGAACGCACTTTCGTCGGTGACCTGCCGCGACTCCAGGACGATGTCGCTCTGCGGAACGGCGCAGCAGGTGAGGATCAGCCCGTTGGCTTCTTCCTCGGCCGACAGCGCCTTGGCCTGGTGCGGGCCGTGGACCACGGTGCCCTCGAGCTTGCGGCACTTGCAGGAACCGCAGGCGCCGTCCTTGCACCCATAGGGCATGCCCACGCCCTGGCGGATGGCCGCCTCGAGGATCGCTTCCCCGCCCTCGCTGCTGAACGCGCGCCCACTGGGCTGCACGGTGATCTGGAAGGGGCCGGCGCTTGCGGGGGCGGCTGTCATGCTTTAGGTATCCTCAGGGGCACTTGTCTGTGTGCTGCGGCCTCGA
This sequence comes from Ramlibacter montanisoli, assembly GCF_013087525.1. Classification (GTDB taxonomy): domain Bacteria; phylum Pseudomonadota; class Gammaproteobacteria; order Burkholderiales; family Burkholderiaceae_C; genus Ramlibacter; species Ramlibacter montanisoli. The sequence continues at coordinate 25,957 of NZ_JABFCS010000002.1, read as the reverse complement.
TTTTGCCCTCAAACCAGAACCCCCTCGGCGCATTGCCCGCCCGCTTCCGCCGCAGCCGCGTCCTGATCGTCGGTTGCGGCGACGTCGGCCTGCGCGTCGTGCGCGCCCTGCCGGCGCGCGTGCGCGTCATCGCATTGACCTCTTCGCCGCAGCGCGCACCCGCACTGCGCGCGCGGGGCATCACCCCGCTGGTCGGAAACCTCGATGCGCCGGCGACCCTTTCGCGGCTCGCGGGGATCGCCGATCGCGTCGTGCACCTCGCGCCGCCGGCGGGCGAGCCGCAGGAGCAGTGGTGGCGCGACCGGCGCACGCAGGCGCTGCTGCGCGCGCTGCGCCTGCGCTCGCTGCCGCAGTCGCTGGTGTACGCATCCACCTCGGGTGTGTATGGTGATTGCGGCGGCGAACGCGTCAGCGAGACACGCCGCGTGGCGCCCCACACGCCGCGGGCGCAGCGCCGCGTCGATGCGGAGCGGCAGTTGCGATTCTTCGGTCGCGGCACGGGCGTGCGCACGGCGCTGCTGCGCATCCCCGGCATCTACGCGCCCGACCGCGCGGGAGGCACCCCGCGGGACCGGCTGCTCAAGGGCACGCCGGTGCTCACGCCGGAGGATGACGTCTACACGAACCACATCCATGCGGAGGACCTCGCGCGGGCGGTGCTGGCCGCCCTGTGGCGTGGCCGTGCGCAACGGGCCTACAACGTCAGCGACGACAGCGAGCTGCGCATGGGGGACTATTTCGACCTGGCCGCGGACATCTATGGCCTGCCGCGGCCGCCACGCGTCCCGCGCAGCACCGCGCAGGAACAGCTGCCGCTGATGCTCCTGAGCTTCATGAGCGAGTCCCGCCGCCTGGACAACGCGCGGCTCAAGAACGAACTGCGCCTGAAGCTGCGCCATCCGACGGTGGACAGCGGCTTGCGCGGCTGACGGTCCTCACTGCGCCAGCGAGGCGGACGGGGCCGGCTGCTGCGCGCGCAGCTCCGAGCAGCGCTGTGCGAGTGCCTGGTGCATCTGCACGTGGCGCTGCCCGATCTCGTCTTCCTGGCCCGGCGCCGGCGCGTTGGCCGCCAGGCGCTCGACGCAGTTGTCGCGGCGCAGGTCGTTGCCGATAGCGGCCAGGTAGCGTTCGAGCCGCAGCAGGCTGCTGTCGCTGGCGCGTGCGTTGTAGCGTTCCAGCTCCCCCTGCAGCTGCACCCAGCGTTGCGCGGCCGGATCGTTGGTGAGCGAGGGGCTGCCGAGGGCCAGCAGTCCCTTGGCCTGCTGCACGAGCATGTCCAGCCGGGTGGCGGTGCGCGAGAACGAGGGGGTGCCGCGCCCGCTTCGGCGCCGAGCGCCTGCGCCAGCGGCAGGGGCTCGCCCTGCCACCAGGAGAAGTTGCCCACCTTCGCGTCCTGCAGCGGCTGCTGTTGCCACAGCTCGTGCACCGAGGCGAGCCGCCGCAGCAGCTCGCCGTCCAGCGTCGCCGCCAGCCGGTCGCCGAACCAGGCACCGCCGGTGTCCTTCAGCACGGCCTGCACGGCCAGCACCTGTTCGCGCTGCTGCCGGAAGGCGGCCGGATCGAGCGGGGTCGTGGCGTCCGGAGGAAGGACGGTCTTGAGCGTGCGGAAGGCGCGCTGGTAGATCAGTTCGGACACGCGCGCGTCGATCACGCGCGCCACCACCGGCTGCGCCTGGGCGGGGAACACGGGGAGGATCTCCTGCACGGCGCGCGTGCGCTCCTGCGCCAGCGCGCGCGCCTCCTTCAGCACCATCGGCAGCGTGGTGGTCGTTTCGCGGCCGGCGCGCGCCGCCTCCTCCGACATGAAGGAGGTCTTGAGCAGCGCGCCGAGGCCCTCGCGCATGGCGGCGCGCTCGCGGGACAGGCCGAAGCGCTGCTCGCCTTCCAGCCACACGATGCCGGGCTCGCCGTGGCCGCCGAAGGCGGTTTCGAACTGCCTGCGGAATTCGACGAAGGCCGTGCCGGACTGGTTCTGCAGCTGCTGCAGCGTGTCCGGCCCGAGCAGGCGCATGCGCTCGACGCGCTGCAGGATGTGCTGGTAGGCGGGGCCGAGCTGCAGCGTGCCCTGGCGCATCCAGTCGTTGCGCCCCTTCCCTAGCAGCGCCGCCTGGTCGTCGAGCAGCGCGTGCACCGCCCGGTAGCGCTCCAGCGTGCGGTCGAAGGGCACCGGCCGCGCCGGCGGATCGAACAGGCCGGTGCTGCGCTCCACCAGGCCCTGCTCCAGCGCGAACAGGTCGTTGGTGTTCAGCAGGCGGGTGTGCAGCGCGCCCATGGCCTTGAGCAGCGAGCAGCGCGCGGCCCATTGCAGGCGTGCCTGCATCAGCGCGGGCTGGATGTTCACTTCGTCGCCCACCTGGAACATGCGCATGGCGCCGTCGAGCGCCCCGGGCAGCTCCTTGCCGAGGGTGTAGGCCACCAGCTTGCGCAGCTGCTCCGGCTGGCCGCCGCCGCTGTACTGCAGCGACAGGAAGGACTGCACGGCGTCATCCAGGCGCTCGAGGTTCACCACGTAATCGGCGACCGCCAGGAACTCGGGCATGTCCTCGGCGGCGGCGGTGAGCTTGCGCTCGGTGGACTGCGGCACCGGCGACTGGCAGTCGGCCCCCATCAGCAGGTCGCCGGTGCCGCGCACCAGCGGCACGCCGGTCAGGCGGCTCGCGCGCGCATAGAGCTCGCGGCGCACGGTCTCCACCACGATGTCGCTGAACTCGCGCTCGAGGCGCGACTGGATCTGTTCCTCCAGGCTGTCGAAGGCCTGCCAGGAGCCGGGCAGGAACACGGTCCACATCGAATCGCGCTGCAGCCGCTCGGTCGCCGAGAGCAGCGCGAGCGCCTTGCGCCGGTACCACTCCGGGTCGACGGCTTCGCGGAACTGGGCGCGGGCGCGGAAGTGCGCGTCGGCATTGAGCTGCATCAGCGTGCGCGTGAGCTCCTGGCGCCAGCTCCCGAGCTCGTAAGCCGCCACGCAGATGCCCAGCGCCCACGCGGCCAGCAGCACGTAGGCGGCGGTGACGAGCAGCCCATGGCGACGCACCGCGCCCACCAGGCGCTGCAGCAGCGGATGGATCATGGCGTGCCGGCGCTTCGGGGCGCGGGCGGTTGCAGGAGTTCGCGCACCGGCCACGTCTGCCAGAACCAGAGCGCTTCGGACAGCACCAGCAAGGCGGCCGCCACCCCGGCGACGCGCAACCACGGCCGCCAGCCCGCACGCGCGCGCTGCACCTCAGTGGAGCCTGGAGTTTCCGCCGTCATCACATCCCCTCGCTTGAATGCAGACCCGCAAGGCTAAGGACTGCGGCGCGGCTCCCTGTCAGGATTTATCCGAAGGACCTGTCGGACGCGGCTGTCAGATTCAGATGCCCGCGGGCTTGCGCATCATCTTCATCCGATCGACGGCCTTGACGGTGACCTGCCGGATCGTCGATCCGTTCATCACGGTCAGGCGCACTTCCGCATCGGGCGCCGGCCGTGCCCACAGCTTCTTGTAGAAGCCCTCGAGCGTGCTGACCTTCTCGTCGTCGATCGCAAGCACGACGTCGCCGGGCGAGAGGCCTGCTTCCTGCGCCGGGCTTTCGCGGCTCACGCGCACGATCTGCACGCGCCCACCCTGTTCGGTGGAACTCAGTCCCAGCCACGGGCGGCGACTGACCTGCGTGCTGCCGGTCTGCTGCATCTCGGCGAGGATCGGCTTGAGCAGGTCGACGGGCACGAACATGTTGCCGGGCATCTGACGCTGGTCGCCCATCGCGTTGCCGACGAACAGGCTGCCGATGCCCAGGAGTTCGCCGCGCGGGTTGAAGAGGGGCGCGCCGCTGTGGTTGCGCAGGGGCGGGCTGGTGAACAGCGCGTTCTCGATGTGGTATTCCCAGTAGCCGGAGAAGGGCCGTGCGCTCACCAGGCGCGTGAGGCCCATGCCGCCGTCTTCTCCACCGGTCGCGGCGACCAGGGGCGTTTCCAGCGCGATGCCACTGGCGGCGCCCAGCGCCACCGGCTGGATGCCGCGCAGCGGAAGAAGCGCGCGCACCAGCCCGAAACCGGTGGCCAGGTCATAGCCTATGGGCCGGGCCGGAATCACGCGGTTGTCGTGCGTGGTGACCTGGATGCTGTCGGCCTCCAGCACCAGGTAGCCGATCGTGAGGATGAGGCCGTCCGGTCCGATCACCACGCCGGAGCCCGCGCGCTGGCGGCCCAGGGTCTCGGCCGAACGCGCGCCCTCTGCCGCCGTCACCTGCACGCCGACCACCGCTTCCAGCGCGCGGGTGATCGCATCGATGCTGGCTTGCGAAGCAGGCGGTGACGCCGCGATGGCCGGAGCGGCGATCAGGAAGGGCAGGGTCAGGGCCCCGGCAAGCCGGCGGGCAAGGCACAGGAAGGACATGGTGATCCCCGGAAGTGAACGCACAGGATGCGGCAAAAGGCGGCGCGCTGCAAGCCGGCCGCAATTGACCCCGGCCGTGCAATTGTTCGCGAATTGCGCGCGCTTTTTTTTGCATAATGCGCCGCACCCGAAGCGAAGGAAATTCCGTGGCCACTTATCTCGAACTGAAACAACAGGCCGAAAAGCTCCTGGCCGAGGCCGAGCGTGTGCGCGAGCAGGAAATCGCCGATGCGATCGCGGACGTGAAAAAGAAAATCGAGCTCTACGGATTGACCGCTGCCGACCTGGGATTCGCCCGGAATGCCGGCCCGGGCAATTCACGCGCGAAAGGCACCAAGGGGATCGTGAAATACCGTGGCCCCAATGGCGAGACCTGGGGCGGCGGCCGCGGCCGCAAGCCGCAATGGGTGGCCCAGGTCCTCAAGGAAGGCCGCAGCCTGGACGATTTCGCCGTGAAGAACGGCCGCTAGCCAGAGCGCGCTCAGGCGCGCAGGTCGATGGCGGGCTGGCCCAGCTCCGCCTCGTCGGCCGAGGCGGCCAGGCGGCGATAGGTCAGGTGGTAGGCGAGCACGCACAGTGCCAGCGCACCGAGCAGAAGGTCCGGACGCCCGGGAGCCAGTACCGCGGGAATCACCGGCACGGCCGCGCAGATCCACATCAGCATGGACACCGCCGCATTGCGCAGGTTGGGTGCGACCCCCTGCAGGCGCGGCTGGACGAACTGCGTGGCCACCAGGCTGTGCAGGTGCCGCCGGTCCGCTTCGCCCGGAGACCGACGCTGCTTGCGCCTGCGCACGATGCTGTAGACCACTTCCACGGTGGGATAGGCGCAGAGCAGCACGCTCGCCCAGGGCGACACGCCCGGGTTGCGGGCAAGCAGTTCCACCGACAGCCAGGCCAGCGCGAAGCCGGAGAAATAGGCGCCGCCGTCCCCCAGGAACAGCTTGCCCCAGGGGAAGTTCACCAGCCAGAAGCCGGCCACCGCCGCCGCCAGCACGAAGGCCACCGTGGCCAGCGGCATGTCGCCGACCGACATCGCGATGGCCGCCAGGGCCAGCGAGGAGATGATCACCGTGCCGCTGGCGAGCCCGTGGAAGCCGTCGATGATGTTGACGGCGTTGGCCACGCCGCCCACGGCGAAGGCCGTGAACAGCACCGCGACCGGCCACACGGACAGCAGGACGTCCGCCACCGGCACGTCGACGCGCGTGAGGCCGATGCCGGTCCACAGCGCCGCGAGGCCGCCGCTGCCCATGGTGACCAGCAGGCGCGTGCGCACGCTCACCCGCTTGGTGACGTCCTCGGTCAGGCCCACCAGCAGGGCCGGCATGCCGGCCAGCAGGATGGTGGACAGCAGGTTGGTCTCGGCGCGTCCGGGCACCAGCAGCCAGGCGGCAGTGACGGCCACGTAGATCGCGATGCCGCCGACACGCGGCGTCGGGTTCGAATGGAATTTCTGGACGCCGCTGGGCAGGTCCATCGTCAGGTGGCCATGCTTGTGCGCACTGAGCACCAGGGCCTGGGCCAGGAGCAGCGAAATGACCAGCGTGATCGCAATCGCCATGGGTAAACCGAAGGAGAGCACGGTTTTCTATTCCTGTTCTGGTTCTGTGGGCGCGGGCGCCGTGCCAAGCTCAACACATCGTGTCACAGAGGGTCGCACTTTATTGCAACCACGCAGCGACCGCAATACCAATTTGGGCCGTGTAGCAAGCATGCGCCATTTCCATTGCAGAGCTCGAATTGCTTTCATTGGGGAAAGCAGCTCGGCAATTGAAGATTGGGAATAGCTTGGGCGGCATCAATGCTTTGCCGGCGTGCAGGCCGGGAGCATGCCGGTTCTCGCGTGACTGCGGTTCCATCTACAGCATTTCCGGGGTGGGAAGCGCTGGAGTCTCAGGGTCGCTGTGCTCGGCCGGTGTGTCCAGCTGATTCGACCGTCACCGTTCACCGCTGCACCTTCAGAGCGGTGATGCCGGAAGGTGGCGGGCGCGATGAAGAATTCCCCGGAGGGCCAATTCAAGGAAGAAGGGCTCGGGGTGGTCAGGCGCGCTGGTGCCGGAGGCCGGAATCGAACCGGCACGGTGTTGCCACCGGCAGATTTTGAGTCTGCTGCGTCTACCGATTTCGCCACTCCGGCAGCGTCTCGAGGGGGAAAAGAAATTATGGCACAGTGACAGCATGCAATATCCCACGATCGAGGATGCGATCGGCAGGACTCCGCTGGTGGTGCTGCAGCGCATAGGCGCGGCGGACAACGCGAAACGCGGCAACGTCATCCTCGGAAAACTAGAAGGCAACAATCCCGCCGGCTCGGTCAAGGACCGTCCCGCACTGTCGATGATCAAGCGCGCGGAGGAACGCGGCGAGATCAAGCCGGGCGACACCCTGATCGAGGCCACCTCAGGCAACACCGGGATCGCTCTGGCGATGGCCGCCGCGATCCGCGGCTACCGCATGGTGCTGATCATGCCGGAGGACCTGTCGATCGAGCGGGCGCAGACCATGAAGGCCTTCGGCGCCGAACTGCTGCTCACGCCCAAGAGTGGCGGCATGGAATACGCGCGCGACCTGGCCGAGAACATGCAGCGCGAAGGCAAGGGCCGCGTGCTGGACCAGTTCGCCAACGCCGACAACCCGCGCGTCCACTACGAGACCACCGGGCCCGAGCTGTGGGACCAGACTGGCGGCCGCATCACGCACTTCGTGAGCGCGATGGGCACGACCGGCACCATCACCGGCGTCTCGCGCTACCTGAAGGAAAAGAACGCGGAAGTGCGGATCGTCGGCGCGCAGCCGAACGAAGGGTCGCGCATTCCCGGCATCCGCAAGTGGCCGCAGGAATACCTGCCGAAGATCTACGATCCCACCACGGTGGACGAGCTGGTCTACGTCAGCCAGGACGAGGCCGAGGAGATGTGCCGCCGCCTGGCACGCGAGGAAGGCATCTTCGCCGGCATTTCCGCCGCCGGCGCCTGCTGGGTTGCGCTGCAGATCGCGCAGCAGGTGGAGAACGCCACCATCGTCTTCGTCGTGTGCGACCGCGGCGACCGCTACCTGTCCACCGGCGTCTTCCCCGCCTGATCCATGGGCGAGTACCGCTTCTGCCCGCAGTGCGCCACGGCGCTGGCGTGGATCGCGCAGCAGGAGGACGGCGGCGAAAAGCAGCGGCTGCGCTGCCCGGCCTGCAACTGGACGCACTGGAACAACCCGACGCCGGTGCTCGCCGCCGTCGTGCAGTACCAGGACCGCATCCTGCTCGCGCGCAACGCGGCCTGGACGCACAAGATGTACGCGCTGATCACCGGCTTCATGGAAGCCGGCGAGACGCCGCAGGACGGCATCGTGCGCGAGATCGAGGAAGAGACCAGCCTGCGCGCACTCTCGGTGGACCTCATCGGTGTCTACGACTTCCAGCGCATGAACCAGGTGATCATCGCCTACCATGCGGTGTGCGAGGGTGAAGTGAAGCTGTCGCCGGAACTGGTGGACTACCGCCTGTTCGCGTACGAGCAGCTGCGCTGCTGGCCGGCGGGCACCGGCTACGCGCTGGCCGACTGGCTGCGCAGCCGCGGCCTGGAGCCGCAGTTCATGGAACCGGTGCGGCCACCCGAGGAGAAGTAGCGATGCAGATCGACAAGGAAATCGACACCCGCGGGCTGAACTGCCCCCTGCCCATCCTGAAGGCGAAGAAGGCCCTGACCGACATGCAGAGCGGCCAGTTGCTCAAGGTGGTGTCCACCGACGGCGGGTCGCTGCGCGACTTCCAGGCCTTCTCCAAGCAGACCGGCAACGAGCTCGTCGAGCAGCAGACCGTTGGCGACGAGTTCATCCACGTGCTGCGCCGGCGCTAGCGTGCAGGCGGACCGGTGACGGCGGCCGACGAATCGCTGGTCGTGCTGCGCAATGCCGGCGGCGATGCAGCGAGCGTCACGCTGCACGGCGCGCAGCTGCTGTCCTGGGTCCCCGCAGGTGCTTCCGAACAGATCTACCGCAGCCCGCTGTCCGCGCCTGCCGCCGGCAAGGCCTGCGCGGGGGCGTGCCCGTCTGCTTTCCGCAGTTCTCCGAACGCGGTCCGCTGGCCAAGCATGGCTTCGCGCGCACCAGCCGCTGGGAGCTGGTGACGCAGCCGACTCCGGGCGCCACCGTCGCCGAAGCTCGCTTCCAGCTCGACTCCGCGATGGCGGCCGCAGCAGCCTGGGAGCATGCTTTCTGCCTCGTGCTGGTCGTGCGGCTGGGCCCGGGCTGGATCGAGCTCGAGCTGCAGGCCGCCAACACGGGCCGAACGGCCTTTGCCTTCACCGGCGCCCTCCACACCTACCTCGCAGTGCAGGACGTGCGCAGCGCCAAGGTGCTCGGGCTGCAGGGGCTGCAGTACGAGGACGCGACGCAGGCCAATGCCCTGGGCCGGCAGTCGGTGGCGGCGCTCACCTTCCCGGGCGAGATCGACCGCGTCTACCGGCAGGCGCCGGCGATGCTGCGACTGGAAGGCGGCGGGATGCCGCCGCGCCGCGTGCTGCAGGAGGGCTTCGTCGACACCGTGGTCTGGAATCCGGGGCCGGAGCGCGCGGCGCGCCTGGCGACATGCCGCCGCAGGACTGGCTGCGCATGCTGTGCATCGAAGCCGCGGTGGCGGCGCAGCCCGTGCAGCTCGCGCCGGGCAAGACCTGGCGCGGCCTGCAGCGGCTGGAAGCGGGCCCGCTCAGCCCTTGAGGGCCAGGGAGCGCAGGTAGTCGCGGAAGCTCGCGCCCACCTCGGGGTGCTTCAGCGCGAACTCCACGGAAGCTTCCAGGAATCCCTGCTTGCTGCCGCAGTCGTAGCGCTTGCCCTCGTACAGGAAGGCGTGGACCCCTTCGGTGGCGATCAGCTGCGCGATGCCGTCGGTCAGCTGGATCTCGCCGCCGCTGCCGCGCGGCTGGTTGCGGATGCAGTCGAAGACTGCCGGAGTGAGCACATACCGGCCTGCGACGCCCAGCCGCGACGGGGCCTTCTCGGGCGAGGGCTTCTCCACCATCTGCCGCACCTTCACCAGCCGCTCGCCCACCGGGTCGCCGGCCACGATGCCGTAGCGCTGCACGTGTTCCAGCGGCACCTCCTGCACGGCCAGCACCGAGGTCTGCACCTCCTGGAACACTTCCACCATCTGCGACAGCACGCCCGGGCCGCCTTCCGGGCCGATCATCAGGTCGTCGGCCAGCAGCACCGCGAACGGGTCGTTGCGCACGATGTGGCTGGCGCACAGGACGGCGTGGCCGAGGCCCAGCGAGCGGGGCTGGCGGACGTAGGAGCAGTCCATGTCCTCCGGCGCCAGCGTGCGCACCAGCGAGAGCAGTTCCTCCTTGCCACCCGCCTCGAGCTCGCTTTCCAGCTCGTAGGCCGTGTCGAAGTGGTCCTCGATGGCGCGCTTGTTCCGCCCGGTCACGAAGATCATGTGGCGGATGCCGGCTTCGTAGGCCTCCTCCACCGCGTACTGGATCAGGGGCTTGTCGACGATCGGCAGCATTTCCTTGGGCTGCGCCTTGGTGGCGGGCAGAAAGCGGGTCCCGAGGCCGGCGACGGGGAAGACCGCTTTGGTGACAGTGTGAAGTTTTTCATCGACCGCCTGTGGGGTTGTGGCTAGAGTGTGCCGACGCTGGCAACGGACGGACATTTTCCCCAAGAAGTGGTCCTTGCGGTGAAGACGGAGAACCTTCGTTTTGGACATCCTTCTGCTCGAGCGGCTGGTGCCGGAAGCGCACGCGTGGCTGGAAGCGCGCCACCGCGTGGCGTACCGGCCCGAACTGGCGCAGGACCTCGGGGCCCTGCGCAAGCAGCTGTACAACGTGCAGACGCTGGTGCTGCCGCGCAAGGTGGTCGTCACGCGCGAGTTCCTCGATTTCGCCCCGGTGCTGCGCGGCCTGGCCCGCATGCACGTGGGCACCGACAACACCGACCTGGAAGCCTGCCGCGAGCGCCGCATCCGGGTGGTGCAGGCGATCAACGCGCACGTGCGCTCCAACGCCGAATACCTGCTGGCCAGCCTGCTGCTGCTGTTCCGGCGCGGCATCGGCACCTCGATCAAGGGTGACCGCACGGCGCCCGCCACGCTGGGCCGCGAGATCCATGGCAGCACCATCGGCATCCTCGGGCTCGCGCCGTCCGCGCACGCGCTGGCGATGATGCTCGATGGCATGGGCGCACGGCTGATAGGCTACGACCCCGCCGTGCACCACACCGCCGCCACCTGGCAGCGCCTGCGCATCCAGCCGGTGGGCCTGCAGGAGCTGATGGCGCAGTCGGACGCTGTGTCGGTGCAGGTGCTCTATGCCTCGCGCTACGAACGCTTCGTCAACGACAAGGTGCTGGCGCACTGCAAGCCGGGGCAGGTGTGGGTCGGCACGACCCGCTCCTCGCTGTTCGACCCGGACGCGCTCGCACGGGCGCTGGGCGACGGCCGCATCGAGGCGGCCATGCTGGATGGCGGCGAAGCCGGCTTCGCCGCGCGCGGCACGCCCCTGCACGAGCAGCGCAACCTGTTCCTCACGCCGAGGCTGGGGTCCTACACGCGCGAGTCGCGCGTGCGCGCCAGCTGGTACGTCGCGCAGCGCCTGCACGAGGTGCTGACGGCGCCGCGCAACTCGGGCTTCGAGCCGATCCTGAGCGCCTCCATGGGCCTGGACTCGGTGGCGCCGCCCGAAAGCCAGCCCGCGCCACTGTCCGATCGCGCGCCGCTCTCGGACAACGCGCCGCTGCCCGACGAGCGCTGATCAGCCCAGGCGCTGCAGTTGCGCCTGCACCTTCTGCAGCGTGGCGGTGAATTCGGCGATGCGCTTGCGCTCCTGCTCGATCACCGCGGGCGGCGCCTTCGCCACGAAGGCTTCGTTGGCCAGCTTGCCGGTGGCCTTGGTCAGTTCGGTCTGCAGGCGCGTGGCTTCCTTGCCCAGGCGCGCCTTCTCGGCGGCCACGTCGATCTCCATGTACAGGCACAGGCGCGCCTCGCCCGCCACGGCGACCGGCGCGGCCTGCGCGGCCGCGGCCCAGGTCGCTTCGTCGTCGAAGATGCGCACTTCGCTCAGCTTGGCCAGCGCCTGCAGCACGGGGCCGCTTCGCGCATGAACGCGGCGTCGCCCAGCACGTACGCGGGCAGGCGCGTGCCGGGTGACACGTTCATCTCGCCGCGCAGCGTGCGGCAGACATCCACCACCGCCTTGAGCTTGTCCATCCAGGCTTCGGCCTCCGGACTCACGTTGGCCGGATTGGCCTGCGGGTAGGGCGCGACGCTGATCGACTCGCCGGTCTTGCCGGCGACGGGCGCCACCGTCTGCCACAGTTCCTCGGTGATGAAAGGGATCACGGGGTGCGCGAGGCGCAGGATCGCCTCCAGCACCCGGATCAGCGTGCGGCGCGTGCCGCGCTGCTGCGCGGCGCTGCCGGTCTGGATCTGCACCTTCGCGATCTCGAGGTACCAGTCGCAGTACTCGTCCCACACGAACTGGTAGATCGTGTTGGCGACGTTGTCCAGGCGGTACTCGGCGAAGCCCTTCGCCACCTCGGCCTCGGCCTGCTGCAGCCTCGAGATGATCCAGCGGTCGGCGAAGGTGAGGCTGGCGTCGGCCTCGGACAGGTCCTGCCCCTCGCAGTTCATCAGCACGAAGCGGGTGGCGTTCCAAAGCTTGTTGCAGAAATTGCGGTAGCCCTCGCAGCGCTTGGAGTCGAAGTTGATCGAACGCCCGAGCGTCGCCAGCGCCGCGAAGGTGAAGCGCAGCGCGTCGGCCCCGTAGGCCGGGATGCCTTCGGGGAATTCCTTCTCGGTGTTCTTGCGCACGGCGGGCGCGGTCTCGGGCTTGCGCAGCCCGGTGGTGCGCTTGTCCAGCAGCGGCGCCAGCGCGATGCCGTCGATCAGGTCCACGGGATCGAGCACGTTGCCTTCCGACTTGCTCATCTTCTTGCCGTGCGAGTCGCGCACCAGGCCGTGGATGTAGACGTGGCGGAAGGGCACCTGGCCGGTGAAGTGGGTCGTCATCATGATCATCCGGGCGACCCAGAAGAAGATGATGTCGTAGCCGGTCACCAGCACGCTGGACGGCAGGTACAGGTCCATGTCCTTCGTCTTCTCCGGCCAGCCGAGCGTGGAGAAGGGCACCAGCGCGGAGGAGTACCAGGTGTCCAGCACGTCGGGGTCGCGCACGAGCTTCTTGCCGGGCGCCTGCGCCTGCGCTTCCGCCTCGGTGCGCGCGACGTAGACCTCGCCCTGCTCGTCGTACCAGGCGGGGATCTGGTGGCCCCACCAGAGCTGGCGCGAGATGCACCAGTCCTGGATGTTCTTCATCCACTGGTTGTAGGTGTTGACCCAGTTCTCCGGCACGAAGCGAACCGCGCCGCTGTCCACCGCGTCGATCGCCTTCTGCGCGATCGACTTGCGCGTGGGGTCCTGCGGGCTGACCTTGGTCATCGCCACGAACCACTGGTCCGTGAGCATGGGCTCCACCACCTGGCCGGTGCGGGCGCAGCGCGGCACCATGAGCTTGTGCTTCTTCGTCTCCTCCAGCAGGCCATGCGCCTCGAGGTCGGCCACCACCTTCTTGCGCGCGACGAAGCGGTCCAGGCCGCGGTAGGCGGCGGGCGCGTTGTCGTTGACCTTCGCGTCCAGCGTCAGCACGCCGATCATCGGCAGCTGGTGGCGCTGCCCCACCGCGTAGTCGTTCGGGTCGTGGGCGGGCGTCACCTTCACCACGCCGGTGCCGAAGGCCTTGTCCACGTACGCGTCGGCGATGACCGGGATCTCGCGGTCGCACAGCGGCAGCTTCACGTACTTGCCCACCAGGTGACGGTAGCGGTCGTCCTCGGGATGCACCATCACGGCCACGTCGCCCAGCATGGTCTCCGGCCGGGTGGTCGCGACCGTGAGGTGGCCGGAACCGTCGGCCAGCGGATAGCGGATGTGCCAGAGGAAGCCGTCCTCCTCCTCGCTCTCCACTTCCAGGTCCGACACGGCGGTCTTCAGCTCGGGGTCCCAGTTGACCAGGCGCTTGCCGCGGTAGATCAGGCCCTGGCGGTACAGCTGCACGAAGGTCTCGGTCACGATCTTCGAGAGCTTCCGTCCATCGTGAAGTACTCGTGCGACCAGTCCACGCTGTCGCCCATGCGGCGCATCTGCGTGGTGATGGTGTTGCCCGACTTCTCCTTCCACTCCCAGACCTTCTGCACGAAGTTCGGGCGGCCGAGGTCGTGGCGGCTGGTGCCCTGTTCCTGCAGCTGGCGTTCCACCACGATCTGGGTGGCGATGCCGGCGTGGTCCGTGCCGGGGACCCACAGCGTGTTGAAGCCGCGCATCCGGTGGTAGCGCGTCAGGCTGTCCATGATGGTCTGGTTGAACGCGTGGCCCATGTGCAGGGTGCCGGTCACGTTCGGGGGCGGCAGCTGGATCGCGAAGGAGGGCTCGCCCGCCTGGGGCGCGCCGGTGCCGCGGAAGCCCGCGCGCGCGTAGCCGCGCTGCTCCCACAGCGGGCCCCACTTGGACTCGATGGCGGCGGGTTCGAAGGACTTGGAGAGGCTGTTCAGGCCGGGTTGTTCGGTGCTCACCCCGGGATTTTACGGGGCGGGCATCTGCCGCGCCGCCTCGACGCATTCGTGCAGCACCTTGGCATCGCCCAGGTGGTTGGCCAGCAGCAGGATCAGGCGGGCGTTGAGCAGGGCGGACTGGCGCTCGTCGAGGCCCTGGTGGGCGTCCAGCAGCTGTTCGTAGAAGCTGTCCGCGTCCTGCTGGTTCAGGATGGTCTTCATTCGGATTCCTCCAGGCGGGCGCCCAGTGCCAGTCCCACCGCGTGCACCAGCGAGGCATCGATGCTCTCGCCGGTGGCGGCCACGTAGCCGTCCGGCCGCACCAGGGCCCAGGCATGGCCGAACACGTGGCAGGCGCCCTGCAGGTGGCCCTTGGGGTCGCGCAGGTGTTCGCGCGCGCCGGGACGCTCGGTCGGGCCGAGCACCTGCACGCAGCGGATCGGCGCCGTCTCGGCCAGGCCACGCAGCCGCTCCAGGGATGCGGGCGCGGTCGCGCCGAACACCAGCACCAGCAGGCGGCCGTCGCACCAGCGCAGCAGGTCGTTGACCCTGCCTTGCGAGCCATCCGGCCAGTCGAAGGCCACGTTCTGCACCGACTGCCCGCCCGAGCGGTCGCAGGCACTGGTGCGCGTGTAGGGGTTGGCCACCGCCATGCGCCCGGTATTGACGAACTGGCGGGCGAACACGTGCTGCCGCGCCAGGCCCAGCGCCGCGTCGCGGAACAGCTTCTCCACCGCGGTGGCCGGGCGCAGGAAGCGCGCGGTGCGGTTGGTCACCATCACGTTCTGTTGCGCGGCCTCGTGCCTTTCCTCGTGGTAGCTCTCCAGCAGCGCCGGGGCCGCGCGGCCCTTGAGCACCGCGGCCAGCTTCCAGGCCAGATTGTCGGCATCGGCGATGCCGGTGTTGCCCCCGCGCGCGCCGAAGGGGCTGACCACCTTGGCGGAGTCGCCCATGAAGAACACGCGGCCGTGGCGCATGCGGTCGACGCATTCGCTGCGGTAGGCATAGGGCCCGACCCACACGATCTCGACGCCGGCGTCGGGACCGAACTGGCGCGTGAGGCGTTCGCGCACGACTTCCTCGCGGCTCACTTCCGCGGGGTCGGCATCCGGCGCCATCTGGTAGTCGATGCGCCAGACGTTGTCGCCCATCAGGTGCTGCCACACGGCGCGGTTGTCATTGAAGGGCGCCTCGATCCAGGTATGCCGCTCCACCGGCGGGTGCTTGCGGAAGCGCACGTCGGCGATGCACCAGCGGTCGTCGCCCTTCTTCGCCGTCACCGAGGCGCCCACCCACTGGCGGAAGGGACTGTGGCTGCCGGTGGCGTCGAGCACGTAGTCGGCGCGCAGCTGGTATTCGCCGGCCGGCGTGGCCACCGTCAGCAAGGCGCCTTCGCCGTCCTGCCGGAAGGCGGTCACGCGGTTCTTCCAGCGCAGCTCCACGTTGCCGAGCTCGTAGATGCGCTCGACCAGGTAGCCCTCGATGTAGAACTGCTGGATGTTGATGAAGGGTGGCTGCGTCGACAGGTTGAAGGCGCTCTGCTGCTTCAGGTCGAAGGAATACACCTCGTCCTTGCCGGCGAAGGTGCGGCCCACGCTCCACTGGATGCCCTTGGCGGCGATGCGCTCGTACACGCCCAGGCGCTCGAAGATCTCCAGCGACTTCTGCGTGTAGCAGATGCCGCGCGAGGATGCGCCCTTGACGCCGACGGTGTTGT
Source organism: Ramlibacter montanisoli (assembly GCF_013087525.1). GTDB lineage: Bacteria > Pseudomonadota > Gammaproteobacteria > Burkholderiales > Burkholderiaceae_C > Ramlibacter > Ramlibacter montanisoli. The sequence goes on along the minus strand of NZ_JABFCS010000002.1, from coordinate 10,322 downwards.
CCTCGTCCAGCAGCACGGCCTGGATGCCGTACTGGGCGAGGGCGCAGGCCGCGGTCAGCCCGGTGATGCCGCCGCCGACGATGACGACCGGATGGTGGCTGGGCTCGCCGGCCGCGATCTCCGGAGGCTCCCGGAAGGGATATTCCGGCAGCTCGTAGCCCGTGCCCTGGGTGAACTCGTAGCCGTTGCCGAAGCCGGTCTCCTTGTAGCTCTCCGCCATCGTCGCTGTCCTCCTGCCTTGGCCTATTTCTTCACGAACTCGGGCCTGTCATTCTGCTGCGGCTTCAGCGGCGCCGCCACCTTTCCTTCGGCGCGCTCCTTGCGCCACTGTTCCTTGCGCGCGGTCCAGTCGTTCAGGCGCGCGTGCGCGGTCTTGCTCTCCTGCAGCATCTGGAACTCGTCCGCCAGCTGCGCCGTGAGTTCCAGGCGGATGCCGTTGGGGTCGAAGAAGTAGATGCTGTGGAAGATGTGGTGGTCGGTGATGCCGAGCACCTCGATCCCGTGCGCTTCCAGCCGCGCCTTCATGTCCTTCAGCGCCTGGATGTCGTCCACGCGGAAGGAGACGTGGTTCACCCACTTGGGCGTGTTCGGGGAGGGCTCGCAGGCCTGGTCGTCGCCGAGGTCGAAGAAGGCGATGAACGAGCCGTCCTGCAGCCGGAAGAAGAAATGCGTGTACGGGCAGTACTCGCCGGTGCTCGGCACGTAGTCGCTCTGGATGATGTGGTACAGCGGCAGGCCGAGGATGTCCTCGTAGAAATGCCGGGTCTCCTCGGCATCCCGCGCCCGGTAGGCGTAGTGGTGCAGCTGCTGGATCGGCGCGGGCGCGGGCAGGGCGCCCGGGCTCTTGAGGACGGCGGCCATCGTGTCTCCTGTCGTTTACCAATGCGTAATGCGTTTACTGTACCGTAATGCCGGGGGCGAGTCGACCCGGCGGCGGGCGCTCTTTGAGATCGGTTATCAACTGGACCTTGTTCATAGCCATGCTGCATGGAGTGCATTGAGCCTGGCTATTAGACGCCGCCGCCGGGCCTCACTACGCTTGCAGCGTCTCCGGCGCCGCCGGGGCGCGACGCTTTGTCTTCATTCACCTCGAAGGAGAACCCCATGGCCGCATTGAAAGGCTCCAAGACGGAAGAGAACCTGAAGGCCGCCTTTGCCGGCGAGTCCCAGGCCAACCGCCGTTACCTGTACTTCGCAAACAAGGCGGACGTCGAAGGCCAGAACGACGTGGCGGCGCTGTTCCGCTCCACGGCCGAAGGCGAGACGGGCCACGCGCACGGCCACCTGGAATGGCTGGAGCAGGTGGGCGACCCGGCCACTGGCCTGCCGATCGGCAGCACGCGCAACAACCTGAAGGCCGCCGTGGCCGGTGAAACCCACGAGTACACCGACATGTACCCGGGCATGGCCAAGACGGCACGCCAGGAAGGCTTCGACGAGATCGCCGACTGGTTCGAGACGCTGGCCAAGGCGGAGCGCTCGCACGCGAACCGCTACACCAAGGCCCTGAACGAACTGGCCGACTGAACCCGGTCTCCTCACTTCCTCCCTCCCCCTCCGGGGAGGGCTGGGGTGGGGGCGCGCGCGGCGTGCTCCAATTCCAGCCCTTACAACAACGCGAAGTACCACCCATGGCCGTCCGCGAAGGCAGTCTCGAGGCGCCCACGCGCCACCCCATCGACTGGAAATCCCCGGGTACTACGACGAAGGCGCGACCTTCAAGAAGCTCGAGCGCATCTTCGACATCTGCCACGGCTGCCGCCGCTGCGTCGCCCTGTGCGGCGCCTTCCCAACGCTGTTCGACCTGGTCGACGAGGGCAAGAGCGGCGAGGTGGACGGGGTCGAGAAGAAGGACTACTGGAAGGTCGTCGACCAGTGCTACCTGTGCGACCTCTGCTACATGACCAAGTGCCCTTACGTTCCGCCGCACGAGTGGAACGTGGACTTCCCGCACACCATGCTGCGCGCCAAGGCCATCAAGTTCAAGAACGGCGGCGTGGACTTCGGCTCGAAGTTCCTGTCGTCCACGGACGTCCACGGCAAGTTCGCCGGCATCCCGATCGTGGTGCAGGCGGCCAACGCGGTGAACCAGACCAGGCCGATGCGGGCGCTGATGGAAAGCACCCTGCACGTGGACCGCAACGCCTGGCTGCCCTCGCTGGCTACACGCAAGTTCCGCAGCGCGGCGCCCAAGGCCGCCGACCTGCCGGTGAAGAACGGCGAGCGCACGCCGGGCAAGGTCGCGATCTACGCCACCTGCTACATCAACTACAACGAGCCCGGCATCGGCCTGGACCTGCTGAAGGTCCTTGCGCACAACGACGTGCCCTACGTGCTGGTGGAGAAGGAGCAGTGCTGCGGCATGCCCAAGCTCGAACTCGGCGACCTGGATTCGGTGGACGCGAGCAAGCGCGCGAACATCCCGGTGCTGGCGAAGTACGCGCGCGAGGGCTACGCCATCCTCTCCGCCGTGCCCAGCTGCACGCTGATGTTCAAGCAGGAGATCCCGCTGATGTACCCCGACGACGCCGAGGTGCAGGCCGTCAAGGAGGCGATGTGGGATCCCTTCGAGTACCTGGGCGCGCGCCGCCGCGACGGGCTGCTCAAGACGGAGTTTCCCAAGCCGCTGGGCAAGGTGAGCTACCACGTCCCCTGCCACACGCGCGTGCAGAACATCGGCCGCAAGACCGAGGAGCTGCTGAAGATGGTGCCCGGCACCTCGGTGCACACCAACGAGCGCTGCTCCGGGCACGCCGGCACCTTCGGGGTGAAGAAGGCGTACCACGAGGTCGCGATGAAGATCGGCAAGCCGCTGTTCAAGCGGATGGCGGAGCACCCGGAGGGCGGCGCGCCCGACTACATCGCGTCCGACTGCCCGCTGGGCGGCCACCACATCCGCCAGGGCTTCGACCGCAACGGACTGGGCACGCCGCAGCTGGAGCACCCGATCACCCTGGTGCGCATGGCCTACGGACTGGAGTGAGCATGATGCAGACCACCGGCAAGATCACCGCCGACAGCCTGATGACGCTGGAGGCCTATGCGAAGTGGCGCAAGCACCACCACGCGGAGCTCGTCGCGCACCGCAAGCTGCGCGCCGTCCCGCTGGGCGAGCACGTGTCGGTGCAGTTCGAAAGCGAGCTGACCATGCGCTACCAGGTGCAGGAGATGCTGCGCATCGAGAAGATCTTCGAGGAGGAGGGCATCCAGCAGGAGATCGATGCCTATGCGCCGCTGGTGCCGGACGGCAGCAACTGGAAGGCGACGATGATGATCGAGTACCCCGACATCAACGAACGCAAGCGCGAGCTGGCGCGGCTGATCGGCGTGGAAGACCGCATGTTCGTCGAGGTGGAAGGGCACCCGCGCGTCTACGCGATCGCCGACGAGGACCTGGACCGGGAGAACGACGAGAAGACCTCGGCGGTGCACTTCCTGCGCTTCGAGCTCGCGCCGGCGATGCGGCAGGCGGTGAAGGCGGGCGCGGCGGTGAAGCTCGGGTGCGACCACACGAACTATCCGGCGCACGTGGCGATCGCGCCGGAGACGCTGGCTTCGCTGGCGGGGGATTTGAAATAGGGCTGTCGCTCAGGCCGGCGAGAACAGGTCCACCCGGTCCGTGATGATCCCGTCCGTGCCCAGCGCGATCAGCCGCTGCGCCGCCCACTCGTCGTTCACCGTGTAGCTCAGGGTGCGCAGCCCCAGGCCCTTGGCCTTGGCCACTGTCGCCGCGTCCCACAGCGCGTGGTTGCACACCACCGCCACGCACTGCAGCTGCTGCGCATGGTCCCAGCAGCCATCCCACAAGGTGTCCAGCAGCAGGCCGCGCGGCAGTTGCGGCTGGGCCTGCAGGGCCGCCTGCAGCGACTCGGGACGGAAGGACGTGAGCAGCGGCGGCAGCTCGGTGCCGCGCCAGATGCGCTCGGCGTGGTTCGCGACCACTTCGCCGGTCTTGGCTTCCAGTCCCGGCGTCGGCTTGATCTCGATGTTCAGGAAGAAGCCGTTGGCCAGGCAGTAGCGCCCGATGTTCTCGAACGTCGGCAGCGGCTCGCCCGCATGCGCGCGCGAGTGCCAGCTGCCGGCGTCGAGCCGCGCCAGCTGGTCCCAGGGCTGGTCGCCGCCGAGGCCGATGCCGTTGGTGGTGCGCTCCAAGGTCGCGTCGTGCATCAGGAAGGGGACGCCGTCCGCCGACAGCTTCACGTCGCACTCGAACATGCGGTAGCCGTTTTCCGCGCCGAGGCGGAAGGCAGCCAGCGTGTTCTCCGGCGCCAGCCTCCCCGCGCCGCGGTGCGCCACCCAGCGCGGATAGGGCCAGGCCTTCATGCCGAGATGCGCTTGCCGCTGTCCGCGTCGAACCAGTGCAGCCGGTCCTCGCGGGGCTTCACGTGGATCACCTGGTCGGGGCGGGGGAGGGCTGGCCTTCCTCGATCCGCACGATCAGCTGCTCGCCGTTGACCCGCCCGTACACCAGGCGTTCGGCACCGAGCAGTTCCACCGTCTCGGTGCGCACTTCCCAGCCGGCGTCGCCCACGTCCAGGTGCTCGGGCCGGATGCCGGTGATGGCGCCGCGGCGGCCGCCCTGCACGTCCTTCAGCAGGTTCATGGGCGGCGAGCCGATGAAGCTGGCGACGAAGGTGGAGGCCGGCCGGTGGTACACCTCCTCGGGCGTGCCGAACTGCTCCATGTTGCCGGCGTTCATCACGATCATGCGCTGCGCCAGCGTCATGGCCTCGACCTGGTCGTGCGTGACGAACAGGGAGGTGATGCCCAGCTCGCGGTGCAGCTTCTGGATTTCCAGCCGGGTCTGCGCGCGCAGCTTGGCGTCGAGGTTGGACAGCGGCTCGTCGAACAGGAAGACCTGCGGCTGGCGCACGATCGCGCGGCCCATGGCGACGCGCTGCCGCTGGCCGCCGGAGAGCTGGCGCGGCTTGCGTTCGAGCAGGTGCCCCAGTTCGAGGATGCCCGCGGCCTTGTCCACGCGCGCCTTGATCTCGGGCACCGGCACCTTGCGGATCTTCAGGCCGTAGGCCATGTTGTCGAACACGCTCATGTGCGGATAGAGCGCGTAGTTCTGGAACACCATGGCGATGTCGCGCTCGGCCGGTTCCAGCTCGTTGACCACGCGGTCGCCGATGGCGATCTCGCCGCCGCTGATCTCCTCCAGGCCGGCCACCATGCGCAGCAGCGTGGACTTGCCGCAGCCGGACGGCCCGACGATCACGATGAACTCGCGGTCGGCGATCTCCGCGTTGATGCCGTGGATCACCTGCAGGGCGCTCTTGCCCGTGCCGTATTTCTTGATGACGTTGCGCAGGGAAATGGAAGCCATCTGTGTTCTTACTTTTCGGTGTCGACGAGGCCCTTGACGAACCACTTCTGCATCAGGATCACCACCACCGCCGGCGGCAGCATGGCGAGGATGGCCGTGGCCATCACCACGTTCCACTCGATGTAGACCTCGCCGAACAGCAGGCGCTTGATGCCCATGACGATGGGGTACATCTTCTCGTCGGTGGTCACCAGCAGCGGCCACAGGTACTGGTTCCAGCCGTAGATGAACTGGATGACGAACAGGGCCGCCATCGAGGTCTTGGACAGCGGCAGAAGCACGTCCTTGAAGAAGCGCATCGGCCCCGCGCCGTCCATGCGCGCGGCCTCCACCAGTTCGTCCGGCACGGTGAGGAAGAACTGCCGGAACAGGAAGGTCGCCGTGGCGGACGCGATCAGGGGCACCGTCAGGCCCGCCATCGAGTTGAGCATGCCGAGGTTGGAGATCACCTCGTAGGTCGGCCCGATGCGCACCTCCACCGGCAGCATCAGCGTGACGAACACCATCCAGAACACGATGTTCTTGGCCGGGAAGCGGAAGTACACGATCGCGAAGGCCGACAGCAGCGAGATGGCGATCTTGCCGATGGCGATGATCAGCGCGCTGGCCAGGCTGATGCCCATCATGGGCAGGGCCGGTGCCACGGTCGCGCCCGCCTCGGTCTTGCCGCCGAAGAGCGCGAAGCGGTAGCTCTCCACGATGTTGTTCCCCGGCAGCAGCGAGATCGGGTTGCTGGAGCTGATCTGCTGCGCGGTCTGCGTGGAGCCGATGAAGGTGACGTAGATCGGGAAGAAGACGATCACCACCCCCAGGATCAGGATCAGGTGGGTGAAGAAATCGAGGATGGGGTTGCGCTGGACCATGTCAGTAGTGAACCTTCTTCTCGACGAAGCGGAACTGGATGACGGTGAGCGCGACCACGATCACCATCAGCACCACCGACTGCGCGGCCGACCCGTTGATGTCCATCGCCTTGAAGCCGTCGTAGTAGACCTTGTAGACCAGGATCGAGGTGTCCTTGCCCGGGCCGCCGTTGGTGGCCGCGTCCACGATCGCGAAGGTCTCGAAGAAGGCGTACACGACGTTGATCACCAGCAGGAAGAAGGTCGTGGGCGACAGCAGCGGCCACACGATGCTCCAGAAGCGCTTCCACGGCCCGGCGCCGTCGATGGTCGCCGCCTCGATCAGCGAATGGGGGATCGACTGCAGGCCGGCCAGGAAGAACAGGAAGTTGTACGAGATGTGCTTCCAGATCGCCGCCATCACGATCAGCGCCATCGCGTGGTTGCCGTTGAGGAGGTGGTTCCACTCGAAGCCCATCTCGATCAGCGCGTAGCGGATCGCGCCGTAGGGCGAGGCGAACATCATCAGCCACAGCACGCCGGCCACCACCGGGGCCACCGCGTACGGCCAGATCAGGAGGGTCTTGTAGATGCCGGCGGCGCGCACCACGCGGTTGGCCATCACCGCCAGCAGCAGCGAGATGGCCAGGCCCCCGACCGCCACCAGCACGGAGAAGATCGCCGTGATGCGGAAGGAGTCGAGGTAGCCCGGGTCGGTGAAGAGGCGGCGGAAGTTCTCGAGGCCGACGAACTCGCTGGTGGCGCCGAAGGCGTCTTCCTGCAGCACGCTCTGGTACAGCGCCTGGCCGGCGGGCCAGAAGAAGAACACCAGGATGATGGCCATCTGGGGCGCGATCAGCACCCACGGCAGCCATGCCGACTTGAACAGGACCCTCTTCTCCATGGCGGCGTATTGTGTATGAGTTGTGGCGTCCGTCATTCCCGCGCAGGCGGGAATCCAAGGCTTTCATCAAAAGGCCCCGCGGTGCGGGGCCTTCACAACGTTCTTGGGTCCCCGCCTGCGCGGGGATGACACTTCAGGACTTGTTGGCTTTCTGGAAGCGCTCCAGCTGCTCGTTGCCCCGCTTCACCGCGTTGTCCAGGGCTTCCTTGGCCTGCTTGTTGCCCTGCCACACGCCTTCGAGTTCCTCGTCGATGATGGTGCGGATCTGGACGAAGTTGCCCAGGCGCACGCCGCGCGACTTGTCCGTGGTCTTGCGGACCATCTGGTTCACCGAGACGTCGTAGCCCGGGTTCTGCTTGTAGAAGCCGGCCTTCTCGGTCAGATCGAACGAGGCCTTGGTCACCGGCAGGTAGCCGGTGCGCTGGTGGCTGGCCGCCGCGACTTCGGGCTTGGACAGGTAGTTCAGGAAGTGCGCCACGCCCTTGTATTCCTCGGGCTTCTTGCCGGCCATCACCCAGATGCTGGCGCCGCCGATGACGGTGTTCTGCGGCGCGCCGGGGACGTCCGGGTAGTAGGGCAGGGTGCCGATGCCGGCCGCGAACTTGCTGTTGCGCTTCACGCCGCCGGACAGCGCGGAGGAGCCGGTGATCATGGCGCATTCGCCGGACACGAAGGTCGCGTCGGCCTTGTTCTCGCGGCCCTTGTAGACGAACAGGCCGCTCTTGGCCATGTTGGCGAGGTTCTCGACGTGGCGCACGTGCAGGGGGCTGTTGAAGGCCAGGCGCGTGTCGGTGCCGCCGAAGCCGTTGTTCTTGGTCGCGTACAGCACGTTGTGCCAGGCCGAGAAGCTCTCCAGTTGCGTCCAGCTGATCCAGCTGGTGGTGAAGGGGCACTTGTGGCCCGAGGCCTTCAACTTGGCGGCGGCCAGCGCCACTTCGGGCCAGGTCTTGGGCGGGCTGTCCGGGTCCAGGCCGGCGGCCTTGAAGGCGTCCTTGTTGTAGTGGAAGACCGGCGTGGAGCTGTTGAAGGGGTAGCTGAGCATCTGCCCGTTCGGTGCCGTGTAGTAGCCGGCGACCGCGGGCACGTAGATGCTGGGGTCGAACTTCAGGCCGGCCTGGTTCATCACCTGCGCGACCGGGACGATGGCGCCCTTGGCGGCCATCATGGTCGCGGTGCCGACCTCGAAGACCTGGATCATGTGCGGCGCATTGCCGCCGCGGTAGGCGGCGATGCCGGCGGTCATGGATTCGGCGTAGCTGCCCTTGAAGGTGGGCACGACCTTGTAATCCTTCTGGCTGGCATTGAAGTCCTTGGCCAGGTCGTTCACCCATTCACCGAGCGCGCCGCCCATCGAATGCCACCACTGGATCTCGGTCTGTGCCTGGGCGGGTGCCGCGGCGAAGAAGGCAGCGGCGGCAACGGCCAGCGCGGGGAACTTGAATTTCATCTGGATCACTCCTGTTCGAATGCGTGAAGCCCGTAACTCTACGGTTTTCGTGTGACGCGGATTAGACAGGCGCCCTCCGGCAGCAACAAGCGGGTTTCCCATGACCGTCGGGGCCTGTGGCTTGCTGCACTGCGGTAACATCTCCCCTCAGCCGTGCACCTGTTGGCTGACATTGCACTGACACGATGAACGCGCCAACGACACTCGAACAACTGATGGCTGCGGTGGACGGCGACGCGCCGCGCCTGCGCGAGATCCCCTACAACTACACCTCGTTCTCGGACCGCGAGATCGTGCTCCGGGTGCTGGGCACGCGCGCGTGGGAAGTCCTGAACCGGCTGCGCGAGGAGCGCCGCACCGGCCGCTCGGCGCGCATGCTGTACGAGGTGCTGGGCGACATCTGGGTCGTGCAGCGCAATCCCTACCTGCAGGACGACCTGCTGGACAGCCCCAAGCGCCGCCGCATGCTGGTGGAAGCGCTGCACCACCGCCTCTCCGAGATCGGCAAGCGCCGCGACCCGCAGGCGGACCCGCAGCGCGACGGCCTGGTGGGCAAGCTGCTCGAGGCCGCGCAGGCCGCGGTGCACCACTTCGACCAGGCCTTCGGCGAGACCGCCGGGCTGCGCACGCACGCAGCGGCTGCTGCGCAAGTACACGGCCAGGACAACATCAAGTTCGACGGCATGTCGCGCGTCTCGCACGTGACCGATGCGACCGACTGGCGCGTCGAGTACCCCTTCGTGGTGCTCACGCCCGACACCGAAGCGGAGATGGCCGGCCTGGTGAAGGGCTGCATCGAGCCGTCGCTGCGGGTCCATCTGTTGTTCGCGGCGCTTGCCGTTCATCGGAGAGGCGGTGCAATGTCTTCCAACAGGTGCACGGCTGAGGGGTTGTGTTACCGGTCGTCCTGCAGGTAGGGATTGCGCTGACCCCGACGCCCATGCACCCCGCAGCATGCTGCCGGAGGCGGTGCGGCGCTCGTCACACGAAAACCGTAGAGTTACGCGCGCGTGCACGCATCTCGCGGTCGAGAACGAGGAGTGATCCAGATGGAATCTCGCGTTCCCGCGCTGGCCGTTGCCGCCCGCAGCCTTCAGTTGTTCGCGTTGGCGCGTTCATCGTGTCAGTGCAATGTCACAGACCTGAGATCCAGTGGTACCGCAGTGGGCGGCGCGCTCGGTGAAGATGGGTGAACGACCTGGCCAAGGACTTCAATGCCAGCCAGAAGGATTGGGTCGTGCCCACCTTCAGGCGCTTCGCCGAATCCATGACCGCCGGCATCGCCGCCTACCGCGGCGACTGTGGTGAAGCGGCGGTGGTGAAGGATGGGTAACCCGCAGTACGCCGGGCATCGCCGCGTGCGCCTCAGGTCTTCGGCGGTCGACACCCATTTCATGTTACGACCGCCAGACGCCATCCCCGATGAGCAGAAGTTCCAGCATCCATGCCGCGTCTCAGCTCCCGGCACCAGCAGGCTGGAGTGCTCAGCTACCGCAGCTGGAGATCCTCACCCAGCTGGGACGCCTTCAGGCTGCCGGCCTGAACTTGAACAGGTGGCCACCTGCTAGCCTCCCGGGCCACAGATGCCTTCACCACCAGTATCGCTGGACAGCTGGAGAGCTACTCGGCCTGGCTGCGTGCTATTACGCGACCAAACTTCGACGGCGCCTCGGCCGCGCACCTGGTAACAGCCTACGTGCTGCGTCATCGCCAGTGGCACAGAAGCGGCACGTTTCTACAGGCGCCGCGAAGGAGCCGACGCGTTTATCGCGCGATCACCGGCTCCTCCGCGCTGTCCGG
>NZ_JABFCS010000001.1:4335000-4459501 GCF_013087525.1 Ramlibacter montanisoli | reverse complement strand
GCGCGCGTCGTTCTGGACGTAGGCCCGGTGCAGGTTCTTCATGCAGTTGCCGCGGCACCAGGCGAAGGCTTCGCAATCCTCGCAGGGCATGGTCTGCGCGTGCTGCAGCGGGCTGGCCTTGAGCCAGTTGTCCTGCACGCTTCCCATGCGCATGGCCGGCTCGTACAGCATGTCCGGGCAGGGGAAGACCTGGCCGTCGGGCATCACGTTGAGCAGGTGCGATGACACGCGGCACTGCGTGCGGCCGCCATAGAGTTCCTGCGCGCGCCCCGGGAAGAGCTTGTTGCGCACGATGCCCATCAGCGGAATGACGGGATACAGCGTCTCCGTGCTGGCGAAGAAGCGCTCCACCAGCTGGCGCAGCACCGCCTTGCGCTTGTCCACGCCGCCGTCGCCGTACATCTCGTCGGCGACGAACTGCCAGTACAGGTAGTCGAAGGGCGAGTCGTCGGCCAGCAGCGCATCGAGTTCCTCGAAGCGGGTGTCGGCATTGCCCCAGGTGACCCGCGCGGTCACCGTGCCGCCGAAGTGTTCGTGCACCACCCGCAGGTTCTTGAGCACCTGCCGGTAGATGCCGCGCCCGCGGTAGCCGTCGGTGGTGGCCTCGCCGCCGTCGATCGACACCAGCACGTTGGACAGCCGCTGCAGCATCCACTCGGGCACGTCGTCGATCAGCGTGCCGTTGGTCTGCAGCTGGAAGCGCCAGTGCGGGAAGCGCTGCATCACCTCGGCCATCATCGGCCGGTTGAGCGTCGGCTCGCCGCCGTAGAAGGTGACGTACACCTCCTTGCCCGCCAGGTGGGTGGCGGCGAAGGCGGCGAGTTGGTCGATGCTGTAGGCGACCTGGGTCTGGGAGCCCAGCACGTCACCCACGCCGAGGGAGCAGTAGCTGCACTTCAGGTTGCACTTGAGCGTGGTGAGCAGCTGCAGCTCCACGCGGTGTCCGGCGATGGCCGGGGCTGCGGAGCGCGCCAGGGGTTGCGCGAAGAAGATCGGGGATTCGGAAACGGAGGAAGCCATGTCACGGGAAATGCAAGCGGGACAGGCTTATAGGCCGGGACTGCCGCGCAGGTGTTGATCTCGTGCAAGGAATGCCGCCACTGTCGAGTGGAACATTCCGACACACCCGCGGCGGTCTGCTTGTGGCCTGATACCCGCGCGGCGCGCAGCCAGCCGCGGGCGGGACGCGCGCGGCATTCAACGGGAGGACTCACATGGGCTTTTTCAGCAAGATCCTGGACAAACTCGGCTTCGATGCCGGCGCCGGCAAGGTCGAAGAGATGCTGCGCACGCCAGTACCGCCGGCCCAGCCGAACACCGCCACGGTCGGCGCGGGCCCGGCTGCGGGTGCTGCGCCGGTCTCCACCGTGGACGTCACCGCGCAACTGGAACAGAAAGCAGCCGCCAGCGGCCAGAAACTGAACTGGCGCACCTCCATCGTCGACCTGCTCAAGCTGCTGGACATCGACAGCAGCCTGCAGGCGCGCAAGGAACTCGCCACCGAGCTGGGCTGCCCGCCCAACCTGATGGCCGACTCGGCCCAGATGAACACCTGGCTGCACAAGGCCGTGATGCAGAAGCTCGCGGCCAACGGCGGCAAGGTGCCGGCCGAACTGCTGGACTGAACCGGGTTCGCTAGGGTGCCGGAGCGCGCGAGCCGCGCTTCAGCACCGCGACCATCGCGGCGCCGAACAGCAGCTTCGACGCCAGGCTGACCGCGGCCGGCAACAGCGCCACGAAGGCGGGGTTCAGCGCGGGCAGCAGCACCAGGAAGTTGAAGGCCCACACGCCGGCCAGCGCCGCCAGCGCCGCGGGCATGAGCGCCGCATCGCCGAATCGCGCGGCCACGCGCCGCAGCAAGGGCACGGCGAAGGCCCAGGCCAGGGCCACCGACAGCAGCATGTGGATGGCGACGCCGGCGAGCGCCGCGAAGCCGAAGTCGCCGGCGCCCGGAAGCACGGTCTCGGTCACGCCGCGCGCCACGGCGATGCCGCTGGCGGGCGACATCCCCGCATAGGCAGCCACCCAGGTGATCTCGGCGAGGCCGCCGGCCAGGCCCGCAAGGAGCACGGTGGCGGGACGGGGAAGGAAGGTGGACGGCTGCAAGTTCTCTCCTGGTGGGGGATGTGCCGCGAGTCTGCGCCCGCGCCCGGCGCGCGGATTGACCTCCATCAAGTCACGCGGGCGTGTGCCCATCCGATTGGCGCGCTTGCTACAGCGCGTCAGCCTGCTGCAGCGCCGCCGACAGCAGGTGCGTCGCGCAACGGCTGCCCGGCGCGGCGCCGATCGCCTCCAGCGCCGGCGGGCTCAACTCCGCGGCGGCGAGCTCGCGCAGCCGCTCCCCGTCATAGGCACTCAGGAGCACGATCCAGTCCGCCGCGCCATCGCGCAGGCCGCGGATCTTCTGTTCCTCCGTGACCGCGATGGCGGGATTCTCGTGGCGCAGCAGGTGCATGCCCGAGATGCCGGGGCGCTGGGGAGCGCCTGCGCCAGCGCGTGCAGCGCCGAGCGCAGTTCGTGCTCGCGCGCGGCCACCGGTGACAGGCGGATCGTCAGCAGCGTGCGCGAGATGGCGGCACCGCGGCTTTCCAGCACGCGGCACTGGCTGCGCACCATGTTGCGGTGCTGCGGCATCATGCGCTGCGACCAGGGGTCGGCGCGTTCAGGCGCTCCAGGTAGGCGGGCGAGGAAAGCACCTCGTGCCCGGCCAGCTCGTACAGCACGAAGAAGCCTTCGCCGCCGTCGGCGCTGCTCCAGCGCGAGGCGCGGCGGAAGCCCGGAATCCCCAGCCGCTCCGGGAAGTGCTCGTGCGAGTGCCAGTGCTCGAACTCGGCGCGCATCGCAGGGGCGATGTCCCACCACATGGCAAGCGCGGCCTGGCCCAGGAGTGCCATCGCAGGATCCTTTCGTCGTTGCGGGCGAGTATGGCGGCCGGCATCGCCCGGCCCGCGTCGGGGCATACCCCATGGCGCTGCCGGCATCCCCGCTGGCATGGTGCGCCCATGTGCCTTGCCGGGAGTGCATGTTGATGTTGAAGTGGAAGAAGATCGCCCTGGGCGTGTCCGGGGCCCTGGTGCTGGCCGCGGGGGCCGCCTGGTTCAGCCTGGACAAGGAGACGCGCGGCCTGCTGGCGACGCTGCCCACCAACCGCGACCTGCTGTTCTGGAGCCAGCCGCAGCGCGACGCGGCCTTCCGCGCGCTCGACCGCCTGCCCGTGCTGGCGAAAGCCCGCCCCATCGCCGCGGGCGGCACGCCGATGGCGCTGCCCGCCGGCGCGCCGCTGGAACTGCCGCTGGACGTGGCGGCCTACATGGCGGGCCAGCGCAGCGCGGCGCTGCTGGTCGTGCACGACGGCAAGGTGCGACTGGAACGCTATGGCCTGGACTTCGATGCCCAGGGCCGCTGGACCAGCTTCTCGGTGGCCAAGTCGATCACCTCCACGCTGGTCGGCGCGGCCATCCGCGACGGCCACATCCGCAGCATGGACGACAAGGTCAGTGCCTACATCCCGCAGATGAAAGGCTCCGCGTACGACGACGTGAGCATCCGCCAGCTGCTGACGATGACCTCGGGGGTGCGCTGGAACGAGAACTACTCGGACCCGGACTCGGATGTGGCGCGCTTCAACAAGCACGTGCCGGAAGAAGGCGTCGATGCGCTGGTGAGCTACCTGCGCAAGCTGCCGCGCGAGGTGCCGGCCGGCACGCGCTGGCACTACAGCACCGGCGAGACCAACCTGGTGGGCGTGCTGCTCGCGCAGGCGACGAAGAAGCCGCTGGCGACCTACCTGTCGGAGACGATCTGGCGGCCCGCCGGCATGGAACACGACGCGACCTGGATCCTCAACCGCAGCGGGCAGGAGATCAGCGGCTGCTGCATCCAGGCGGCCACGCGCGACTTCGCGCGCTTCGGCCTGTTCATCCTGGACGGCGCGCGCGTCGGCGGCCGCAGCATCGTGCCGGATGGCTGGCTGGCCGAAGCCACCAGCACGCGCACCGGCATCGGCCAGCCCGGGCGCGGCTACGGCTACCAGTGGTGGACCTACGAGGACGGCAGCTACGCGGCGCGCGGCATCTTCGGCCAGGGCCTGTTCATCGATCCGAAGCGCCGCATCGTGGTCGCCTCCAATGCGAACTGGGGCGGGGGAGCGAGCGACCGCACGGCGAGTGCGGCACGCGAGGCCTTCTACCGCGCGGTGCAGAAGGCGGTGGACGACGAGGCGGCCGGCACGCGCGGCAGCGGCGCCGTGCGCTAGTCGCTCAGGCTTGCGGTGCCGGGGACTCCCATCCCAGGAGCTCGGCGATGCGCACGACCACCCACTGCGCTTCGGCGGGCGACACCGGCGATTCCGCTTCGGACAGGCCGGCCTGCATCTTCCGAAGCACCTCGCGCTCGCTGCCGCCCGACTTGAACTGGGCGGCGGAGGCCTGCTCCATCAGCATCTGCGCCATGTCCTCGCACAGCTCGTAGCGCTCGCGCACGATGCGGATCGGCTCGGTGAGCCGGTGGCCCGCAGGGTTGGTGTAGAGCGCCACGAAGGAAGGCGGCACGTCGAGCTGGTTGGAGTCGTCCATCGGCTGCGCCGAGGATAACCGCCTTCCTTCGCTCAGTAGCGGTAGGGGTTGTGCGGCGCGCGGTCGTAGCGGTTCGGCACGCCGTCGCGGTCGTGGTCGCGCCAGTGGCCGCGGCGGTAGTGGTGGCGGGGCGCCTCGTAATACACGGGCTGCGGCTGCACGTAGACGGGATGCGGCTGCACGTACACCGGCTGCGGCTGCACGTACACGGGCGCCGGCTGGACGTAGCCGTAGCCGAAGGGGACCTGCACGCCGATGGACAGATGCACGTCGGACCGGGCATGCGCCGCGGAGGCTGCGGCCAGGCCGGCGAACACGACGGCGGCGGCCAGAAGCGGCTTGGCGGAAAAGAGGCGTTTCATCATGGCTCCTCGGTTGGGATGAAGCCATGGTGCGCCGCCGTCCATGAACCGAAGCTGAACGGTTGCACCCTGTCGAAGCTGCTGCCGCGAAAACAACAGCGGCGACGCCTTGTTACTTCTTCGGCGCCATGATCCCCATCATCAGCTCGGTATTGAGCTTGGCGATCTGCTGCATCAGGCTCCACTGGCTGGTGACCAGCTGCGCGAACTGCGGGTTCGTGGGATTGGCCTGCCCGGTCATCGCGAGCTGCGCCGTCGACTGGGCGATCTTCTGCTGCTCGGCGACGATCTGCTTGATCGCTTCGTTGTACTGTTCCAGGGTCATGGCTTCTCTCCAGCAGCGCGAAAGGCGCTGGGGGATCTTATGCCACGCCGTCCAGGAAGCGCTCGATCTGCGGGTTGACCACCTGCGGATGCGTGATCGGCCCCATGTGCCCCAGTTCCTCCAGATGCACGACGCGCACGTCCTTCAGCACCGGCGTGAGCACCCGCGCGACCGCGTGTGCCGATTCCGGGGAGCGTCCGCCCGTGAGGTACAGCACAGGCATCTCCAGCGCCGCGAAGGCGGACAGCGGCGTGGGATCGGTGGAGAGCGCCTTCCACCAGCCGGCGACGTTCAGCACGGATTGCGCGATCGCCGGCCTGCGGCCGGCTGGCATCGCGTCGAAGGCGCCGTCCTCCATCCAGAAGTCGATGAAGATGCGGGCGGCAGCCTCGGCATCTCCTGCCGCTGCCGCCGCACCCGCCCGCAGCGCCGCATCGCGGATGCCGTCCACGCCGTTGGGCGGCGGGCCTTGCGCATCGACCAGCGAAAACAGCGTGGGTTCGTACAGCACGAGCGCGCGCACGCGCTCCGGCCGCAGCGCCGCCGCCAGCAGGGCGACCGCGCCGCCATAGGAGTGGCCCACCAGCACGTGCGGCGCGCCCGCGCGCGCGAACAGCGGCGCCAGCAGTTCGACCTCGCTGCGCAGCGAGTGGCCTGCTGCCGGCCAGGCCGGACCCTTGCCCGCCCCGTAGCTGTCCGGCGCCAGCACCCTGAAGCGCGGCGCCAGGATCTCGAGCAGCTCGCGCCACTGGCCGGAGGTGCTGGCGTTCGCATGCACGCAGACCACGCCGGGTCCTGCGCCCGCTTCCCGGAAGAAGGGCTGTTGGATGTCCACCTGGAATCTCCAGTGTCTAGCGCAGCGACACGACGACGCCGGCCGAAGGATCCACCTGGCCGGCCGCCATGCGTTGCCAGGCGCGCAGCGCCGCGTCCGCGCCCTCCTCGCGCTGCACGCGCAGCCAGGGCCGCGGCTGCTGCTGCAGGTGCGCCACCAGTTGCTGCCAGCTGGCCAGCATGCGCTCGCCCAGGACGCGGCCGCCCCACTCGGACTGGCGCTTGGCGGCCTGCGCCGGCGCGAAGAACAGCGTCGGCCGCGGCCCGCGCAGGCCTTCGGCGCCCCCAGCGCTCCCACGTGCGTGCCGCCGACCGCGCAGCTGTAGCGCAGCTCGGTGAAGCGCTCGTGCACCTGCCGGCGAAAGCGCGCGTTGCCGGAAAAGTCGATGTACACCGCCGGCACGCCGCCCTCCACGCGCTCGAGCTCCTCGTAGGCCAGCACGCGGCCGTAGCAGCCCAGGCCCTCGCAGAAGGCGACGTTGGCGGCGGAGGTGAAGCCCACCGTTTCGATGCCCTCGCGCTGCTGCAGCAGGAAGGCCGTGGACCAGGCCGTCTTGCTGGAAGCGCTGGACACCAGCACCACCCGCGCGCCGAAGAAGTCCTGGTCGGCCAGGAAGTCGTCGATCAGCCAGGCCGTGTTGAACAGGGGCCGCAGCAGGGCCTGCAGTTCCTCGCTCTGCGCCGTGTAGGTGGCGTCGCGGTTGCAACGCAGGTACTGGTTGTAGATGCCGTGCAACTGCGCCCGGTGCGGCGCGCCGTCCACGAAGCCGCGCTCGGCCAGGCGCTGCGGCTGCAGGATGGCGCTGCCGGCCATGGGCCAGTAGCCGTACAGCCGCTCGCCCACCGCCACCCCCGGATGCAGCGACTGCACCACGCTGCCGAAGCCCCAGGCCGGCACGATGCCCCAGCCCTCCTCCCGCACCGGGAAGAAGTCCCAGTAGTGCATGTGCTCGCCGAAGGCGCCATAGGTGACGTTGTTCGCCGTCAGCGCCAGCGTCTCGACGCGCACCCGCACCTGCCCTTGCTGCAGGGGCGTCGCCTCTTCTTCGACCAGGCGGGCCTCGGTGAGGCGGTCCTTGCGGACCTGCAATGTGGTGGCGGTCATGCATGCACTCCAGGAGTTGGCGCCGGCGTGGGGATCAGCCGGGCGCGCGGACCTGCATCATCGTGTTTTTCGCCGGCCCGTACAGCAGGTAATCCGCGGTGTACGGCACCTTCTCGGTTTCGCCCGCGGCCTGGCAGGGCCGCGCGGGCGCCGCGCCGCCGCTGGTGTTCACCCGCTGCACGCTGCTCACGCGGGCGAAGCGTCCCTCGGCGCCGACCGAGCGCGCCGACAGCAGCAGCCACGGGATCGCGTCGGCCTGCGGCGCATCGGCGCGCGCCTTCAGCGCGCCGACGATGCGGCTGCCGTCGGCGGCTTCCCAGTGCGGGCCACCGTAGTGGCTGCCGACGGGCGCGCCGGCTGCGTCGAACAGCTGCGCCTGGGGTGCGACGAACACCCAGCGCACCACGCCCGGCGACGCCGCGTCGGCGCGGCACTCGTAAACCTGCACGCCGCGCGCCACGATGCGCTCCACCAGCGCCTGCTCGCCCTGCGGCGCCAGCGCCTGCGGCACCGCTGCGTTCACCGGCGACTGCGCCACCCGCGCGGCGGCCAGCGCGCCGATCTGCCGGCCCATCACCAGGCCCACTTCGGTGGAGGTCCGGTAGTGGATGCCCTCCCACACGCGCGCATCGGCCACTTCCTGCATGAAGGCCTCCACCGAGGCCCAGCGGCGCGTCGCGCCGTTGGCGGTGGGGCTGCTGGTGGCGAGTTCGGGCATGCGCCCGCCACCGACTTCCGCCTTGAGCAGTTCACCCACGGCGGCCGCCAGGATGCTGTGCGCGCTGGGGTATTCGGGGTGCCCCGGGTTGTCGATCAGGGGCAGCCAGCCCGCGTCCAGCTCGGTCGCCGGGTTGCCGTCGCGGTCGCCGTTGCGGATGGCCGTGACCGGCCGCCAGAAGCCGTAGTGGTACTTCGCGTCCATCACCGCGATCAGCGCGTCGTCCATCGCCTGGCTCGCGGCGGCGAACAGGCGCGCGTTCTGCGCGACGCTGCGACCGGGGGCGAGCGCCACGGAGCGCACGACGGCGTGGTAGATCGGCGGCAGCGAGTACTCCCAGAAGCGCGCCACCTCGGTCTGCTGCGCCGTGCGCTGCGTGCTGGCCTTGGCGCCCAGCGCCTTGACCTCGTTGTAGTCGCGCGCCCATTGCGCGCTCCCCAGCTCCGGGGGCGGCGCGGGGCGGAACTGTGCCCCGCTGGCCATCAGCCAGGGCTTGCGCTGTGGCCACTGCGGCGCAGCCACGGCGGCGGTCGGCACGTAGGCGCCCGGCTGCGCGTGCGGCCGGTAGCGGTCGGCGCCAGTGGCGCCATCGTCGGCGCGCCAGGCCAGCACGCGCGCGGCGGCCTGTTCGCCGGCCGCGATGCCGGCGGCCGTGGCCGGGCCCTCGCCCAGCTTCGCCAGCGCGGCGCGGTAGGCGGTGGCGAGGGCGGCCTCCTGCTGCGGCAGCAGGCGGGCCAGGCTCGCGCGGCTGGCCGCGGCCACCGCCGCGTCCGCCGCCGCGCCCTGGCCGGGCTGCAGCAGCTGCGCGGCCGCCACGGCTTCGTGCACCGCCGTCTGCACGATCGCCATCACGCGCACGGCGGGCGGCGTTCCCATGCGGGACTGCACCAGCAGCTCGCCGGCGGTCGTGTTCCAGTCGGTCACCGCATCGGCACGCGCTTGCGTGGCGGCGAGGCAGGCCAGCGCGATCGACGCGGCGGCCCAGGGTCTTGCGTTGCTCATGGGTCTCTCCTGCGAAAGGGTGTCAGCGGCGGGTGATGACGATCTCGAGGTACTCGCTGGGGATCACGAGTCCCTGGTCGCGGCCGATGTCGAAGCGCTTCATCAGCGCGACGAAGTCCTCGGCCAGCGCGTGCTGGCCCTGCGCGTCCAGCGCGGCGAAGGCCTTCAGGATGGGGCCGTAGTAGCCGCGGAAGATCTCCAGCATGTGCTCGGGCGAGCGGTAGCGGAAATGGAAGTGGCGCTTTTGCGCCGACACCTGCGCCGCGGCGCCGCCGAACAGCTCGTCGATGCGGCTGTCCAGTCCCCACAGCGCGGGCGACGTCACGCCGGCGGGCGGCGGCACGTGCTTGCCGATCATCTTGAAGACCTGGCCGATGAAGCCTTCCGGCGTCCAGTTGGCCATGGCGATGCGGCCGCCCGGGCGGCACACGCGCAGCATCTCGGCGGCCACGCGCGGCGGGTTGGGCGCGAACATGCAACCAAACGTGGACAGCACCGCATCGAAGCTGGCGTCGTCGAAGGGCAGCGCCTCCACGTCGGCCTCCTGGAAGTCGATGCCGTGCAGGCGTTCCGCCGCGGCCCGCTCGCGGCCCCGCTCCAGCAGGGCGGGGACGTAGTCGGTGGAGGTCACTTCGCACCAGCGGCGGGCGGCGGCGAGCGTCGCATTGCCGTTGCCGGCGGCCACGTCCAGCACGCGCTGGCCGGCGCGCAGGTCGGCCGCCTCGCACAGCGCCTCGCCGACGATTTGCAAGGTCGTACCGATCACGGCATAGTCGCCCGAGGCCCAGGCGGCCTTCTGGCGGGTCTTGATCGCGGCGAAGTCGGGCGCGGCCACGGGTGCGGCGGCGACGGCGGAAGCGGAAGACAAGTCGGTCATGGGTGCTCCTCAGGTTGGGGAGTTCCACTGTCAGGCGGGGACGTGGAAGCCGGCGTGGTGGCCGGCGTGGGAATTCACGTGGAAATGCGAACGCAGATGCAAACGGTCCCGCAGCAGTCCCCCGGGCTGGCACTCCGCCTGCTCGGCCCGCTGTCGGTGAGCCGCGCCGGCGCGCCGCTGGCGCTGCCGCGTTCGCGCAAGGCCCGCGCCCTGCTCGCCTGGCTGGCGATGGCGGGACGCGCTGCCACCCGCAGCCACCTGTGCGAGCTGCTGTGGGACCTGCCGAGCGACCCGCGCGGCGAACTGCGCTGGTGCCTGAGCAAGCTGCGGCCCGTGCTCGACGAGCCGGGCCGCCCGCGCCTGCGCGCGGACGCCGAGAGCGTGTCGCTCGATCTCTCCGATTGCAGCGTCGACGCGCTGGAGGTGCTGCAGGCCCTGCCGCAAGGCGTCGGCACGCTTCCTGCGGCGCGGCTGGAAGCGCTGGCGGCGCTGTTCGGCGACGGCGAGTTCCTCGAGGGCCTGGACCTGCCGCGCAGCCCCGCGTTCACCGGCTGGCTGGTGGCCGAGCGCCGGCGCCTGCGCGCAGCGCATGCCGCGGTGCTGGAGCACTGGGTGCGGACCCTGCC
Organism: Ramlibacter montanisoli; assembly: GCF_013087525.1. Classification (GTDB taxonomy): domain Bacteria; phylum Pseudomonadota; class Gammaproteobacteria; order Burkholderiales; family Burkholderiaceae_C; genus Ramlibacter; species Ramlibacter montanisoli. The sequence goes on along the minus strand of NZ_JABFCS010000001.1, from coordinate 4,449,078 downwards.
CGAGGACAGCGACGCGACGCTGGCGGCCGTGGAGCGCTGGCTGGCCATCGCGCCCTTCGACCGCCAGGCGCACGAGCGCCTGCTGCAGGCACTGGCCGCGCACGGCCGCCTGCGCGAAGGCGACGAGCACCTGGCGGCCACCGCCCGCCGCTACCAGGCCGAGGGGCAGGACTGGGCGCCGATCGGCCGGGCCTGGCAGGCCGCGAAGTCGCGCCATGCCGGCGGCGGGGTCGCGCGCATCGTCACCGAAGCGGCGCCAGCGCCCGCGCCGGAGCCCGGCGCCGGGCGCCGCGCCTCGCTCGCCGTCATGCCCTTCACGGACCGCTCGGCCGGCGTGCCGCTGCGTGGCGGCCTGGGCGACGGCATAGCGCACGACATCATCACGCGCCTGTCCAAGCTGCGCAGCATGTTCGTGATCGCCGAAGGCACGATGTTCGCGCTGGCCGAGCGCCGCGTGGACTCGCAGGACGCGGGCCGGCGCCTGGACGTGGACTACGTCGCCAGCGGCAGCCTGCGGCGCGAGGGCGACGGCCGCCTGGGCGTGAGCGTGCAGCTGGCCGAGACGCGCAGCGCGCAGGTGATCTGGGCCGAGGACTTCTCCGGAAGGCTGGACGACACCTTCGCCGTGCTGGACGTGATCGGCAACCGCATCGTCACCTCGATCGCCAACCAGGTCGAGGTGGCCGAGCGCAACCGCGCGATCCTCAAGCCGCCCAACTCGCTCAATGCCTGGGAGGCGCACCACCGCGGCCTGTGGCACATGTTCCGCTTCGACCGCGAGGACAACGAGCAGGCGCGGCAGTTCTTCCAGACCGCGGTGCGGCTGGACCCCACCTTCGCGCGCCCGCACGCGGGCCTGTCCTTCACCCACTTCCAGGACGCCTTCCTGGGCTGGCGCGATCCGCAGGCGGCGATCGAACAGGCCTACCGCGCGGCGGCCGAAGGCCTGATGGCCGACGAGCTCGACCCCGGCGTGCACTGGGCGATGGGCCGCGCGATGTGGCTGAAGGACCGGCCCGACCAGGCGCTGCGCCAGCTGCAGACCGCCATCGACCTGAGCCCCAATTTCGCGCTGGCGCACTACACGCTCGGTTTCGTGCACGCGCAGTCGGGCGATCCGCAGATCGGCATCGCCGAAGTGGACCAGGCGCGCGCGCTCAGTCCCATGGATCCCCTGCTGTTCGGCATGCTGGCCTCGCGCGCGATCGCGCTGGTGCGCCTGGGCCGCTGCGAGGAGGCCGCCGAGTGGGGCGTGGAGTCCGCCGCGCGCCCGAACGCGCACGTGCACATCCGCGCGATCGCGATGTTCTGCCTGGCGCTGGCCGGGCGCACGCGGGAAGCCAGGGAGTTCTTCGCGGCGATCCGGCGCGAGCAGCCGCACTACGGCGTCGCCGATTTCATGCGGGCCTTCAAGCTGGGGCCGGAGGCCGACCTGCTGGTGCACCAGGCGGCCCGCCTGATCGAGGCCTGAGGCGCGGATGGCCGCTTGCGGCCTCTCTAGAATGTCCCCATGCACACCACCGCTTTCCTGCGTTCCGCGGCCCTGCTCGCCATCGGCTGGGGCCTGGGCTTCGCCGCCGCCGCGGCCGACGTCACCGTGTTCGCCGCGCCCGCGCTCAAGCCGGTGCTGGCCGCCATGGCGCCCGTCTTCGAGAAGCGCACCGGCAACAAGATGGTGGTGATCAGCGCGCCGGTCGACGCGGTCGCCCAGCGCATCCGCGCGGGCGAGACCTTCGACCTGGCGGTGCTGCCGCCGGCGCTGCTGGAGGCGCTGGGCAGCGACGGCGCGGTGTCCGACGGCTCGATCATCGCGGTGGCGCGCGATCCGGCGGTGCCGCGCAGCGCGGGGATGTATGCGGCGGCGGTGTCCACCACGGCGTCGAATTCGCAGCCGGCGCTGTCGCTGCTGATCCTGCTGGCCAGCGAGGAGACGCAGGCGGTGCTCAAGGGGCACGGCCTGGCCGCGCCCTGATCGCTCACGGCGGCTCGTTCCTGCGCCCGGCCTTCACCTGGGAACGGACGCTCTTTTCCTTCAGCCGCCGCTGCTTCGACCCGTAGGTGGGCTTGGTGGCCTTGCGCACGAGGGGCACGTGCGAGGCCTGGTCCACCAGCTCCTGCAAGCGCGCCATCGCCTCGGCCCGGTTCTGCTCCTGGCTGCGCGCGGTCTGCGCCTTGATCACGACCACGCCGTCCTTGGTGATGCGCTGGTCCCCCAGCGACAGCAGCCTGTGCTTCACGTGCGCGGGCAGCGAAGAGGCGCGGATGTCGAAGCGCAGGTGCACCGCGCTGGACACCTTGTGCACGTTCTGGCCACCCGGGCCCTGGGCGCGGATGGCGCTGAACTCGACCTCGTGCCCGGGGACGACGTGCCGCATCGCGGGCAATGCGGCCGGCCGCGCGGCTAGCGCGGCACCGACATCAGGCTGGAGATGGCGGCGACGTGCGCCTCCTTCAGCTCCTGCGGCTTGACCTCGTCCTCCTCGGCGCTGCGGTTCTCGTAGGCCTGCACCGCCTTGCGCATGTCCTCCTCGTTCGCCCAGGCCATCACCTCGGTCTTGGGGCACATGTGCCGCATGGTGTGGTACCAGTAGTAGCCGTCGGCGCCGCCGAACAGGCGATCGATCCCGGCCAGGTCGTTCGGCTTCACGCGGTGTTTCTGCAGCAGCTCGTCGAGCACTTGGTGGGACAGGATGATCGTCATGGCGGTGGCGCGCCGCGCGGCGCGGCGGGGACTTCGGGAGGGAGCTGGATTCTACGTTTCCGCCAGCCGCTCAGTAGGACTTGGGCAGTCCGAGCACCTTTTCGGCGATGAAGCACAGGATCAGCTGGGGGCTGACGGGCGCCAGCCGCGGGATCCAGGCCTCGCGCAGGTAGCGCTCCACGTGGTATTCCTTCGCGTAGCCCATGCCGCCGTGCGTGAAGATCGCGTTCTCGCAGGCGCCATAGCAGGCCTCGGCGGCCAGGTACTTGGCGCTGTTCGCCTCGGCGGCGCAGGGCAGGCCCTGGTCGTACAGCCAGGCGGCCTTCTGCACCATGAGGTGGGCCGCCTCCAGTTCCATCCAGGACCTGGCCAGCGGGTGCTGGATCGCCTGGTTCTTGCCGATCGGGCGGCCGAACACCTCGCGCTCGCCGGCATAGTTGGCGGCCCGTTGCAGCGCGGCGCGGCCCAGCCCCACGGCCTCGGCGGCGATCAGGATGCGCTCCGGGTTCATGCCGTGCAGGATGTAGCTGAAGCCCTTGCCTTCCTCGCCGACGCGGTCCGCCACCGGGATGCGCAGGCCGTCGATGAAGACCTGGTTGGAGTCCACGCACTTGCGACCGAGCTTCTCGATCTCGCGCACCTCGATCTTGCTGCGATCGAGGTCGGTGTAGAACAGGCTCAGTCCCTCGGTGCCGCGCGCCTCCTCCACCGGCGTGGTGCGCGCCAGCAGCAGCATCTTGTTGGCCACCTGCGCCGTGCTGATCCACACCTTCTGGCCGTGCACCACGTAGTGGTCGCCCTCGCGCACGGCGCGGGTCCTGAGCTTCAGGGTGTTGAGGCCGGTGTTGGGTTCGGTGACTGCGAAGCAGGCGCGGTCCTTGCCCTGGATCAGTGGCGGCAGCCAGCGCTTGCGCTGCTCGGGCGTGCCGAACACCACGACCGGGTGCAGGCCGAAGATGTTCATGTGCACCGCCGATGCCCCCGACAGGCCGGCGCCGGTCGCGGAGATCGTGTGCATCATCAGCGCGGCTTCGCTGATGCCCAGGCCCGCGCCGCCGTGCTCCTCCGGCATCGCGATGCCCAGCCAGCCTGCTTTCGCCAGCGCCTGGTGGAAGTCGTCGGGGAAGCCGCCTTCGCGGTCCTTGCGCAGCCAGTAGTCCGCATCGAAGGGGGCGCAGACCTTGGTGATGGCATCGCGGATCTGTTCCTGCTCGGCGCCGAGGCTGAAGTCCATGGCGCCTCCTTCAGGCCTGCTTCGGGCGGATCACCTTGTCGGGCGACTCGCCGTAGGGCGGGCTGTAGATCACCAGCAGCTTGACGGGGGTGTCGCTGGTGACGGTGAACACGTGCATCTGGTCGGCCGGGAAGAAGCAGGTGTCGCCCGGCACCATGTCGAAGGACTCGCCGGCCACCTGCACGTGCGCCGTGCCTTCCAGCAGGTGGCAGGCCTGCTCGATGCCCGGGTGCGCATGCGGCAGCGCGCCGCCGCCCTTGTGCAGCGTGCCGAGCAGCACTTCCATCTGTTTCGCGCCCACCGTTTCGGGGCCGACCAGCCGCTGGTTGAAGGTGTGGTGGTGGTTGGCGGGGGTGTAGCTCGGCACGTCGGCCGTGCGCACCAGGTATTTCGGTTTCATCTTCAGTCTCCCGCGGCACAGGCGCCGCTGGCCAGCATGTCGTCGATCCGCCGTTGCGGGTAGCCGGCCTCGCGCAGCAGTTCCACCGTGTGTTGCCCGAGGCGCGGCGCCGGCTCGAAGCTGCGCCCCGGCGGCGTGGCGGACCAGCGCGTGGGATGCGCCAGCACGTGGATCGCGCCTTCGGAAGGATGCACAGCGTCCTGCACGAAGCCGGTGGCGCGCAGCTGCGGGTTCACCAGCAGGTCGGCCGGGCTGTTCATCGGCATGTTGGGCACGTCGGCGGCGTCCAGCAGCTCGCGCCATTGCTCCGTGCCGCGCGTGCGCATGATGCGGGACACCTCGGCATAGACGGCGTCGATGTTCGCCGCGCGCGCGCTGTGGGTGGAAAAGCGCGGGTCGCGCCCCAGGCCCTCGGATTCGCCGATGGCCGCGAAGAAGCTGCGCCAGTGCTTGTCGTTGTAGATCAGGACGCACAGCATGCCGTCGGCGGTGGCGTAGGGCTTGCGGTGCGGCGTCAGCAGCCGCGCGTAGCCCGCGTTGCCGCGCGGCGGCTCGAAGGTCAGGCCCGCCATGTGGTCGCCCAGGATGAACTGCGCCATCGCCTCGAACATCGGCACCACCACCGCCTGCCCCTCGCCGCTCTGGCTGCGCGCGTACAGCGCCGCCGTCACCGCGTAGACCGCATGCAGGCCGGTCACGCGGTCCGACAGCGTGGTCGGCGCGTAGGCCGGCTCGGGCGATCCGTACTGCTGCATCAGCCAGGGCACGCCGGTGGCACCCTGCACCAGGTCGTCGTAGGCCGGGCGCGCGGCGTCCGGCCCTTCCTGGTCGAAGCCGCAGCAGCTCACGTGGATGATGCGCGGGTTGCGCGCGCGCAGCGCCTCGTAGTCCAGGCCCAGCCGCGCCAGCGCGTTCGGCCGCACGTTGCTGATGAAGACGTCGCAGTTCTCCGCCAGCTTCAGCACCGCCTCGCGTCCTGCCTCGCGCTTGAGGTCCAGCACGATGCTGCGCTTGCCGCCGTTGGCATGCAGGAAGATGTGCCCCATGCCCGGCCCGTTCATGGGGCCGACGTGCCGCATGTTGTCGCCCTCCGGGCTCTCGACCTTGATGACGTCGGCGCCGAGCTGCGCCAGGATCTGCGTGGCGAAGGGCCCCATGATCACCGAGGTGAGGTCCAGGACACGGACGCCGGCCAGCGGCCCCGGCCGCGGCGGGCTGCTTTGCTGCGCCATGCTCACTCCGGCCGGATGCCGGCCTGCTTGATCAGCGTGGTCCAGTGCGTGAGCTGGTCGGCCACGTACTTGGCGAATTCGTCGGCGTCCCGGCTCGGCCACACCTCGAAGCCGAGTTGCGCCAGCTGGTCCTGCACGTCCTTCTCCGCCAGCACCTGCAGCAGCTCGGTATTGAGGCGGTCGACGATGGGCCGCGGCATGCCGGCGGGACCGAAGATGCCGTTCCAGGAGGTCAGGTCGAAGCCCGGGACTTCGCTGGCCACCGGCGGCACGCCCGGCATGCTCTTGAGCGGCGCGCGCGTGGTCACCGCGATCGCGCGCACGTTGCCGCCCTTGATCATGCCCATGGTGGAGCCGAGGTCGGCCACGTACATCTGCACCTGGCCGCCCACCAGGTCGGTCAGCGCCTGCGGGCTGGACTTGTAGGGGATGGCGACCACGTTGAGGCCGGCGATGCGCTTGATGGTTTCGGAGGCCACCAGCGAGGTGCTGTTGGGCGTGGCGTACGAGAGCTTGCCGGGATTCGCCTTCGCGTGCTCGATCAGTTCCTTCAGGTTCCTGGCGGGGAAGCCGGCGTTCACCAGCAGCGCGAAGGGCAGCTCGCCCACGCGCGTGACCGGCGTGAAGTCCTTGATCGGGTCGTACTTCAGGTTGGTGAAGAGCGCCGGGTTGGCCGAATGCGAAGTGTTCGTGGTCATGAACAGCGTGTAGCCGTCCGGCTTCGCCTTGGCGACGTACTGCGCGCCGATCTGCGCGCTGGCGCCGGCCTTGTTGTCCACCAGCACAGGCTGCTTGACGCGCTCGCTCAGGCGCTTGGCGACGATGCGGGCGACCGCGTCGGTGCCGCTGCCGGCGGCGAAGGGAACCACCAGGGTGATCGGGTTGGCGGGATAGCCTTGCGCCACGGCGGCGGTGGAAGCGGCCAGGGCGAGCACGGCCAGCGTGCGGGCGATGAATCTCATGGGTTTGTCTCCTCGGAATGCCTTGCCGGGACGGGGGCCGGCAGGAGGCATCGTGCGCCGGCCGACCATTCGCGTCCAATTCATTTTCCGGCTCGGACGATCCTTTCCTAGAATCGTTGCCGTCCCACGCCCATCGCCCCAAGCCCTTGAAACTGCACTTCCTGCGCTACTTCACGGTGCTCGCCGAGGAACTGCACTTCGGCCGCGCCGCCGGCCGCCTGGCCATCACCCAGCCACCCCTGAGTTCCGCGATCAAGGCGCTGGAGGAGGAGCTCGGCGTGCAACTGCTCCTGCGCAGCAGCAAGCACGTGGAACTCACGCCGGCCGGCGCCGCCTTCCTGGAGGAGGCGCGCCAGATCCTGGAGCGGGTGGAACGGGCCGGCAGCGTCGCCAAGGCGGTGGCCAAGGGCATGCGCGGCCGCCTGGACATCGGCATGACGGGCTCGCAGCTGTACCGCGAGCTGCCGCGGGTGGTGCGGGATTTCGCCGTGGCCGCGCCGGGCATCGAGGTCGTGCTGCGCGAGCTCTCGACCACCGAGCAGCTGGAGGCGCTGCTGCACGGCCAGCTGCACGCCGGCTTCCTGAACGCCGCGACGGTGCCGCCGCAGCTCGCATCGCTGGCGCTGGCCGACGACGAGTTCGTGCTGTGCCTGCCCCAGGACCATCCGCGGGCGAAGCAGGCACGGGTGCAGCTGAAGGACCTGGCGGAAGAGAGCTTCGTGATGTTCTCGCGCGAGGTCTCGCCGGCCAACTACGACAACGTGATCGCGATCTTCAGCCGCGCCGGCATCCACCCGCGCACCGTGCATGCGGCACGCCAGTGGCTGACCATCGTGGCGATGGTGGCGCAGGGTCTGGGGTGTCGCTGGTGCCGCGCACGCTGGGCAGCTCGCGCGTGGCCGGCGTGAAGTTCGTGCCCTTCGCCGGCGCGCCGGTGGCGGCGCCGGCCTTGCTGGTGTGGAACCCGGCCCTGCAGAACCCGGCGCTGGCGAGCTTCCTGCAGAGTGCGGCGAAGACGGCGCGCCGCAAGGGCGCCGGCGCGCGGCGCTGATCAGCGCTGCGCGAAGGCCCCGGCGCCGAGGCGTGCCTGCGCCGTGCGGCTGCCCATGCTCGCCGCACGCTGCAGCCACTGCACGGCCTGGTTCGGGTCCTGCTTGACGGTCACGCCTTCCTGGTAGGCGATGCCCAGGAAGTAGCTCATCTCCATGCGGCCGTAGCGGATGGCCTCGGCGGAGGACTTGCCCGATTGCTTGACGATCGTGGGCACGTCGCCCCGGCCGTCGGCGAACTCGCGCATCTCGGCGACGGTGCGGCTCAGGAAGGCATCACGCGACTTCATGGCGCTGGCCTTGTCCGGCATGATCTTCACCAGCTCGTCGGCCAGGATGGGCAGCACCTCGAAGGGCGTCATGCCGCCGCGGGCGCGCGGCGAGTACCAGGCGCGCAGCATGGCCTTGTCCAGCGGCTGCAGCGAGTCCACCGACTTGGCGAAATAGCTCAGCACCGTGTCGCCTTCCGGGTGGCCGCGCACGCCCATGACGTGCATGGACTCGTGGTAGGCGCAGCGCCAGGCTTCGCTGGTGCGCATCTGCATGGTGACGGAGTCCAGGCGGGTCTCCGTGCGGAAGTTCAGCCGCGTCTCGCAGGGCTGGTTGTCGGCCAGCGCGGTGTCGGGCGTGATCTCGATGCTCACGTTCGCCTGCTGGGCTGCATCGGGCTGGTCGCTCACGTCGATGACCTTCACGCCGGCCACGTCGGCGGCGTTGCGCAGCGCCTGCAGGGTGGACTTCCGGTGCCTGGCGACGTCCACGCCGAAGACGCGGACCTTGAGGTCCTGCTCCCAGCGGACCAGCCGGGTGGGCGTGCCGCTCTGGTGCCACAGCACTTCCCACATCGTGTTCATGCCCTTCTCGAACTCATCGTTCTGGGCGAAGGAAGGACTGAACGCAGCAGCCGCCATGAGGGCGATGACACCGGACTTCCACATCTGAGCAGGGCCTCCATCAAACATGAAGTGGTAGGAGGCCCTCCTACCCGAAAGAGTTCAGTGTCTTACACGATCGTTCGCGCGCAGGTCGAAAAATACCCGTTTGCGCCGCGTGTCGCGCTGCTGAGTCGCGAAGAAGCTCAGCGCCTGGCGGTGGTGACGGCCGCGGATTGCGCGAGGGCGGGATAGGGATTGATCGCCTCGCCGCCCCACCAGCGCTTCTGCGTGGTGAGCAGCAGCACCGCGAAGTGCAGGTGCGGCGCATTGCGGCTCGCATTGCCGGTCGCGCCCACGTAGCCGATCACGTCGCCGCGCCGCACCGGCTGCCCCTCCTTCAGGCCCTCCGCATAGCCCGCGAGGTGCGCGTAGTAATAGACGAAACGTCCGGAGGCATCGACCTGGTAGATCGTCAGCCCGCCGCCGCGGTTGCTGGTGATCTTCTCGACGCGCCCGTCGTCCGCGGCCAGCACCGGCGTGCCCCAGGGCGCCATGATGTCGATGGCCTCGTGCTTGCGGCCCATGCCGCGGCGCGCGCCGAAGCTGTCCTGCAGCTTCGCAGGCGGCGTGCCCGCCACCGGCACGACGAGGCGCCTGCGCGCGAGCAACTCGCCGGGCGTCGGCGGCTGCGGATCGGTCACCGCGGCGGGCGGCGAAGCGGGCGCGGCAGGCGGCGGCCGAAGCAGTTCGTCGGTGGACGAATGCAGCAGCACGAACAATGCCACGAGCAGGAGGCCGCGCCTGGGATCCATGCTCCACGGTAAGCGGGAAGCTGTGCGGTCCGCGTCGGCGCTGCGCGCCGGTGTCCGTCGGCCGGGGCCGCACGCACGGCGCAGGGACATCGCGGACAGAGCAGAATGCGGTCCTCGTCCGCACCCGCCCCGGAGGATCCATGCCCTCGCCCCACGACATCTCCGCCCGCCGGCGCGCCTTCCGCCAGCTGCATGCCTCCGGCTGCTTCGCGATCCCCAATCCCTGGGACCTCGGCAGCGCGCGCTACCTGGAGAAGCTGGGATTCAAGGCGCTCGCCACCACCAGTTCGGGGGCCGCCTGGCGCCACGCCAAGGCCGACGGTGACATGAGCCCGGAGGAAGTGCTGGTGCACCTGCGCGAGATGGTGGATGCGACCGAACTGCCGGTGAACGCCGACTTCGAGGACGGCTTCGGGACGGACGCCGCCGGCGTGGCGCGCTACGTGCGGCTGGCCGTGGACACCGGGGTGGCCGGCCTGTCCATCGAGGACTCCACCGGCGACCCGCACGAGCCGCTGCGCGACATCCCGACCGCCGTCGAACGCATCCGCGCCGCCCGCGCCGCGATCGACGAGACCGGCGGCGAGACCCTGCTGGTCGGGCGCGCGGAGAACTTCATCGTCGGCCGGCCCGACCTGGACGACGCGATCGGGCGCCTGAAAGCCTATGCCGAAGCCGGCGCCGACTGCCTCTATGCGCCGGGCATCCGGACGCGCGAACAGATCGCCGCCGTGGTGGCCGCGGTCGCCCCCAAGCCCGTGAACCTGCTGATCGGCTTCACCACCGACCTCACCCTGCACGACGTGGAGCAGCTGGGCGTGCGGCGCGTGAGCGTCGGCGGCGCGCTGGCCCGCAGCGCCTGGGCCGGCTTCATGCGCGCGGCGCAGATGATCGCGCAGGAAGGCAGCTTCGACGGCTTTGCCGGCGCGGCGTCGGGCGCGGAGCTGAACGCCTTCTTCCGATGTCCCTCTACCGACTGATCGGCCGCTTCATCCTGCGCCACCGCGGGGCCTATGCGGTCTCGGCGGTGATGCTGCTCGGAATCGCGCTGATGATCGTCTGGATCCCGCGCCAGATCGGCGCCGTGGTGGACGGCCTGGTGGCCAACCGCCTGCCGCGAGATGCGCTGCTGCGCGAACTGGCTTGGCTGCTGGCGGCCGGCGCGGCGGTGTATTTCCTGCGCGTGGGCTGGCGGCTGAAGCTCTACTCCGCCGCCTACCGCATGGGGGTGGAGCTGCGCGACCACCTGTATGCGCGGCTGGCGCTGCAAGGCGCGTCCTTCTACCAGGAGCGGCGCACCGGCAACCTGATGGCGCTGGCCACCAACGACATCGACGCGGTGGAGATGGCCGCCAGCGAAGGCGTGCTGGCCGGCTTCGACGGCACGCTCACGCTGGTGCTCGTGCTGGCGATGATGTCGCTCGGCGTGGACTGGCGCCTGGCGCTGGTCGCGATCCTGCCCTTCCCGCTGATGGGGCTGGCCTTCTGGCGCATCTCGCGCCACGTGCACGAGGCCTCGCGGCAGTCGCTGGAGCGCTTCGGCGCGCTCAACGACCACGTGCAGGAAACGCTGGCCGGCGTGCGCACCGTGCGCGCGCTCGGCCTGCAGGCGCGCAGCGAAGCGCAGTTCGGCCAGCTGGCGTCCGGCGCGGCGCAGGCGAGCCTGTCGGCGCAGCGCTGGGAAGCGGCGTACGAACCGGCGGTGGGCATCACCTTCTCCGCGGCGACGGCGCTGGTGCTGGCCGGCGGCGGCTGGCTGGTGTGGCGCGGCGAGCTGACCGTGGGCCAGCTCACCAGCTTCAGCCTGTACCTGGGGCAGCTGGTGTGGCCGATGTTCGCGGCCGGCTGGGTGCTGTCGCTGGTGGAGCGCGGACGCGCCGCCTGGGCCCGGCTTGAACCGGTGCTGGAAACGCCGCTGAGCGTGGAGGACCACGGCACCGTGGAGCGCGTGGTCCCGGGTCCGATCGCGCTGGAGGACGTTCGCTTCGCCTACGGCCCGCAGGCGCGGCCCGCGCTGGACCGCGTGTCGCTGGAACTGGCACCGGGACGCACGCTGGGCCTGGTGGGTCCCACGGGCGCCGGCAAGTCCACGCTGCTGCGGCTGCTGATGCGGCACCACGCGCCCGGCACCGGCACGCTGCGCTGGAACGGCGTCGACCTGCAGGATTACCGCCTGGATGCGCTGCGCGCCGCGATCGCCTGGGTGCCGCAGGAGGCCTTCCTGTTCTCCGCCTCGGTGGCCGAGAACATCGCGCTGGCGCGGCCGGCTGCCACGCGCGCGGAAGTGGAGCAGGTCGCGCGCCTGGCCGCGGTGCACGAGGACATCCTGCGGCTGCCGCAAGGCTACGACACGCCGGTGGGCGAGCGCGGCGTCACCCTGTCCGGCGGCCAGCGCCAGCGCGTGGCGATCGCCCGCGCCCTGCTGGCCGACGCACCGCTCCTGCTGCTGGACGACGCGCTGTCCGCCGTCGACACCGACACCGAATCGCGCATCCTGGCGCACCTGCGCGAGGCCCGCGTGGGTCGCACCGTGGTGATCGTCAGCCATCGCCTGAGCGCGGTGGCCGACGCCGACCACACCGTGGTGCTGCGCGAGGGCCACGTCGCCGAACAGGAAGGCACGCGGCGCTGGCCGCGGGACACGGCTGGTACGCGCGCCAGTGGCGCTACCAGCAGCTGCAGGCGAGCCTGGATGCGGACTGAGGCCATCGCCAAGGCGCGCACCGCTGCCGCGACCGCGCCGCGCCGCTTCCTGTCCGCCGCCGCCGCGTTGCTGCTGCGCGCCGCCGCGCCCGAGCGCCGCCACGTGCTGCACGGGATCGCCTGGCTGCTGCTGGCCGCCGGCCTGGAGGCACTGGGGCCGCTGGCCGGCAAGTACTTCATCGACAACTACCTGCTGCCGCGCGACGCGGCGCTGCCGCAGATTGCGGGCTTGCTGCTCGGCGCCCTGCTCGCCGGCGCGCTGGCCAGCTGGGTCCGCTACCGGCAGCTGGTGCGGCTGGCCGGCGTGGCGATGCGCTCGGTGCAGCGCATCCGCGAGGAGGTGTACCGGCACGTGCTGCGCCTGCCCATGCCCTTCTTCGACCACGCCATCACCGGCCAGCTGGTGAGCCGCGTCACCAACGACACCGAGGCGGTCAAGACGCTGTACGTGCAGGTGCTGTTCGTCATCCTCGACAGCCTGATCATCCTGGCCGGCGCGATGGCCGCCATGCTCTGGCTGGACTGGCGGCTGATGCTGATCGTCATGGCGCTCGTTCCCGCGGTGGCGCTGATCGTGTTCGCCTACCAGCGCCTGTCGGCGCCGGCGGTGTCGCGCACGCGCGAGCTGCGCAGCGAGCTGAACGCGCAGGTGGCCGAGTCGATCGCCGGCATGCCGGTGCTGCAGGCGTCCAATGCCACGGAGCGCTTCGTCGAGCGCTTCCGCTCGCTCAACATGGCGCACTACCGCTCGCGCAAGCGAGAGCTGCGCGCCAACGCCTGGCTGCTGCGGCCGGTGCTCGACTTCCTCAACGTGCTGCTGCTCGCGGTGGTGCTGGGCGTGTTCGGGCTGCGCGCCAATGGCGGCGCGCTGAGCGCGATGGAGGTCGGCATCCTGTACGCCTTCATCAGCTACATCTCGCGCGTGGTGGAGCCGCTGATCCAGATCACCATGCAGTCCTCGCAGCTGCAGCAGGCGCTGGTGGGCGCCTCCCGCGTGCAGGCCCTCCTGGCCGAAGCGGAGGCGCCGGTGGCGACGGACCAGGGCCGCGTGGGCCGCGGCGAGATCGCGATCGAGCAGCTGTCCTTCGGCTACCAGCCGGGGCGGACTGTGCTGCACGACATCGACCTGCGCATCCCCGCCGGCAGCTTCCACGGCATCGTCGGCCACACAGGCAGCGGCAAGACCACGCTGCTGTCGCTGCTGCTGCGTTTCTATTCCGCGCCGGTGGGCAGCATCCGCATCGACGGCGTGCCGCTGGAGGCGCTCGCCGAGGACACCTTCCGCGCCAGCGTCGGGCTGGTGCCGCAGGAGCCCTTCCTGCTGGCGGCGACGGTGCGCGAGAACATCGCGATGGGCCGGGCGCTGAGCGACGCGCAGGTCGAGGCGGCCGCGCGCGCGGCGCACGCGCACGGCTTCATCGCCGGGCTGGAGCGCGGCTACGACACGCCGCTGGGCGAAGGCGGCGCGCGGCTGTCGGTCGGGCAGAAGCAGCTGCTGGCGATCGCGCGGGCGCTGGCGGGCGAGCCGCGCATCCTGCTGCTCGACGAGGCCACCTCGCACATCGACTCCGACACCGAGCAGGTGGTGCAGCGCGCGCTGGCCGCCCTGCGCGGCAAGGTGACGGTGGTCGCGATCGCCCACCGCCTCTCGACCGTGCGTGACGCCGACCGCATCGTCGTGCTGCACCATGGCCGGGCTGCGGAACTGGGCACCCATGCCCAGCTGATAGACATTCCCGGCGGCCTGTACCAGCGCCTCTACCAGCTGCAGCAGCTCGAGGACGAAGGCGCGCCGGGCGAGGACGCGGCGCCGCAAGCCACCTGAACCGGACGAACTCCTTGCATCGCCGGCGGGGCGGTCCGATACTGCCCCCACGCATACGGAAGGAGCTGGCGATGTGCTACATGCTTCGTCAACAGCAGGCTGCAGCGGAACCCGGTGGCGCGCCCGTGCCGCCCATCATCGACAGGGTGCGATCGCGCTGGGTCGCGGCCGCCGGCGCGGCGCTGGTCGGCGGGTTCGCGCTCGCGGCCTTCGTCGAGCCCTCGCCCACCAGCACCCTTGCGGAACCGGCGCAGGCCGCGGCGGTGATCCCGGTCGCGGCGACATCGACAGCCACCCCGGCGCGCCAGCGGGCGACACCTCGCTCGCACCCGATGACGGCGTGCCCACCGTGACCGGCTCGTCCAAGGCGGGCATGGGGAATTGCCACCAGGGCCTCTAGTGGAGCGGGTGCGCAGCTACCAGGTCCAGGAGTTCGGCAAGCCCCTCGTGGAGGCGATCCGCGAACAACCGGTCCCCGTGGGACCGGAAGTGCTGCTGCGCGTGAGCGGCTGCGGCGCCTGCCACAGCGACCTGCACATGCGCGATGGCCACTTCGACCTGGGCAAGGGCAACCGGCTGGACCTGGCGCGCACGGTGCAGCCGCCGCGCACGCTGGGCCACGAGATCACCGGCACCGTGGTCGCCTGCGGGCCGCAGGCGCAGGGCGTTGCCATCGGCGCGCACCGCCTGGTCTATCCCTGGATCGGCTGCGGCGCCTGCGCGCTCTGCGCTGCGGGCCAGGAGCACCTGTGCACCGCGCCGCAGGCGCTGGGCGTCGCGCGCGACGGCGGCTTCGCCACGCACGTGCTGGTGCCGCATCCGCGCTACCTGCTGGACTTCGGCGACATTCCGCCCACGCAGGCCTGCACGCTCGCCTGCGCGGGCCTGACCGCGTACAGCGCACTGAAGAAGGTGGGCCGGCTCGCGCAAGGCGAGCCGCTGCTGGTGGTGGGCGCCGGCGGCGTCGGCCTCTCCGGCGTGCGGCTGGCGGCGCAGGTCTGCGGCGTCGCGCCCATCGTGGCGGAGCCGGACCAGGCGAAGTGGGAACTGGCGCGCGCCGCGGGCGCCCGCGAGGTGATCGACCCGCGGGCCGAGGGCGCACAGAAGGCCCTGCTCAAGGCAACTTCAGGTGGCGCGGCCGCGGTCGTCGACTTCGTCGGCTCCGCCAGCAGCTTCGATTTCGGGATGGGCTCGCTGCGCAAGGGCGGCCGGATGGTCTGCGTCGGCCTGCTCGGGGGCGCCACCACCATCGTGCCGGCGATGCTGTCGCTCAAGGCGATCACGCTCATGGGTTCCTACGTCGGCAGCCTGGAGGAGTTGCGCGAGCTGCTGGCGATCGCGAAACAGGGCGCGATCCCGCCGATGCCGGTGACCACGCGCGACCTGCGGCAGGCCAGCGAGGTGCTGGACGAACTGGCGGCCGGCCGCGTCCGCGGCCGCACGGTGCTCCTGCCCTAGCAGCCTGGGATCAGTAGTCCGCTTCGAATTCCGCCGGCGGCACCAGGTTGCTCAGGGCGCGCACCGCGCCGACGACCAGCAGCACCTGCGCGGTCAGGAACACGGGCTGCGCGCCCAGGTCGGCGACGACGTCGGCCACGGCCGACCATGCGCCACTGGTGTCGATCACGAAGAAGTCCACGGCCCGGGACAGCCATCCGGTGGCCGCGACCAGCGCGATCGCGTACACGCCCAGGCCGGCGGCCAGCAGCCGCAGCCCGCGGCGCGGGAACAGCAGCCGGCGGTGCAGGTGGGTGGCGTTCACGAACAGGGCGACGGCGGCGGCGGCCAGCACCAGCTCGGTCATCCAGCGCTGGATGCCGATGCGCGCCACCAGCGCATGAAAGGCGTCGAGGTGGTCGAGCGCGGCCAGGAAGGACATCAGCAGCAGCGTGAGGGCGAGGAACAGGCGCTTCATTTCTTCCTCCGCTTCACCGGCGCGTCCTCGTCGGGGATCGAGTCCAGGTTCACCAGCACGCCGACCAGCGAGACCAACACGCCCAGGCGCGCGGCCAGTTCGATGGCGCTGATCACCGCGCCATGCGGGATCGTCGGCGGCAGCGCCTGCTTCGCATAGACGGCGGCCAGCCCCAGCGTCCAGGGCAGGTGCAGCAGCAGGAACAGCACCGAGCAGAAGGCCAGCACGGCGACCCAGATGTTCCAGCGCGGGATGCGCCGCGCGAGTTGCGCGTCGTGGAACAGCGCGAACGCCGGAAGCAGCGCCAGCAGCACGCAGGTGGCGACCAGTTCGAGGTCGCGCATGCCCAGCGCGGCGTCGACGCCGCTGTGCTTCAGCAAGGCCTCCAGCGGAATGACCAGGGACAGCAGGACCGCCATCCCCAGCAGAACGGATGCTCTACGCAGCATGTGTGCCCCTCCCGCACGACGAACGTTCCTTATAGGAGGAGGCCCGCGGGGCACGCAACGCGCGTCGTCGCATGGCCGGCGCGCGCCGACGAACGTCGCGTTCTAGGGGCCTGGCGGCGCGGCCAGTGTGGTGCGCAACACCGCCAGCGCGGCGCCCAGGTCGCCGACGACGATGCGCGCGGGCACCGCCAGCATCAGGTTCAGGGGCAGCCCGAATTCCTCCAGCTGCCAGCCGGCCGCATCCAGCAGGCCTTCGCGCACCGCCTGCGGATGGCGGCGCCGGATGCGTTCGGCAAAACTGCCCTGTTCGGGCAGGTAGGCGACCACGGGCTTGCCGCGCGCGACGGCGTAGCCGAGCTCGAAGCAGGTGCCGCTGTCAGGCTCCGGCCCGCGGAAGAAGTCGAGATTCGCGACGACCGCGTCGCAGGCCTCGATGTGCGCGAGGTTGGCCTGGTAGATGCGCCGCGCCGCCTCGGGCCCGGGCAGGCCCGCGGGCAGGGATTCGTCCAGCGGGAACACGGCGTCGAAGCCGTGCTGCGCGCACAGCGCCACCAGCCGGCGGCCGTGGGCCGCGGCGTCGGGCCGGAACACGTCGGGGCCCGCGAGGTAGATGCGGTGGCGGCTCAAGAGCGCGCGTCCTGCAGCGGCTGCGCGCGCACCGAACCGGCGGAGCGCACGAAGTGGCCGCCCCGAGGTGGTGGATGGTCTGCAGGCCGGCGTTGTCCACGCGGAAGTTCCAGTGGCCGCCGGTGAAGACGCGCGTGTCGGCCGCGGCGGACACCACTTCCGCGAAGCAGGTGTCGTAGGCGTCCTCGGCGTGCGGCTCGCGGATCAGCCGGCATTCCAGCCAGGCGGCGCAGCCGGCCTCGATCACCGGCATGCCGAGCACCGGACCGGGGCGCGCCTCGATTCCGTGGCGGGCGAACTTGTCGCCGTCGCGGCCGCTCGTGCTGCCGACGGCGTAGGTCAGGTCCACCAGCGCCTGCGAGGGCAGGCACAGGCCGAAGCCGCCCGCGGCCATCGCGAGTTCGTGGGTGAAGGTCTTCTTGTCGATCACCACCGCGATGCGCGGCGGCGTGAACTCCACCGGCATCGACCAGGCGGCCGCCATCACGTTGCGGCGGCCGCCGTGCGCGCTGGTGACGAGGACGGTGGGGCCGTGGTTCACCAGGCGGCTGGCGTGTGGCAGTGCGACGGGAGCGAAGTGGTTCATGGCGCGTGCCATTGTGACGCGAGCGTCCGCGCATGCTCTGCCGTCGGGGGTCGTGCATACTGGTTTTCGCTCGCCGTGCCGCCATGCCCCGTGTGTCCCTGCCCGTCCTCGCCGCCATCGCGCTGCTGGCGCTGGGGGCGCTGTTCGCGCGCTTCCACGACCCGGTGCCCGACCAGCCCGCCGAAGACACACCGCCCTCCTGCGCGGCACCTGGGAGCGCGAGTACGGCAACGAGGGCGTGCGCGTGCGGCGCGTTCTCTCGCTGCAGTCGCGCGGCACCTTCCGCGAGGACGTCGAGATCGTCGACGCCGCCGGCCGGCTGACCCGGCAGGCGCACGAGGGCACCTGGCTTTACGACGGCACCAACCTCAAGCGCAAATACACCTCGATGAACGGCGAGCCGCCCTCGCGGCTGCGGCTGCCCTTCGCCACCTTCCAGATCTCGTTCGAGTCGGCCAACGAATTCACGGGCGTGGACCACGTCCGCGGCCATCGCATCCGCTACCGCCGGCTCGGTTTCGATGCGGCGCCGTGAGCCGGGCGCAACGCACTGCGGGCATCTCCGCTTACGCTTTCGGCCCGGCTGAAGTACAAGGGGAACACCGCGGGCCCGCGCCGGCAGGCCCGCCCAGCAAGGGGATGTGCCATGGGCAAGGCGGAACGGGAGCGGCAGCACCAGGCGAGCCTGGAGCGCATCAACCGGGTGCAGCTGGTCGTCGGCCGCGGCGACCGGATGCGCGTCGACCACGAAGGCACCCTGCTCGAACGGGCCCGCCTGATGTCCGAGGAGATCAGCGCGCACAGCGCTACCGAGCTCGGGCTCTCCGCGCTCGACCGGCTGCTGCGGCTGGCCGAGGAGCGCACCCCGCGCCATTCGCGCGACGTGGTGTCCTTCGTCACCGCGATCTGGAACAACAAGCCCCTGCCCCTGGTCACGCTGCGCGGCCTCGACCAGAACATCGGCGACGACATGCTGGCGGTGCTCGATGCCTTCCGCTACGCCCGGCTGAACCTCGTGGAGCACGTGGAGGGCGGGCCGCGGCGGGTGTCGCGCATCCTGGACAAGGCGCGCGCCCGCGCCTGAGCGCGCCATGGCCCACCGCTTCCAGTGCCGCTGCGGCAAGCTGCAGGGCGAGATCGCGCAGCCCGCGCCCGTGCTGCGCGCGGTGTGCTACTGCCGGGACTGCCAGGCCTACGCGCACCTGCTGGGCGAGCCGCAGCGCGTGCTCGATGCCCAGGGCGGCACCGACATCGTCGCCATGCAATCCAACAATGTGCGCCTGACCGCCGGCCAGGAGTGGCTGGCCTGCCTGTCGCTGTCGCCGCGCGGGCTGCTGCGCTGGTACGCGGGCTGCTGCCGCACGCCGATCGCCAACACGCCGCGCGACTGGAAGCTGCCTTACGCGGGCATGGTGCACAGCTGCCTGGAGCGGCCGCAGCCGATCGAGACCTCCTTCCCCGCCGTGCAGCTGCAGGTGAACACCGGCTCGGCGCACGGGCCCGTGCCGCGCGTGGGCAAGCTCGCCGGCATGGCGCGGCTGGCGCGCCTGATGCTGCGCCTGCTGGCCGCCCGCGCGCGCGGCGCCTACCGGCAGACGCCCTTCTTCGACGCCACCGGCGCGCCGGTGGTCGAAGTGAAGGTGGCCGAACGCGAGGCGGTGGCGCAGGCGAAGCGCGCCGTCGGCGCCTAGGCCGTTGGCACCAGGCCGGCCGCGCGCTGCACCTCGACGCGGATCTCCTCGGTCAGCCGCGCCTTCAGCTCCATGAAGGGTGGGGTGGTCTTCATCGCGTAATGGCGCGGATGCTGCAGCGGCACCGGGAGGTCGCACTTGATGCGGCCGGGCCGCGCGCTCATCACGACGACGCGGTTGCCCATGAACACGGCCTCGTCGATGTCGTGCGTGACGAACAGCACCGTCTTGCGTTCGGACTCCCAGATCCCGAGCAGCAGTTCCTGCATCAGCTCGCGCGTCTGGTGGTCCAGCGCGCCGAAGGGTTCGTCCATCAGCAGGATGCGCGGATCGTTGGCGAGCGCGCGCGCCAGCGCGGTGCGCTGCTGCATGCCGCCCGAGAGCTGCTTGGGGAAGTGGTTCTCGAAACCCGAGAGCCCCACCTTGGCGAGGAAGCGGCGGGCGATGTCCTGCTGCTCGCGCAGCGGCATGCCCTTCTCGCGCAGGCCGAAGCACACGTTCTGCAGCACCGTCAGCCAGGGGAACAGCGTGTAGCTCTGGAACACCATGCCGCGGTCCGCACCGGGCCCGTGCACCGGCTTGCCGTCCAGCGAGATGATCCCCGTGGTCGGCGTGTCGAGGCCCGCGACCATGCGCAGCAGCGTGCTCTTGCCGCAGCCGGACGGCCCGAGGATGGTGATGAAGTCGTTCTCCTGCACCAGCAGGTCGGTCGCCTCCAGGGCCACCGTGCCGCCCGCGCGGCCCGGGAAGGTCTTGGCGACGCCGGAGACCTGCAGGATGCTCATCGTCCGATCTGGGCCCATGGGAACAGTTTCCGGTTGAAGGCCTTGAAGGCGAAGTCGGTGACCAGCCCGATCAGGCCGATGACGATGATGCCGAAGATGATCTGGTCGGTGGCCAGCAGCGACTGGCTGTCGGTGATCATGTGGCCGATGCCGCTGGAGGCGCCGATCAGCTCGGCGACGATCACGTAGGTCCAGGCCCAGCCCAGGACCATGCGCAGCGTCTCGGCGATCTCGGGCGCGCTGGAAGGCAGCAGCACCCGCTTGACGATGCCCGCGTCGAGCGCGCCCAGCGTGTACGCCGCCTCCACCAGGTCGCGCCGCGTGTTGCCCACGCTCACCGCGATCATCAGCACCAGCTGGAAGAAGGAGCCGATGAAGATCACGGCCAGCTTCTGCGCCTCGCCGATGCCGGCCCACAGGATCAGCAGCGGGATGAAGGCGGAGGCGGGCAGGTAGCGCGCGAAGCTCACGAAGGGTTCGAAGAAGGCCTCCACCGGCTTGTAGGCGCCCATCAGCACGCCCAGCGGCACGGCCAGGGCCGCCGCGATGACGAAGCCCCCAGCACGCGCCACACGGTCATGCCGATGTCGCGCAGGAAGCCGTGCTCGGTGAGCAGCGTCCACCCCGAGCGGACCATCTGCACCGGGTCGGCGAGGAAGGTCTTGGGCACCAGCCCGCCGAAGGTGACCGCCGCCCAGGCGAGGAAGAAGAGCACGAAGAAGGCGACTCCGAGCGCGACGCGCGTACCGGGTTCGACGGGCGCGAGCGGCTTCATGTCACTTCAGGAAACGCGTGTCGGCCAGCTTCGTCAGGTCCGGGATCTGCCGGATGATCCCCGCTTCCAGCAGCAGGTCGGCGGCTTCCTTGCTGAAGGCCGCGTGCTCGCCGGCGAAGAACTTCTGGTTGGCCTCGCGGTCCTGCCAGCGCAGGAACTTCTGGCTGGCCTCGAACTGGTCCGCGCTCTGCTTCACGTCGGCGCCCATGATCTCGAAGCTCCTCTTCGGCTCGCGCTTGATCATCTCCAGGGCCTCGAAGTAGCTGTCGGCCAGCGCCTTGGCCGCGCGCGGGTTCTCGGTGAGGAACTTGGGCGTGCAGCCGAAGGTGTCCATCACCATCGGGTAGTCCAGCGTGGTGGCGATGATCTTGCCGGCCTCCGGCTTGGCGCGCACGGCGGAGAGATAGGGCTCGTAGGTCATCGCGGCGTCGAGGTCCGCGGTGCCCGCGATCATGGCGTTGGCCGCTGCCTGCGGTTCCAGGTTCACCACCTTCACGTCCTTGGGCGACAGGCCGTTCTTCTTCAGCATCCAGGCCAGCGTGAAGTAGGGCGCCGTGCCGGGTGCACTGGCGGCGACCGTCTTGCCCTTGAGGTCGCTGATCTTGGCGATGTTGCCCCGCACCACCATGCCATCGGCGCCGTAGGACTTGTCCAGCTGGAAGATCTGCGTGGTGGCCACGCCGTTGGCGTTCCACACGATCCAGGTCTCCACCGTGGTCGCGGCGCACTGCACGTCGCCCGAGGCGATGGCCAGGTGGCGGTCCTTCTGCGGGATCTTGCGCAGCGTCACGTCCAGGCCGTTCTTCTTGAAGATGCCGGCTTCCTTGGCCAGCGTCAGCGGCGCGAAGCCGGTCCATCCGGACAGGCCGATGGCCACCTTGGTTTCCTGCGCCTGCGACGCTGCGGCGGCGAAGGCCAGCAAGGTGACGGTGAACAGCTTCTTCATGGGATGCTCCTCGGGGATGGGATGGGTGTGACTCTATGCAGGGCTCATGCCAGGCGCAAGGCCTGCAGCTCCGGGATCTGCCGCTCGGTGGCGTGGCCGATGTCGCCCGCCGCCACCAGGTGGTGCATGGCTTCCATGTCGCGCGCCAGGCTGCGGTCGGACATCATGGCGGGCGACACGCTGCGCACCAGGCGCAGCACGGCCTCCAGCGCCGGCGCGCTGGCCAGCGGCCGCAGGAATTCGATGCCTTGCGCGGCGGCGAGCAGCTCGATCGCCACGATGTGGGCGCTGTTCGCCAGCATGGGGCGCAGCCGGCGCGCGGCGAAGGTCGCCATGCTCACGTGGTCCTCCTGGTTGGCGGAGGTGGGCAGGCTGTCGACGCTGGCCGGGTGCGCCAGCGACTTGTTTTCCGAGGCGAGCGCCGCCGCGGTGACGTGCACGATCATGAAGCCGGAATTGAGCCCCGGCTCGGGCGTGAGGAAGGGCGGCGGCGCGACACCACGGTGTCCACCAGCATCGCCACCCGGCGCTCGGAGATCGCCCCGATCTCCGCGATCGCCACCGCCAGTGCGTCGGCCACCAGCGCCACCGGCTCCGCATGGAAATTGCCGCCCGAGACCATGTGGCCCGAAGCCTGCCCCGGACTGGATCCGGGGTCGGCGAACACCAGCGGGTTGTCGGTGACGGCATTCGCCTCGCGCACCAGCACCTGCGTGGCGTAGCGCATCTGGTCCAGGCAGGCGCCCATCACCTGCGGCTGGCAGCGCAGGCAGTAGGGGTCCTGCACGCGGTCGTCCCCTTCCAGGTGCGAGCGGCGGATCTCGCTGCCCACCAGCAGTGCACGGTAGGCGGAAGCGCAGTCGATCTGGCCCGGCTGCCCGCGCACCGCGTGGATGCGCGGATCGAAGGGCGCGTCGCTGCCGCGCGCGGCGTCGAGCGTCAGGGCGCCGGTGATCACCGCGGCTTCGAACAGCTTGTCGGCCGAGAGCAGCGCGTCCAGCGCCAGCGCGGTGGAGACCTGCGTGCCGTTGATCAGGGCCAGCCCCTCCTTGGCGCCGAGCTGCACCGGCTTGAGGCCCGCCTTCTCCAGCGCCTGGCCGCCCGGCATGTGCACGCCTTCGAAGCAGGCCTCGCCCTCGCCGATCAGGGGCAGCGCCAGGTGCGCCAGCGGCGCGAGGTCGCCCGAGGCGCCCACCGAGCCCTGCGCCGGGATCACGGGCAGCACGCCGCGGTTGTGCATCGCGATCAGGCCGTCCACCACCTCCTCGCGTACGCCGGAATAGCCGCGCGCCAGGCTGGCCGCCTTCAGCAGCAGGATCAGGCGCACCACGCGCTGCGGCAGCGGCTCGCCCACGCCGACGGCGTGCGAGCGCAGCAGCTTCAGCTGCAGCAGCGCGAGGTCCTCGCGCGCGATGCGCTGCGTGGCCAGCTTGCCGAAGCCGGTGTTGACGCCGTACACCGGGGCGTCGCCTTCGGTGGCGCGTCGCACCATCTCCGCGCTGGCGCGGATCGCGCCGCGGCAGCGCGGATCGAGCTTGACGGCCAGCTCCGGCGTGTCCACCAGCCGGCGCAGCTGCGCGATGTCCAGTTCCCCGGGGACGAGCACCTCCACAGTCACGCTCAGCCCACCATCGGCAGTTTCAGGCCGTGTTCGTGCGCGCATTCGCGGGCGATGTCGTAGCCGGCGTCCGCATGGCGCATCACGCCGGTGGCCGGGTCGTTCCACAGCACGCGCCGGATCTTGTCGGCTGCTTCGTCCGTGCCGTCGCACACGATCACCACGCCGGCATGCTGCGAATAGCCCATGCCGACGCCGCCGCCGTGGTGGAAGCTGACCCAGGTCGCGCCGCTGGCGGTGTTCAGCAGCGCATTGAGCAGCGGCCAGTCGCTCACGGCGTCGCTGCCGTCCTGCATGGCCTCGGTCTCGCGGTTGGGCGAAGCCACCGAGCCGCTGTCCAGGTGGTCGCGGCCGATGACGATGGGCGCCTTGAGCTCGCCGCTCTTCACCATCTCGTTGAAGGCCAGCCCCGCGAGGTGGCGCTCGCCCAGCCCGATCCAGCAGATGCGCGCCGGCAGCCCCTGGAAGCTGATGCGCGCGCCGGCCATGTCCAGCCAGCGGTGCAGGTGGCGGTTCTGCGGGAACAGCTCCTTCATCTTGGCGTCGGTCTTGCGGATGTCTTCCGGGTCGCCCGAGAGCGCCACCCAGCGGAAGGGGCCGACGCCGCGGCAGAACAGCGGCCGGATGTACGCGGGCACGAAGCCCGGATAGGCGAAGGCCTCGGCCACGCCGAAGTCCTGCGCCACCTGCCGCAGGTTGTTGCCGTAGTCCACGGTGGGCACGCCCATCGCGTGGAAGGCGAGCATCGCGCGCACGTGCACGGCGCAGGATTCACCGGCCGCCTGCTTCAGGCGGGCGTGCTGCGCCGGGTCCTTCTGCGCGGCCTGCCACTGCGCCACGCTCCAGCCGATCGGCAGGTAGCCGTTGATGATGTCGTGCGCGGAAGTCTGGTCGGTCACGATGTGGGGCCGCGGGCCGCCGGCCTGGGCGCGCCGCGCCAGCTCCGGCACGATCTCCGCCGCGTTGCCGCACAGGCCGATGGACACGGCCTCCTTGCGCGCCGTGTGCTGCTGCAGCAGCGCCAGTGCCTCGTCCAGGTCCTTCGCCTGCTTGTCCAGGTATTTGGTGCGCAGGCGGAAATCGATGCGCGACTGCTGGCATTCGATGTTGAGCGAGCAGGCGCCGGCGAAGGACGCGGCCAGCGGCTGCGCGCCGCCCATGCCGCCCAGTCCCGCCGTCAGCACCCAGCGCCCCGCGAGGTCGCCGCCGTAATGCTGGCGGCCCGCTTCCGCGAAGGTCTCGTAGGTGCCCTGCACGATGCCCTGGGTGCCGATGTAGATCCAGCTGCCCGCGGTCATCTGCCCGTACATCATCAGGCCCTTGCGGTCGAGCTCGTTGAAGTGCTCCCAGGTGGCCCACTTGGGCACCAGGGGTTGGAATTGGCGATCAGCACGCGCGGCGCGCCCGGGTGGGTGCGGAACACGCCGACCGGCTTGCCCGATTGCACCAGCAGCGTCTCGTCGGGCTGCATGGTGCGCAGCGTGGCCAGGATCGCCTCGAAGGCCGGCCAGTTGCGCGCGGCCTTGCCGATGCCGCCGTACACCACCAGCTCGTCGGGGTTCTCGGCGACCGCCGGATCCAGGTTGTTCTGGATCATGCGGAAGGCCGCCTCGATCTGCCAGTTGGCGCAGCTCAGGGCCGTGCCCTGCGGCGCGCGCACCGGACGCGGGCCGGCGCCGAGGAAGGAGGTTTGCGAGAGGTCGGACATGGCGGTTTCCCCTGGAATGCGGCGCGGTCGAGTTGTCTATACAACCCACGATGCCGGCGCAGCATAGTTGTCTATACAAGCCGTGTCAACGGGGGTATGCTCGCAGCCATGGCAAAGGACGAACGGCCTGCCTACGAGCAGGTCAAGGGCTGGATCCGGCAGCACATCGCGCGCGGCGAGTGGAAGCCGGGCGACGCCGTGCCCAGCGAGGCCGCGCTGAGCGAGCGCTTCGCCATCAGCCGCATGACGGCCAACCGCGCCCTGCGCGAGCTGGCCACGGAAGGGCTGGTGACGCGCGTGCAAGGCTCCGGCACCCGCGTGGCCGAGCTGCACCGCATCTCCTCGCAGCTCGTCATCCGCGATATCCACGAAGAGGTGGCGGCGCGCGGCCACGTGCACAGCACGCGCGTCGTCAAGGCCGCGCAGGAAAAGGCCGGGGCCGCCCTGGCCGATTCGCTCGGGGTGCGCAAGGGCGCGCCGGTGTTCCACACCGTGCTGGTGCACCTGGAAAACGGCGTGCCCATCCAGTACGAGGACCGCTACGTCAATCCGCAGGCGGCGCCCGGCTACCTGCAGACGGATTTCACCCAGGTGTCGCCCACCTCGCACCTGCTGCAGCATGCGCCGCTGACCGAGGCCAGCTACACCATCGAGGCGACCCTGCCCACGCCGGAGGAAGCGCGCGCACTCGACATCGGCAACGGCGATCCCTGCCTCGTGATGATGCGCCGCACCGTCAGCGGGGCGCACGTGGCCAGCGTGGCGCGCCAGCTCTATCCGGGCTCGCGCTACAGCTTCAGCGGGCAGTTCCAGGCATGAACTGGCAGCTGGTCGACCTCGATGCGATCGTGCCGCAGCCCTGGCGCAACGGCCGCGGCATGACGCGCGAGCTGCTGGCGCTGCCCGACGCGGAAAGCTGGAGGATCCGCATGTCGGTGGCCGACATCACCGCTGCCTGCAACTTCTCGCGCTTCGACGGCGTGGAGCGCTGGTTCGCGGTGGTCGATGGCGGTGGCGTGGTCCTGCACACGCAGGGCAAGGAGCGGCTGCTCACGCGCGCCGACCCGCCGCTGAATTTCGACGGCGCCAGCCCGGTGCATTGCACCCTGTTCGTCGACAGCACGCGCGACTTCAACCTGATGGCGCCGCCGGGCCGCGCGCAGATGTGGCGGGTGCGCGGCCGGCGCAGCTTCAGCGCCAGCGAGGGGCAGCTGCTGGCCGTGTACTGCCACCGCGAGCTCGCGCAGCTCGAAACGGCGGGCCAGCGCTTCGAGGTTCCGCCGCGCCACCTGGCATGGGTGCAGCTGGACCAGGCTGTGGCCGGCACGCTGGTCTCCGATCATGCCCTGTGGATGGAGGTCTCGCCATGAGCCGGCAGCTGTGGGTGAACGCCAGGATCGCGACGCTGCAGGCCGGTGCCGAGGCACCGTACGGCCTGGTGGAGGACGGCGCCCTGGTGGAAGAGGACGGCCGCATCGCATGGGTCGGCCCGCGCGGCGATCTCCCGGCGGCCTTGCGCGCCGGCGCGGTCGAACACGACGCGCAGGACGCGCTGATCACCCCGGGGTTGATCGACTGCCACACCCACCTGGTCTGGGCCGGCGACCGCGCGGGCGAGTTCGAGGCCCGCCTGAAGGGCGCGAGTTACGAGGAGATCGCGCGCGCCGGAGGCGGCATCGTCTCTACGGTGAAGGCCACGCGCGCCGCCAGCGAGGAGGACCTGCTCGCGCAGTCGCGCCGCCGCCTGCGCGATCTGCTGGCGGAGGGCGTGACCACCCTCGAGATCAAGTCGGGCTACGGCCTGTCCGAGGAAGCGGAGGCCAAGTGCCTGCGGGTGGCGCGCCGCCTGGGCGAGCTGGAGCAGCTCACGGTGCGCACCACCTTCCTCGGGGCGCACGCGCTTCCGCCCGAATTCAAGGACCGCTCCGACGACTACGTCGACGCGGTGTGCGCGATGCTGCCGAGCCTGCATGCGCAAGGGCTGGTGGACGCCGTCGATGCCTTCTGCGAAACCATCGGCTTCAGCGCCGCGCAGACCCGCCGCGTGTTCGACACGGCACGCCAGCTCGGGCTGCCGGTGAAGCTGCACGCCGAGCAACTGAGCGACAGCGGCGGGGCCGCCCTCGCCGCATCCTTCCAGGCCCTGAGCAGCGACCACCTCGAATGGCTGTCCGAGGACGGCGCGCGCGCGATGGCCGCGGCCGGCAGCGTGGCGGTGCTGCTGCCCGGCGCCTTCTACTTCCTGCGCGAGACGCGCGTGCCGCCGGTGGACCTGCTGCGCCGCCACGGCGTTCCCATCGCGGTATCGACCGACTGCAATCCCGGCACTTCGCCCTGCACTTCCCTGCTGCTGATGCTGAACATGGCCTGCACCTTGTTCCGCCTCACCCCCGAAGAGGCGCTCGCCGGCGTCACCCGCAACGCGGCCCGCGCGCTGGGCCTCGCCGATCGCGGCGCGCTGGCGCCCGGCCTGCGGGCCGACCTCGTGCTGTGGGACGTGCAAAGCCCCGCGCAGCTCGCCTACGCGCTGGGCGCCAATCCCGTGCGCTCGACCTACGTTCAAGGACGCCTGCGATGACTTTCCACCTGCACCGCGGCAGCGTGCCGCTGCTCGTGAGCATCCCCCACATGGGTACCGAGATCCCCGCGGATTTGCGCTCCGACTTCGTCGAGCGCGCGCTGGAGGTGGAGGACACAGACTGGCACCTCGACCGCCTGTACGCCTTCACCCGCGATCTCGGTGGCAGCGTGCTGCAACCCACGGTCTCGCGCTACGTCGTGGACCTGAACCGGCCGCCCGACGACACGCCGATGTACCCGGGCGCCTCCAACACCGAGCTGTGCCCGAGCCGCTTCTTCACCGGCGATCCTCTCTACCGCGAGGGCTTCACGCTCTCGCCGGAACAGAAGGCGCAGCGGCGCGCGACCTGGTGGGCGCCTTACCACCAGGCGTTGCAGGAGGAGATCGCGCGCCTGAAGGCGGCGCACGGCTTCGTGCTGCTGTGGGACGCGCACAGCATCCGCGCCGAGATCCCCTGGCTGTTCGAAGGCCGCCTGCCCGACCTCAACATCGGCACCGCCGACGGCCGCAGCGCCGATCCCTCCATCACGCAGGCCGTGGCCGCGGCGGCGGCGCGCACCATCCGCAGTTCACGCACGTGGTCAACGGCCGCTTCCAGGGCGGCTACATCACGCGCCAGTACGGACGCCCCGCCGACCACGTGCACGCGGTGCAGCTGGAGATGTGCCAGTACCTGTACATGCGCGAAGCCCCGCCGTGGAACTACGAAGAGGCGCAGGCGGCGAAGGTGCAGCCGGTGGTGCGCGCGATGGTCGAAGCCGCGCTGGCAGCCTGCCGCAAGCTCCATGGCTGAAGCCCGCCGCTTCCATGCGCCGCTCGCCTTCGTCGGCGGACGCTGGGCGCGCGACGTGCTGCTGGTCGCCGGCGCCGACGGCTGCTGGCAGGAAGTGCGCGAAGACTGTCCCGCCGCCGGGCGCGCCGGCGCGGAAACGCTGGCCGGGCCCGCGCTGCCCGGCATCGTCGATGCGCACAGCCACGCCTTCCAGCGCGCGATGGCCGGCCTCGCGGAACGCAGCGTCCCCGGACACGACGACTTCTGGAGCTGGCGCGACCGCATGTACGCGGTGGCGCTGCGCATCACGCCGCCGCAGCTGGAGGCGATCGCGACCTTCCTCTACGCGGAGCTGCTGGCCGCGGGGTACACGCAGGTCTGCGAGTTCCACTACCTGCACAACGAGCCGGGCGGCAAGCCCTATGCCGACCCCATGGAAATGTCGCAGGCCCTGGTGCGCGCGGCGCAGCAGGCCGGCATCGGCCTGACCCTGCTGCCGACGCTGTACATGCGGTCCGGCTTCGGTGCCCCTGGGCTGCGCCCGGACCAGCGCCGCTTCGCCTCGACACCCGAGTCGGTGCTGCGCATCGCGCAGGCCGTGCGCCGGTCCGCCACGCCGCGGCTCACCGCCGGCATCGCGCTGCATTCCCTGCGCGCGGTGGACGAGGCGGCATTGGGCGAATGCGCGGCCGAAGCGAGAGCCGCGGGCATGCCGGTGCACATCCACGTCGCTGAGCAGCAGCAGGAAGTGCACGACTGCCTGCAGCACCACGGCCTGCGGCCCATCGAATGGCTGCTGCGCAATGCCTCGCTCGATGCGCAGTGGAACCTGGTGCATGCAACCCAGGCGAGCGCCGCGGAACTGCAGGCCGTGCAGCGCAGCGGAGCATCGATCGTGCTGTGCCCCACCACCGAGGCGAACCTGGGCGACGGCGTGTTCGACCTGCCGGCCTGGCTGGCCGCGGGCGGCACCTGGACGATCGGATCGGACAGCCACGTCACGCGCAGCTGGAGCGAGGAGCTGCGCCTGCTGGAATACTCGCAGCGGCTCGTTCTGCGCCAGCGCAACGTGGCGGCGCGCGCGGTGCGCAGGAGAGCACGGCGGCGACGCTGCTGCAGGGCGCACTGGGTGGCGCGAGTGCCGCGGCGGGACTGGCGCTGGGCGGGCTGGCCGTGGGCCAGCGCGCGGACTTCATCGTGCCTGACATGGAAACGCCCGCTCTCGCGGGCGTCGGGAACGAGCACTTGCTGGACGCCCTGGTGTTCTCCTCACCCGGCGCGCGCATGCAGCGCGTGGTGGTCGCCGGGCGCGACGTACAGTCGGCGCTGCCTACCGCCCGCTTCGTGCAGGCGATGCGGCAGCTCTGGCAGGCGGCCTAGTCCGCCTTGGCGCCGGAGAACTGGACGATCTTCGCCCACTTCTCCGTTTCCATGCGGTGGATGGCCCAGAACTGCTCGGGCGTGCCGGCGATCGGCACGCCGCCCAGGTCGGCCAGGCGCGCGCGCATGGCGGGGTCGGCCAGCGCGGCATTCACCTCGCGGTTGATGCGGTCGACGATGGCGCGCGGCGTGCCCTTGGGCACCGCCACGCCGAACCAGGCGCTCGCCTCGTAGCCCGGCACGGTCTCGGCGACGGTGGGCACGTCGAGCGCCGGCGAACGCTGCGCGCTCGTCACGGCCAGCGCGCGCAGCGAGCCGCCGCGGATGTGGCCGATGATGGAAGGCATGTTGTCGAACAGCACGTCGACCTGGCCGCCGATCAGGTCGTTGATCGCCGGGCCTGCGCCCTTGTAGGGCACGTGCTTCATGTCGATGCCGGTCATGAACTTGAACAGCTCGCCCGACAGGTGCACCGAGGTGCCCGCGCCTGAGGACGCCATGTTGACCTTGCCGGGATTCTTCTTGGCGTAGTCGATGAACTCGGCCACCGTCTTGGCGGGGAAGTTCTTGGTCACCGTCATCACGTTGGGCACGCGGATGATGCCGGCCACCGGCTGCATGTCGTCCAGGAAGTTGAAGTTCAGCTTCGGGTAGAGCGTGGCGTTGATCGCGTTGGCCGGATTGACCAGGTGCCATGTGTAGCCGTCGGCCGGTGCCTTCACCGACAGCTCGGTGCCGATGTTGTTGCCGCCGCCGGCCTTGTTGTCGATGACGATGGTCTGCCCGAGCTTCTGCGACAGGTGCTGCCCCATCAGGCGGGCCAGCAGGTCGGTGGTGCCGCCGGGCGGATAGGGAACGATCCAGCGGATGGGCTTGTTCGGAAAGTCGGACTGCGCGGCCGCCGGGAAGGCCATCACGCTGCAGAGCAGGACGAGCCCGGGGACGAGTTTGGACAACAGACGCATCGTGTCTCCTGAGTGGGTGCGTTGGGACCGGGCGAGACTACCGACAGGCGCGGCGCGGCGTCAATCGGTGTTGACGGCAGCGGGGAGACCCTTGGGTGGGCCTGGGCGTGTCCGCCTGCTCTCACGCAGGCAGCCGTCCGACGCAAACTCTCGCAGCCGACCACCCCCACGCACCATGCCGCCTCGGCAGCATTCTTCCCATTGCTTGTGTAGCCCACATCCCCGAGGAGCGCTCCCATGTTTGGAAAGAAAGACCTTGCCGT
The DNA here is from genome assembly GCF_013087525.1 of Ramlibacter montanisoli. Classification (GTDB taxonomy): domain Bacteria; phylum Pseudomonadota; class Gammaproteobacteria; order Burkholderiales; family Burkholderiaceae_C; genus Ramlibacter; species Ramlibacter montanisoli. Next base: position 4,418,224 of record NZ_JABFCS010000001.1, on the reverse strand, counting down.
CATCAAGAGCCTGATCGCCCAGGGCACCCAGATTCACGGCAACATGAAGTTCGGCGAGGGCCTGAGGGTCGACGGCGAGGTTTACGGTGCCATCCACGCGAACTCCGAGGGCGGCACCCTCCTGGTCATTTCCGAAGGCGCCGTGGTGGAAGGCGGCCTCAAGGCCGATCATGTGATCATCAACGGGACGGTCAAGGGGCCCGTGGAAGCCCGCGAACTGCTGGAGCTGCAGCCGAAGGCCAGGATCGAAGGCGAAGTGCAGTACGCAGCACTGGAGATGCAGAATGGCGCGACCATCCTGGGCCAGTTGCGACCCTTGGGGACTGCTGCGGCCGCATCGTCCGAGGACGACAAGCCCGTGATCAGGCTGGCGGCACGCACCTGACAGCGACGCGATCGCGCTCGGAGGGCTTGACCGCCTCGAGCTGGTGCTCCTTCTCCTGCACCGAGGCACCCCGAATCAGCACGAAGGTCTTCTTTGAGACACGCCCCTCTCAGGAACGGATGCGCCAGCCAAGCTTTCCGAAGCTGCGAAGAACTTCCTCCGAGCTCTCGTGCCACGTGATGTCCACGCGTGCGCTCAGGGTGACGCGGGCCATGGCCGCACTCACCGGGATGCCTTTCGCGATCCAGTAGACCGCCCCCATGAAGGCCGGACGCCCCACGTCGTCGCTGCAGAACACGAGGCTCTTCGTCACGTTCGACACGGCGCCGAGCAACGCAGCGAATTCACAGGCCTGGACCAGCGTCGGCGCGGCAGCCCGTTGGTCGATCGGGATCGTGTACAGCATCCAGCCCCTGCCGGCGGCCGACCCCGGATCGAAATTCGGACGCTGCTGGCTTGCGTCGAGCAATGACACGGCCATGCCGAATCCCTCGGCGCGCAGTGCCGAGAGGTCACCGTCGTTCGGATTGCTCCCGGCCAGGACCGTCGCTTCGTCGATCCACCATCTGCGCATGAAGCGGCTGCTCTCTGCAGGCATCGCGGCCCCTCAGGAGCCACGGCCCGGGGGCCTGGCGTAGGCAGCGCGCTTGTCGTTCAAGGCGCCGAGCATCATCTGACCCAGTCCGACCGGGTAGTCGTCGGGGAGCCGCTCCTTCAGCCGGGCTGCCAGGCGATCGGTCTCGCGCACCATGCAGGAGAGGAAGTCGATGCGCCCCGGGCCGGAAGGGCAGGGGCCGTAGCCGGTGACCAGGGGATCGAAGGGAATCCCGGCGCCGAGCTTGGGCAGGTGCCGCGCCAACGACAGGAACGGGCCCAGCATCTGGATCCTGGCGAGCGCCGCGTAGTCCGAGGTGTCTTCTGCGTACGACGCCTCGGCCAGCAGCAGGATCAGCCAGTAGTGCAGATCTGCGAGCCACGCGAGGCCGAGAGCCTCCGGGTTGCGGATCAGGTTCTGTTCCCCGATAAATGCCGTGGGGTTGACCGGCAAGGGATAGGACGGATACGCGGCGTCGTTCCTGGCGTGGCTCCAGGCATCGCGGCGCCCCTTGAAGCCCTCGTGCGTCGCCATGAAGACGCTGCGGAAGAACTGGAAGTGGCCCTCCTCTCCCTCGACCTTGATCTTCTCGAGCTTCCCGAGCCAAGGCGTGAGTTTGGCTTCCGTGCCTGGCGCGGAAGCGATGTATTCGCCCATGGTATGGATGACGGCGTCGTAGAGACTGCCCACGTGATTGGGCCGGGCATTCCCGCCGAGCGCGCGATCGAGGCTCGCCAGGAAGCGGCGGTCGGCATCGTTCGCCCGCTCGGGATCGAGGCTGCCCGACGCAGCTTCGCAGTACACATACTTCGCGAGGCTTGCCTCGGTGAGCGGCTCGAGATTGAATTCGAAGGGATACACCTCCGGCTCGAACGGGAAACCCTGGCGCTCCAGGACCGGACCGGCGCCAAGCGCGATCAACAGGTAATTGACATCCCGCAGGTGCTGCATCTCCATGGCTGCCACGCCGAGCAGGTCGCTCGAGTTCGGAAGGCCGGACCCGACGATCCCGGCGTACTGAGGCTTCACCGAGAACGCTCCGTAGAGATACTGCACCATCAGGGCGTGCTCGATCTCGGCGGCCTGCCGCAGCAGGCGGATCAGCTCGATGTAGGGCTCGGCGAACTCGCGGACGATGTGGCGTTGGCCTGCGCTCGCACGCTCGGTGCTGTAGATCTCGCCCGGCTGGTGCGCGCGCGCATCGCGCTGCACGGCGAAATAGGCCGCGGGGATCGCCACCCCCTGGGCGGCGAGCATCTGGAGAAACGATCGCCGCGGTGAGAAATGCTCGCCATTCTCAAGAGTTCTTACTTGCGCGCGCATGGGTTGCCTCCTCGTGGTCTGCGAACCCCCGACGCCGCCCACCTTGGCTTCCATGCTCTTTACATCTGGTCGTCCCCGACGCGAATTCTTATACCGCGTACATCGGGGAAAAGTCTTGCAGTACTTAAGCACATCGCGCTGGCTTCTACAAGATGCAAAGGGATCAAGGTGGGGCGGTGAGCGCCCCAGGATCAGAGTGAAGCTCGGCTGTACGGCCACCGGCAACGCGACGGTGAGGGCTGCCGGTCGACTTCCTGAAGGAGCGTGGAGGAGCCCCGAGCACCCGGCGCGGCAACTGCCGTGACAACGCGGTGGCCGAGATATCTGGGTCAGCCTCGCGCGCCGCGGAAGCGACGTGGCGAGCCGGCTCGAGAAGTCGAGCCGTTCTGCCTGACTAGGACTTGCCGCCGGAGGGCGGATCGTGACCACGTGCCCGTCCTTCACCGGCAGCTTCGGGCCGGGCTTGAAGGACATCCGCGCAACACCCTCCTTGCCGTCGAGGCGATACGTGACGTTGTAGCCGACCACCTTCTGCGACTTTTCGTTCACGGTCTTGCAGCGGCGCTCGGTCTTCGTGACGACATCCCTCTCCTGCATGGTCTTCTGGACCTGGTTGCCGGCATAGCCGCCCGCGGCGGCTCCCGCAACGGTAGCGATCGTCTTGCCACTTCCGCCTCCGATGGTGCTTCCCAGCAGTCCACCCGCCAGTCCGCCGACCACCGTTCCAGCAACGCGGTGCTGATCCTTCACGGGGGCCTGATGCTGCACCTGGACGTCTTCGCATTTCTGCCGTGGCGTGACCACTGTCTCGACGAGATCCTTCACGGCGACGACTTCGGCAAACTGCGGCTTCGTCATCGCCTTGTAGCCGCTGACGGCACCGGCGCCGAGCACCACCATATGCCACCGACGGCCATTCCCTTGATCATTGAAGTGTTCATGTGCCCGTGTTCGTTCCCAAAGGCCGAAATTTTCGCCGAAACCGCCCTTCTCCTTGCCGGACGCCGAATCCATTCGGTATCAGCATGTTCATCGCGGAGCGCCCCGAACGGTTCCGGCTGGGTAGCGCTTCAAGCCCTCAGCACGTCGATGATCGTCGCCAGATCCACGGGCTTGACGAAGTGGTGGTCGAAGCCGGCCTCCTGCGCCTTGACCTTGTCCAGCGCCTGGCCCCAGCCGGTCAGGGCGATCAGGCGCACCGGCCGGCCCGCGGCGCGGACCTTGCGCGCCGCTTCGTAGCCGTCCATGCGCGGCATGCCGATGTCCATCAGCACCACGTCCGGCACGTGCGACTGCATCTTCTCCAGCGCCGCCTCGCCGTCGTAGGCCACGGCAACGCTGAAGCCTTCCATCGTGAGGAAGGCCTCCAGGGTGTCGGCGGCGTCCTTGTTGTCGTCGACCACCAGCACCCGGCGGCCGGCGCCGCCATCGTCGACCGGCTGCGGCGCGCCCACCGGCTCCTGCTGCTCCACGCCCACCACCACGGGCAGCGTCAGGATGAACTCGCTGCCCCGGCCCAGCCCCTCGCTGGTCGCCGAGATGCTGCCGCCATGCATCTCGGCGAACTTGCGCGCCAGGTTCAGCCCGATGCCCAGCCCGCTCAGGGGTTCGTCGGGGGACTTGGCCTGGGCGAACAGTTCGAAGATGCGCGTCAGCGAGGCGGGCTCCAGCCCGCGGCCGTCATCGCGCACGCGGAAGGTCACCACCTTGCCCTCGACCGAGGCGGCCAGCCTGATGTGGCCGTGCGGCGGCGTGTACTTGGCCGCGTTCACCAGCAGGTTCGCCACGCTCTGCACGATCCGCGCGTGGTCGGCGTCCAGGGCGTAGTCTTCGGACGGCTTGGCCACCTCGAGCTGGTGCTGCTTCTCCTGCACCGAGGACGTGGCGATCTCCAGCGCATGGGTGATGACGACGCCGAGAGCGTCGTGTGCGTGGAATTCAGGGCCACCTTGCCGGTCGTGATGCGCGCCACGTCGAGCAGGTCGTCGACCAGTCGCGTGAGGTGGACGACCTGCCGGTCCACGATCTCGGTCAGCTTCTGCACTTCGGCCACGGGCTCGAGGCGGCGGATGATCGAGATCGAGGTGCGGATCGGCGCCAGCGGGTTGCGCAGCTCGTGGGCCAGCGTGGCCAGGAATTCGTCCTTGCGCTGGTCCGCCAGCCGCACCTGGTATTGCCGCTCGCGGGCCCGCAGGGCGGAATGCGCGGCGCTGATCAGGGCGATGGTGCGCACCGGCCGCTCCAGCAGCGTCACGTTGCCCAGGTGCTCCACGGCCCGCTGCGCCTCCAGCGAATCGGCGCCACGCTTGGTCAGCACCATGATCGGCAGGTCCGACCAGGCGGCCTGCGCCTCGACGAAGCGCTTGAGCGGCTGGATGGCGGCGCCGGCGATGACCTCTTCCACCACCAGCAAGGCGCCCGCCCCTTCGGCGAGCGCCGCCAACACCGCCTCGCTGCCGTTGCAGACCAGCGTCTCGAGCCCGACGGACGTGAGGACCTTGCTGGCGAGCAGGCCGTCCTGCGCCACCGCGGGATAGATCAGGATGCGCCGCTCCACTACCTGGCTTTCAGCGCTTCGTCGGTGTTCGCCGCCATGGCCCGCGGCACCGGCACGCCGGTCAGGATGCCGCGGTAGCCGCGCAGCACCTCGCCGACCTCGATGCCCTTGCTGGACATGCTGAAGCGGCGGATGGTGCGTTCGTGCATGCTGCCGCGCTTCTTGAAGACCGACACCGCCTGCCTGACTTCGCCGTCGTCCTCGAAATAGCGCAGCATCAGCACGTTGTCGGCCAGGTAGCTGGCGTCCATGGCGCTGGACATGGGGCCGCCCAGCATGCCCTGCTGGATGCCCACCAGGATGGTGACCACCCCGCGCTGGCCCAGGTAGGTCAGCAGCTCGTGCATGTGGGTGGTGAGGAACCTCTCGTCCGGCACCGCATTCATGTAGCCGTTCAGGCTGTCGATCACCACGATCCTGGCGCCGTCGCGCTCCGCCTTGATCACGGCGGCGCTGAACTGGCCGGGTGACAGCTCCGCCGGGTCGACCTGCTGGATGGTCAGCTGGCCGGCGGCGATGGCTCCGCGCAGGTCCATGTTCAGGCCGTCGGCGCGATTGAGCAGGTTGCTCTTGGACTCCTCGAACAGGAACATCGCGGCCTTGCCACCCTCCTTGTTGACGGCCGAGACGAACTGCGCGGCCAGCGAGGACTTGCCGGTGCCGGGCGGGCCGACGATCAGCGTGCTGGTGCCTTGCTCCAGGCCGCCCCCGAGCAGGTTGTCCAGGGGCTCGAGGCCGCTGGTGACCTGGCCGGCCGCCCGCAGCACGCGCGACTCGGCGGCGACCAGGCGCGGGTGCACCACGATGCCGCCCTGGGTGATGTTGTAGTCGTGCATGCCGCCGATGGCGTTGCGGCCGCGGTACTTGATGACGCGCACGCGGCGGCGTTCGGCCCCGTAGTCCTTGACGGCCAGGTCGAACTGGATCACGGCGTGGGCGATGCTTCGCACCTGGAGGTCGGCCGAAGCGGCCGTGCGGTCGTCCAGCAGCATGACGGTGCAATTGCGCTTGGCGAAGAACTGCTTGAGGGCCAGCACCTGGCGGCGGTAGCGCAGCGGGGTGTCGGCCAGCAGCTGAAGCTCGGACAACGAGTCGAGCACCACCCGCGTGGGCTTGTTGTTGTCGATGGCGGAAAGGATCAGCTGGGTGGTGTTGGCCATCTCCACTTCGGACGGGTGGAACATCGTGTACTGCTGGTCGTCCCGCAGCAGGTCCTCGGTGGGCAGGACCTCGTGCAGCAGGATGCCGTCCAGCGTCCAGCCGTGCGAGGCGGCGACCGCACTGAGCTCTTCGCCGGTTTCGGCCAGCGTGATGTAGACCACCGTCTCGCCGCGGGCCACGCCCTCGCGCAGGAACTGCAGCCCGGTCGTCGTCTTGCCGGTGCCGGGTTCACCTTCGATGAGATAGATGCGGTTGGGCGCCAGGCCGCCGCCCAGGACCACGTCGAGGCCGGGAATTCCGGTGGACAAAAGTTCGGTGGGCGATTGCTTGCTCATGCTCCATCTCTCGAAACGCGGGGAACTGGAATGCCGCACCCGGACTGGCATGCTGCGAGACGGAAATCGTATGGGGAGGGGCCACGGCCCGGTCGCGCGCCAATGGCTGAGGCTGCGGTAGGAGAGTCCTGACAGAAGATGCGGGCCGGAAGGTTCGGGGGCGCATCGCCCTTTGCCGGCAACCGCGGTTTGCTGAACAATGCGCGGTCTCGCTGGAGGGATCCCCGCCATGCCATGGACATCGGCAAGCAGGTCGGCCCCGAACACCTGGCCTTCGGCCCGGACGGCAATCTGCATGCGGCCATGGCCAGCGGCGCCATCCAGGGCACAGGGTCAGCCATGTCAAGAGGCCGTAGGGGCCACAAGACGCATCTGGGTGCCGAAGGCCGTCGGCGCCCTACCAACTATTTTTGAGCGCGGCTAGCCGCAGTTGCGGCCCTTTTTGATTGGCGCGACACTGCGGCCGTGACACCCCCCAGGACATCCGCTTTTGCACCACGCCCGACGGCGTACAGCTGGCCATGGGGCTCTACGGCACCGGGCCGCCGCTGGTGAAGGCGGCAACGTGGCTCACCCACATCGAGGCCGATGCCACCAGTCCCTTCAACCGGCACTGGATCGAGGAGCTTGCGCGCTCGCACACCTATGTCACCTACGACGCGCGGGGCTGCGGCCTGTCCGCCCGGCGCGTGGACGACATCTCCTTCGACGCCTGGGTGCGCGACCTGGAGACGGTGGTGGATGCGCTGGGCCTGCCGACCTTCCCGTTGCTGGGCATTTCGCAGGGGGCCGCCATCGCGGTCGCCTATGCGGCGCGCCATCCGGAGCGGGTCAGCCGGCTGGTGCTGTTCGGCGGCTTCGCGACCTCCTACTTCACCACCGGCAAGCCTGACCCGCGCATCCGCGAGGAAGCGGAGACCTTGCTCAAGGTGGCGGAACTGGGCTGGGGTGGGGCCTCGCCCGAGTTCCGGCAGGTGTTTGTCAACAAGTTCATGCCCCACGCCTCGTCCGAGGCAAAGAATGCCTTCGACGACTACCAGCACCTCACTGCTGATGCGCAGACCGCGGTGCGCTGCCTGCGGGCGATGTTCTCCATCAACGTCAAGGGCGACGCGACCCGCGTGCGCTGTCCCGCCCTGGTGTTCCACATGCGCGGGGATCGCCTGATCTACTTCGAACAGGGCCGCAGTCTGGCCGCCCTCGTCCCGGGAGCGCGTTTCCTGCCCGTCGAGGGAGACAATCACCTGCCGCTGTTTGGGGACCCGGGCTGGCCCACGGTCAAGGCCGCGCTGCACGAGTTCCTGGGCAGCGCGGCCGTCGAAACGGCCCGCCTGACCGAGCGCCAGCGCGAAGTGCTGCAGCTGGTGGCGGCGGGCCGCACCGACAAGGAGATCGCCCGCGTGCTCCAGCTCAGCCCGCGCACAGTGGAGATGCACGTGGCCGGGGCCCTCAAGGCGCTGGCCTGCGGGACCCGGGCGGAAGCGGTGCACCGGGCCACAGGCGCCGGGCTGCTCGCCCGCTAGCAACTACGGTACGGCCACCGTAGCCGCCGAGGCGACCTACCGTAATCCTGACACTATCGGAGAGCTGCCCGGCCGACCAGACTTTCTCCATCGCCAACCCGCCGGAGAAAGCCATGCGAGCCGCCCAGACCTCCCTGTTCCATGTCCTCCATGCCTTTGAGGCCTTCCTGCCGCCGGGCCGCGCCAGCATCACGCCGGCACCCGCGGCGGTGCAGCACCTGCAGAAGGGGGCGACAATGGTGCTGCCGGAGCCGCAGGGCCTGCGGCTGGAAGTCGTGCGCGGCGACGTCTGGATAACCCACGACGGGGACTGCAAGGACACGGTGCTCGCCGCCGGCGAGCGCTACACGAGCGACCGGCAGTCACGCATGCTGGTGCATGCCTTGGTCGACGCGACGGTCCGGCTACACTGAGAAAGGCGGGCATGTTCGCCCGCCTCGACGGCCGCGCGCTCCATCCGCGCGAAGCGACCTACCGCCCCTTCCGCGCCGCCCACGGCCGCGCCATCAACCAAGGCCTCGCGATCCACTTCCCGGGCCCGCATTCCAAGGACGCCCATGGCTCGAAAGTCGACGGGGCGATTGCACCTGCCGAGGGCTGCTCCCGCTGCGCGGTGGACCTTGTCCAGTGGACCACTTGAGACTGAGTGCTGCCAGTCGGGCTTTGGGCGCCGAATGTCAGCTGCTGCCAGAAGCAGACGCCTGGAACCGGCGGATTGCGAGTCCACAGGGTGCTGACTGCCTTAAGCTGGCTGTGCTGAGCAGCGCTGGACCTTGGTGCCAATTTGCGCCTCTCAGTTGGGGCTGTGAGTCAATCCGCGCAGTCCTGCTAGAGGCGAACTGCGGGTTTGACCACACAATGCCAATGAGACGGCCACACACCAGCTAGCTCGCAGGCGAGACACCACTGGGGTGTGATTGGCACTAGAAGTCCCTTGAGTTGATGCAGGGACCAACACCGACATAGCGGTGTGCCCGGTCGGCGCTGCGGACACTGGACAGTCGGTTGTCGAAGGACCCCGCCGGGGGATTCGTCGGCATGCGGGGGTCGTCAGGAACAAGGAACCCTTGCGGGCGGGCTTCAACACCTATACAGCACCGGCTATACATCGCCATAGCGGCGCTTTCCATAACGGGAGATGCTCAGGTCAGGGCGTTCCTTCACGATGTCATCGTAGTCCACCCCATCGCGCAAAACGTGCACAAGACTAGCCACATCGCCATCCGGCATGCTCGCATGAATGGGAAACGGTCCGCCCACTGCCTCGCCGTGAGCCGCGTCGACAAATTCCTGAAGATCGTCCCAAAACGCAGTCTCTTCGGACTGCGTCACCATACCGAGCCCCACCTCCAGCAAATGCGAGCGAAGGTCCGCGTGCGCAATAAGCTTTCGCCTAGCGTCAGCAATCTTGTCTCGATACGCGCGGAGGCGTGTGTTCGCGGTCTGAAGGCGAGCCTGCGTGGAGGGCATCCATCCGAGAGAAAGGATGTAGTCGGTTGTGAGATTTTCCTTGCCCTTCCCGGAGTCTGCAGGGTCCGTCAACTTGCACTGCTGAAGAATGATGTATTCAACCAGCAGGATGTTCAAGTCGCCAAAGAACGTATTGGCAGCTTCCCTGAGCAACGATCTTCTGGCCTCGTTGAACTCAAACAAGTCGGCGAAGTGCGTGCGGATGCTGCAGGCCCAAACGCATTCATTGCAGAACGCCTGCACTACTTTCGTCCGATGATCGGTGCCGCTCTGATGCATCTATCGCCTGCGCGGTGTTTCTTCAAAAGAGACAAGGTGTTCGTTCAGGGACACCAAGGGAACACTTCGAATGTGCTTGTTCGCCTCAAGTGCCAATTTCGCTGCGCCGCTGAAGGGATGCGTTTCGATGAACCAGTCGCTTTCGGAAGTAGTTTCCTCAGTCGCCTCATCCCACTCGCTCCATCCAAGATGGACTTCAAAATCAATCTCCGCCTCGAAGGTGACCTTGCATTCTCCAACGCCTAGTGCCACGACCCGCATGTCGGTGATCCTGGCTTGGGCCACCTTCCATTCATGCACGTCATAGCGATTGTCAATGTGGAAGGAAAGAAAGCTCTCCGTGGCGTGGATTGCAATGCCGATTTCCAAGAGGGACGGATCGCCCAGCACTGCCGCGCGAAGTGCTTCAATCTCCGAGGGGTCAGCCAGCAGTACTTCAGTCAGGGCAGGAAGGGACTTGAAGTAGAGCAGCGAGTGATAGCGATCACATGCCAGTTGGAAGTCAGCATCTTCGGAAACGACGGCAATGATCTTTCCCGTCGCAGCGGCATGTGCCGCAAGAATGGCAAGTGCAAAGGCGTCGGGAAACTCCTTCCGCTTCTTGCCCTCCCGAAAAGGGGGCGTGAGCGTGTCGTACCAGTGCATCACATCACGCAAGTTGATGGCTTCGTAGTCAAGCCGTTCTACATTGAATCTGCCGAGAAAAAGTCTCCACTCATAAAGGGCGACGCGCACCGCCTCATCCACCTTGTCTGACACGTCTTCCGGGAAGTGTTCCCACCCTGTCAGGAACGGTGCGCTCTTCCGCGCTTCGCGGAAGGCCGTGCCAAGGCGAGTCAGCGCCTCCCTCGCCCGTTCTTTGATGTGCCGCCGAATTTCCTGTTCGGTCGGGTGCGGGAGCAAGAGGGTAATTTTGTGCTTCTTCGCGACTGGGATGAACGAAACCAGCGCGGTGGAATTCAAGTTGTACTGCTGTCCATCCAGCACGCTGGTATCCAAGAAGACGAAGCTGGGCGTCATGTCCGAGCGTCCCTCACCACGTTGCTAGCACGCGCGCGCGTCAGGTCTTCTTTGAATTGGCAGTCCATGGCGTAGGCGCCGAAGATGGGCTCTTGGGCCAACACCGCGACGAACACGCTAAGCACACCGCGGACATGACAAACCTCGCGGAAAACGAAGCCCGCACACGTCACACCTCACGAAAGTTGCGATTGACTCCGAACGGCCCAACGAAATGCCCCCATTGGAGCGCTTCGCCGGTGTTCGGCCCGAAGCCATTCCCCATGAGGAACCTTTTGCGGCTGCCTTCTTGGCTGCCGGGCGCTTCGCTGCTGCCTTCTTGGCCGCCGGGCGCTTCGCTGTCGTCTTCTTGGCCGCCGGACGCTTCGCTGTCGTCTTCTTGGCCGCCGGACGCTTCGCTGTCGTCTTCCTCGCCGCAGGGCGCTTCGCTCCTGCCTTCTTCGCTGGCGCTTTCTTCGCACCCGTTCCTTCTGACGGTGGCTTACGCGTGCTCATTGGAGCCCTCCTCAGCTGCCGCGCCGAAGTACGTGCATTCGATGTATAGCCTCGCAATGTGATCCACGGCCCATGCGCTTAGAGCGACAACCGTCACCAGACATTTGAACCAGGAGGCGAGCCCTTCATCGGGCTTGTTCGCACTGAGCAGCAGACTTATAAGCGCCAAGTTCAAGGAGAGGCTCCCTGCCTCTGACAGCGCTGTCGCCACTTGGTCTTGAAGCCAAGTCGCCTTGTATGCCTGCATGTTGTGAGCGCTGAGGTAAGCCACAAAGCTCACCGCGACGAACCAAATGGGAAGCTGGAGCCCCAACCGGGTTCGCGCATCCAGCACTGCTAGTCCAGCGGCGGCCGTGAAACTAAATCCCGCGAGGCTGAGAATCGTCGCGCGCTGGAAATCGCGTTCCTGCGCGGCTTCGGGGAGAGCTTTCGCCATGAGCCTGTGCCACGATGCAGCCACCAAGAAGCGGCTTACGAGTGGCGTCAGCGGCAACAAGTAGTGCCAAGTAAAGTCGCTCACGCTGCGCGTACCAACGCAACATGGGCCTTTGCGGTCCAACCTCGCACCATGGCAGTCCCCTCCGTTGTCGCGGATTATTGGCTGGAATAAGCCGCCCGACAATCACCTAAGTGGTGCGCGGCAACAATGTTGTTGACGTGCAATCGATACCGGGCATCGAACGGCGCGCGGCAAGCGCACCCTGGCAGCCGGCTTCCGCAAGCCAATTGGCCGTCAATTGGACCGAAGGCACGCGCAGCCGCCCTGCAGGCGTGCATGCAGAGCGGCTGAGACATCCGGGGGCCTCGCAATGCGGCGTCAACCGATTGCACCGGTTACGATGTTCGTTGGTGCGGGCCGCTGTTGGGTGAACAGAAATTCAACGGCATCGTCACCGAACCCGGCAAACAGAAAGGCGGACCTACTTGGTTCGGAGAAGGCGTACCGTTTGAGGTACCTGTTCATCCCATCCCTCGAAGCTTGGAAGTCCACGAACTTCACGTAATCTTTGTGGTGCCCGAAGAAGTTCGTGTCCCATGAGTAAAACTGGAAGTTTCGGATCATCTGGTACAGACCAACGCGGATGTACTCGTCATGCTGTGGCAAGGAAAAGCCGATCACATTCAGGCCTAGGTTCCAACCTCCTGACTGTCCCATCCCATGCCAAAAGCTGAGCAAGGGCTGCGCATACACGAATTTGACGTGTGACGGAGAAAGAATGAAAGGGGCGTCGAAGCCGCGAGAGGATCGGTAGAACGCATCGCAGTTCTTGATTCGCTGCACATGCCGAAGCGGATCATCCGGTTGGCGGGGGCCCTCGACGAGCGGAGACACTCCGAAGCGCTCCGGGAAATCAAAGACTTCGTGTACTACTGGGCCCGCAGCAGTTCGAGGCCCTAACGAGGCACGCTGTTCGAGGAAGCTCGCGTTATGAAACCAATCTACGGAGCCATGCAGCTTGAGCAAGATGACCTCTTCCTTGCTCGAATCAACCACGTTCAAGTGCTCTCCAACGTCCACGAACCGGTGTGGGAACAGTCGATAGGGTTTTCCGACATGTTCCAGGGCACGTTCGAGAACGAGGTCGTAGTTGAGCGTCAGCACCCAATCGTGCAAAGAAAGATTCTCCGCGAACCGATAGTAGGCGGACGGCAGTTTGTCTAGCGCTGGCGTGTGCCGATGAATGACTTCCCCGATCGCACGGCGGATCATGAGTTGTGATTCGTTGCCCTCCTTACTCCAAGTGTCGCTGCCGCGGAGACCAAGAAAGTGCTCAATGTCCAAATGCGAGTGCAGCGCCTCTAGGTCCACTGCGCTCTCATGTACTTCCTCGCCGTCCGCCAATTTCTTGTATCGAATGTAGTCCGCCAGGTCCTTATGGAACTTGGTGTCCCGCCCATGGCGTTCCTCGATGGAGTTCTTGACGAGCGGGAAAAGTTCGCTGGCCAGCGGCAGGCCTGCTGGCCTTGAAAAGCCTGCACCCAAAACGAAGATGCGAAAGCCAGGATGCGGCATGTCTTGTCCTATGTGACTTCTGGGTAGACTTCTATCACCACCATACCCGTTCCAGCGAATGGGTCCACGGTGAATTGACCTTCGTCGAGGTATCGACTGTGCTCGGATGGCGCGCTAAGGATCGCGGGAGCCTCAAACCGCGCTCGTAGTAAGACTCCACCGCCGTAAAATGCATTGAGCCCGCGCCCAAACATGCGCGCCGTTTCCACGTCGAGCGTCCATGCCAAGCCTAGGCGCCCCGCACGCCATCTGTTGACGTTTTCGCCCCTATAAAGGTCTAAACCAGGGCCGGAGTACGGAGGCAACATCTTCCGAAGTAGGCGGATCAGCGCCCGATCATCGTCCACTTGCTCGCGGATCTGGTGCCCGGCTTCGATCCAGTACGTTTCGAAGTCCTCGCGTCGCAACACGGCTGTGTCCGTCGCGGCGACGGACGCGGCCAATGCCTTCCATTCGCCTCTTGCGGTGATCTGCCGCAGATCATCCAATTTCAGTCGCATATGGGCGCTTCTTCACCTCTGGCTGACTTACTGGCACGGCTTCTTCGGAAGCGAGGTGCCGCGTGCGCAGTCTCATCACGGAATGAGTCCACGGCGCTTTGCGTTTAAGTACGACGTGTACGTCTTTTGCTCGAAAACAATCGAGAAAGAGTCCTCGCTGCGGGAGCCCTCCCATAGGCCTACCTCCTCGTTCTGGCCGGCCAAGATCAGTGCCACGATTTCGAAAGAGGTGAACGATGCCCTTGCGCCGAAGTAAACGCCTGTGAGCGCTTCTGCGGGATAGGTATACGCGGTTCCAGCTTCCTTGTGCCATCCCCGCCATTCCCGTTCGTACTGCCAGTCCTGTGCCTTCGTGCAAAAGAGGCTCAGGAACTCTTCGTACTCGTCATCAATGAGCATTCGAACGGGATCAATCTCTGGCATTTGGTCCGAATAGGTGACCTGACGCAGCTTGCCGAAGTCGGGAACGTCCGTGCGAAATTCAAGACAGAAGCCGCGATGGTGGTCTGCATAGTGCGACCACATGAGCAAGTTGTTCGGTCGTTCGGCGAAGCAGGTGACCCCCTGCGTCGTTGAAAACTTGTCGACACTCTCCCTCAGCGTCTTTCGTACTGTCTGTGTGACATTGCTTCGGAGTTCGTCGAATGGGATTGCTTTGAGCGCGTTTCGCTGTGATTCGTCGAACGGCTTGGTGGCTAGCCAATGGTCACGAAGCTTTCGCAGATCGTCGTCAGTTGGCACCTTTAATTGAGGCGACAGTGCGCAATCGAAAGGATCATTGAAGGCTCGCGGTGAACCGAAGTAGACAACCTGGTTCTTCAGGTTTTCGATGGACCGCGGGGAAAAGGGCTGGTACTTGTAGAGACGTGGGGGCTTCGCCATGCGCGAATTATTGTGCTGAACGGTGGAGCGATCAAACACGGAGGCGGAGTGCCCGGCATGATCCGGGGTTCCGAAGGCTGGTGCCTATGGCATCCAAAGTTGCTGCTGCAATGCGCTGTTCCACTCAAAACCGCTGATCACGGAAAGCTGGCACTGCTACGAACGACGGATTGATACTCCGGCGGTTGGCCACTCCAGTTCTTCGTGGACGACGGCAGCTGTGAGTCGAGAGTGCCCGTTTGAGCCGTGCGCCAGCGGCATCTCGAGATCCCTCGTTCCACCGATGCGCAGGGCTAAGTCAGCAGTCTCGATACCGCTCGCTGTGGGGGATGCACCGCAGCGCCGCGAATGAATGCAATATGACCGAAAGCGTGAGTTCAGGCGTGGGCGACGATGGGCAGCAACCGCTGCATTGCTGCCGCTCAGGTAGGCGCAGCGACGGAACAGCAGAGGGTCGGAAGCGGACATGCGCTACCTTCAGCACATGATCCGGGTTGAAACCACGACAGCGACAAGCGACCCCGAACCAAGCGTGATCTGGTTCGGATCCCGGCGCGTCGAGGTGCGCACGGTCAGCGACAGGTGGTACGGCGCCACCCAGCGCTGGTGGAAGGTGGATACCGACGAGGGCAGCTATGTGCTGCGGTGCGACGAACAGGCCGGAACCTGGGAGCTGGCGGCAGTCGTCGGCCGCTGACGCGAGGGCTGCACCCGGCTGCGGATTCAGCCGGTCGATGCAACGATAAGATTGCCAGCGGAAACTCTCCTCCACTGCACACATGCGTAAAGAAGGAACGATCGTCCGCTGGGACGACGCCAAGGGATTTGGGTTCATCCGCAGCGGCGCGGTAGCACAGGACGTGTTCGTGCATGTGCGCGACTACCGCTCCAGCGCTGGTGAAACACCGCGCCCAGGCCTGCGCGTCACCTTCGAAGACGTCCACGTCGGCGGCAAGGGGCCGCGCGCAGTAGCAGTGGAAGCGGCGGCACCACCCCGCGCGAGCAAGGCTCGCGACGAGGCCACGCGACCGGCAGCACGAAAGCAGGCAACCCGCCGGCCGGCACATGCGCCGCACTCCGGTGCATGGTGGGCCTTGCTGCTCATGGTGACGTATGGCTCGGGCCTGACCTGGCTCGCTTGGCAGCGGCAGGTCCCTTGGTGGGTGCTCCCTGCGTCCGTCCTGCTGAACCTCGGGGCCTTTTTTGCCTACTGGCACGACAAATACGCGGCGCAGAACGGCCACTGGCGTATCAAGGAGGTCACCCTGCACCTGTGGAGCCTCGCCGGCGGATGGGGCGGCGCTTGGTTCGCACAGCAGGTCCTACGGCACAAGTCGGCCAAGGCGAGCTTCCGCACAATCTATTGGTCGACGGTGATGACGCACTGTGCGGCGATCCTTGGGATCTGGTGGTTCTCGCGGGCGGCTTGATCAAGGATTGATCGGAAGCTGGCAAGCGCGTGGCTGCTCGCGGCCGCAGTGGATGCAGCTTCCGGCCAGGAGCAGCCCTGACACGGGTGTTGCCGCACGACCACCCATGCACTCCGGGGCTTCTCGCCCCTTCGACTGCACTTGCACCGCAACCCCTGTAACCTTGCTGCAGCAGGAACCAGCCTGCGCTGCGTCGCGCAACGCGCTCGCCCTCCCGATTCGCCCAAGATGTCACCCACAACCCGCCGCATCCTTCAAGCCGTCCTGTACGAGGTCATCGCCATCGCTTTCGTCGGGCCTGCCCTGAGTCTTGCATTCGACAAGTCACAGACATCCACATTCGGACTGGCCGTCGTGCTGTCCACCATTGCGCTGACGTGGAACTACGCCTTCAACTGGGTCTTCGAGCGCTGGGAGTCGCGGCAAAGCGTGCGGGGGCGCTCGTTCGCAAGGCGGCTTGCCCACGGGGCCGGCTTCGAGGGCGGCCTGGTCTTCATGCTCGTTCCAGTCATGTCGCTCTGGCTGGAAATCTCCCCGGCAGCCGCGTTCGTGGCCAATCTCGGCCTTCTCGTGTTCTTCTTCGTCTACGCCATCGTGTTCACGTGGGCCTTCGATCGCGTCTTCGGGCTCCCTGCATCGGCAGCGGGAAACGGTCCCAGGACTGTTTGACAACCAGGCAAAGGACTTCCCCACACAGCGCTTCCTTGAGGACCGTCAAACTCACCTGCGGGCGCGGAGTACCTTCAAGCCCCCACTGCTGGAGTCACCAATGAAGCTCATGCTGCTCCCCGCCCTCTTCCTCGCGGCGGGCGCATCCGGCCCCGCGCTTGCGAACGCGAAGCTGGCAGAGGCGAAGCAGTGCATGCAGTGCCACGCGGTGGACAAGCATGTGATCGGCCCGTCCTTCCGCGACATCAAGGCCGTGTACAAGCGCATGAAGTCGCCCGAACGCAAGCTCGTCGATGTCATCCGCATGGGCAGCAGTGCCAACCTGGGTCCCCACTGGGGCACTGCGAGGATGCCCGATGGCAGCGAGCGGCCGCAGATCAACCAACGGGAAGCCCGGCAACTGGCGCGCTGGATCCTGTCCTGAGCGCCGGCGAAGGCGCCAACGACGGCAGGCATCGCACGCACTTGCTACGGCGCACAAGGGCGACTCCTCGCCACGGCTTGACAAGCGTCCGCACGGTCAGTAGTTTGCGAAACGAACCCCGCCCGTGATGGTGACCCCGGGCCCCGTGCCCTGGGGAGCGTCGCAGGCGCAGGAGGAGGGTCCCGCCATGAAACGACGTCCGCTCGTGCTGACCGGTGCGCTCGCAGGCCTTGCGCCGCTTCGACCGGCGTGGAGTCAACCGCGGCCCAGGCAGCGGGCCGCAGTGGTGATCGGCGTGGACAAGGCCGGCGACCTGCCGAAGCTGCGGGCCGCCGCGTCGGGGGCCCGCGAGGTCGAGACGCTGCTCAAGGCCGAGGGCTACGACGTGGCAGCGCTGGTCGACGACGACACGCCGGTCACGGTCGACCGCATCTTTGCCGCGATCGACGGCTTCATCCGCAAGGGCACGATCGAGCAGCTCGTCGTGTACTTCGCCGGGCACGGCCTGGCCGCCGAGTACGTCGAGTACTGGCTGCTGTCGGACGCGACGCGCAATCCCAACCAGTCGGTGAGCCTGCGCGAGAGCGTGCAGCTGGCCCGCCTCTATTCGGGGATCCCGAATGTGGTCTTCATCTCCGATGCCTGCCGGTCCACCCCGCGCAGCCTCGGCCTGTCGGCCATCCGGGGCGGCATCATCTTCCCGACCTCGGGCTCAGTGCAGCCGTCCGACGTGGACCAGTTCCTGGCGACGCTCGTGGGCGACCCCTCCTTCGAAGCCGCGATCACCGACAGCACCAGGAACTACGCCGGCATCTACACGACGACGCTGCTGTCCGCGTTCGCCGAGGCGCCCACGGACATCGTGAGCAAGGTCGGGGGCGTGGACGTCGTTCCGAACAAGCGGCTCAAGCGCTTCCTCGAGCGCGAGGTCCCGCTGCGGGCGCAGCGGATCAACATCCAGCTGAACCAGCGGCCCGACGCCCAGGTCACGTCGGACGACGACATCTACATCGCGAAGGCCGCGAAGACCACGATGGCCGCTTCGACCGGCACGGCCACGGGCTTGCGGCATATCGCGGCGGCCAACCTCGGCGATGTCGGCCTGCGGGGCATCGTGCAGGTGGGCCCGCGCAAGGACACCGAGCTCGCAGCGTATCGGCAGGCGACCCGAGACCTCGACACGAAGACCGGATTTTCCAAGGCCCAGTCCGAGGTCGCGGGCCAGATGAACGAGCTGGAGGCGTTTGCCCGCAGGCTGCCCAGCGCATTCACGACCGGCTTCCTGGTCTCGGGCCAGCCCATCGACTCGGCCTTCCTGATCCTGGATGGACCGCCGCGGCCCTTCGAGCGCATCGGCGACCAGGCCGTTGCCGTCAACGTGCCGCGCGGCCGCGCCGCGAGCGCGCTGATCCAGTTCGCCGACGGATCGTCCACGCTGGTGGCCGCCTTGCACGGCTTCGCGGGCAACATCGCAGTCGCTCGCAATGGCGTCATCAACGTGAGCTACGTCCCGCGGCACGGGGGTTATGACGCGAGGCGCCTGGTCGAATTGCACGCCTCGGTCGCGACGGCGGCGCGCTTCGGCGTCTTCCGGATCGAACGCGAGGAAGGCGGCGGGAGGAATGCCGGGGCACGCCTGGCCGATACGGTGCGGATGATGAAGGATGTCGATCCCACGCTCGGGCTCTACGCGGCATACGCTTACTCCGAAGCGGGCCAGCAGCGCGGCGTGGCTTCCGTGCGCGGCATCATGCGCGGCGACCTCGGCTTCGATCTGTTCGACACGGCGATGCTCTCCGGCGCCCTGGCGAAGAAGGAGGCGACGCTGCGGACCTGCGCGCCGTTCTGCCCGATGCTGGCGCAGGGCTGGGCCCTGCTGCGTGTCAACAATGTCGAGTTGCCCAAGGAAATCGAGGCCTTGCGCGACCACCTGCGGCCCGCCCTCTGGACGACCCTGGAGCCGCAGGGAACCCGACTGCTGCTGGACGCCCTCCGGTCGGGACGGCTGCGGGTCTAGGAGGAGGCGCCATGAACAACAGGCGGCAGGTGATCGCCGGCCTCTCGGCGATGGCGCTCTCGGGATTTGTCGGGGCGCCTCGCGCACAACCGGTGCGAGCGTCGCGCCTGCTGCTGGTCCATGGCCGCGCGCAGGAAGGCAAGGATCCCGTCAAGCTGCAGCAGGAGTGGGTGGCGGCCCTCCATCGCGGCGCCGCGAAATCCGGCTCGGCCCTCGCGCCGCGCGTCGAGGTCGCCTTTCCCTTCTACGGCGACCTGCTCGACGCCTATGCCCGCCAGATGGACATCCCGCTCACGTCGGACGTGCAGGCACGGGGCGAGCAGAACGACGAGTTCCTGAAGTTCCAGTACGAGATGGCCGAATCGATCCGCCAGGGCGCCGGCATTCCCGAAGAAAAGGTGAACTCCGAATTCGACGGGCCCGTCCAGGAGCGCGGGCCGCTGAACTGGAAATGGGTGCAGGCGGTGCTGCGGGCGATCGACAAGAACGGCCGGGGCATGAACCAGGCTTCGCTGGAACTCTTCACCCGCGACGTCTTCCTCTATGTGACGCGGCCCGCCGTGCGCGACGCCATCGACAGGCTGGTCGCGGCGCAGCTCACGGAGGAACCGACCGTGGTCGTGGGCCACTCGCTGGGTTCGGTCGTCACTTACAGCGTCCTCGTCAACGACCGGCGTGCGCTCCAGGTGCCGCTCTACGTGACGGTCGGAAGCCCCTTGGGCGTGCGTGCGATCCGGGACCGGTTCCGCCCGATCCGCTATCCCCGGCCCGCGGTCGCGTCCTGGTACAACGCGTTCGATCCCCGCGACGTCGTCGCCCTCTACCCGCTCGACGCCGCGAATTTTCCGGTGACGCCTGCCATCGAGAACAAGAACGACGTCGACAACTACACCGACAACCGCCACGGCATCGTGGCGTACCTGGATGATCGTGCCGTCGCGCAGAGAATCCTCTCCGGGCTCGTGGCATAGCGTTGCTGGCGCACCTGATCCGTGACTGAGCGCGTACAGTCCGTCCACCCACAAGGAGGCGCCCATGAAGTCGTCCCCCTCGGTCGCACCGGCATGCTGGTGCTGGCTGCTGCGATGGCCCCGCTGGCCGGAGCGCAAGACCTCGCCGCGGGCAAGGCGCGCGCTGAATCAGTGTGCGCCGCCTGCCATGGCGTCAACGGCGTCAGCGTCAGCGACACCATCCCCAACCTGGCCGGCCAGAAGGCGGCCTACCTGCAGTCGCAGCTGCGGGCGCTGAAGGACGGCTCGCGCAAGAACGCGGTGATGGGGGCCATCGCGGCGCAGCTCAGTGCGGAGGACATGGCCAACGTCGCGGCCTACTTCTCGTCGCTGCCTGGGGCCGGCGTGTCCAGCGCGAAGTCCGACTTCCTGCCGACCCTGGCCAAGACCAGTGCCACCCTGCCCGAGGGCTACCCGAACGGCTTCACGATGTACCAGACCGTGAACCGGGCGGACATCAACCAGGTGCGCTACCTCTACGCCAACGCGGTGGCGCTGCAGGCCGCGCGTGAAGGCAAGCCGCTGCCCGACGGCTCGGTGCTGGTTCTCGAGCAGCACGCCGCGAAGCTCGGCCCCGACCGCAAGCCGGTGGTCGGCGGCGATGGCTTCTACGAGCGGGACCGCTTGCTGGCCTACGCGGTCATGGGCCGGGCCGCAGGATGGGGCAAGGACATCCCGGAGTTGCTGCGCAACGACGAGTGGAACTACGCGGTCTTCACGCCGGACAAGAAGGCGCGGGCGGGGGTGAATCAGGCGGAGTGCCTGGCGTGTCATAAGCCGCTGGACAAGGTGAGCTACACGTTCTCGCTGCAGGCGCTGCAGGCCAAGGCGCGCTGATTCGGGCCGGAGGCTCCGCACGGGCACGCTGCAGGGCCGGCAGCGCCGCGGACCTCAAACCATCAGCTCGATCAGGAAGGGCCCCGGCTGCCGGAAGCTCTGCGCCATGAGGTCCGCGCACTGTTCCATGGTGGTGGCCCGCGCGGCGGGCACGCCCATGCCCTCGGCCAGGCGCACCCACTGCAGGTCGGGGTCGCCCAGGTCCAGCATGCGCAGCGCCGTCGGCCCGGGCGTGGCGCCGACACCCTTGTACTCGCCCACCAGGATGCCGTACTTGCGGTTGTTCAGCAGGATGGTCGTGACCGGCAGCCGTTCGCGCGCCTGCGTCCACAGGGCCTGCAGCGAATACATGGCGGAGCCGTCGGCCTGCAGGCCGATCACGCGGCGCTGGCCGCCGGCACCGATGGCGGCGCCGGTGGCCACCGGCAGGCCGTCGCCGATGGCGCCGCCGGCCAGGTGCAGCCAGTCGTGCGGCGGTGACGCGTGCGAGTGCCGGTAGAAGCCGCGCCCATACGACACGCTTTCATCGGAGACGATCGCGTTCTCGGGCATCAGCGCGGCGACGGTCTGCGCCAGCTTCTCCGGCGTGGGCTCGCCGCTGGCCGCCTGCGGTCGCGGGCCGGCGTCGGGGATGGCCGCTTCCGGTGCGCCCAGCACCTCCACCAGTGCGCGCAGCGCGGCGACCGCATCCTGCTCGGGCCGTGACAGCACGTGCAGTTGCGCGTCGGGCGGGTACTGGATCGACGGCAGGCCGGGATAGGCGAAGAAGCCCACCGGCGCCTTGGCGTTGACCAGGATGATGTGCTCGAAGCCTGCCAGCGCCTCGATCGCCAGTTCGGTCTTGTAGGGCACGCGTTCGAGCTGCACCCGGCCGCGCCCGCGCGCGACCATCGGGTTCACGAAGTCCGCCATCAACCGCGCACCGGTGGCGCTGGCGATGCGCCATGCGAGCCCCTGCGCCTCGGCCTGCACCGCGCGGCCGGCCAGCAGCAGCAGCACCCTGCCGCCCAAGCGCAGCGCGCGCGCGCGGTCGACGGCGGAGGGATCGAGCGGCGCGGGTGCCGGCACCGGCAGCGCCTGCGCGACGACACCGCCTTCGTTCCACGACGCGTCCGAGGGCAGCACCAGCGTGGCCACCTGCCCGGGCAGCGTGCGCGCGGCCTGCACCGCCGCGGCCGCGTCGCGCCCCACGTCCTGCGCGCGCGCGCTGGTGCGCAGCCAGCCGGAGACCGCGCGCGCCAGCGCGTCGGTGTCGGCCGTCAGCGGCGCGTCGAAAGGCCGGTGGTAGGTCGCCTGGTCGCCCACGATGTTGACGATGCCGCTGCGCGCGCGGCGCGTTGTGCAGGTTGGCGAGGCCATTGGCCAGGCCGGGGCCGCAATGCAGCAGCGTGCAGGCCGGCTTGCCGGCGATGCGCCAGTAGCCGTCGGCCATGCCGGTGACCACGTTCTCCTGCAGGCCCAGCACGCAGCGGATGCCGGCGCTCTGGTCGAGCGCGGCGACGAAGTGCATCTCGCTCGTCCCGGGATTGGCGAAGCATGTGTCCACGCCGGCGGCGATGAGGGTCTCCACCAGGCTCCTGGCACCGTTCATGGGCTACTCCTTGTGCAGCCACCATGTTAAGGGCACGGCGGGGGCGGCCACCGTGCGCGGAGCCTCTGCTACGCTGGCGCATGGCCTACGAACTGCACTACTGGCCCGGCATCCAGGGCCGCGGCGAATTCGTGCGGCTCGCGCTGGAAGCCGCCGGCGCGCCCTACGTGGACGTCGCGCGCGGCGACGAGGACGAGGGCGCCGGCCTGCCGGCGATGCTGCATTACCTGGAAGATGCATCGGTGGCGCGGCCGCCCTTCGCGTGTCCCTTCCTGGTGGACGGCAGGAAGGTGATCGGCCAGACCGCGGCCATCCTGCTGTACCTCGGACCGCGCCTGAAGCTGGCGCCGGCGGGCGAAGCCGACCGCCTGTGGCTGCACCAGGTCCAGCTGACGCTGGCCGACCTGGTGGCCGAGGTGCACGAGCTGCACCACCCCATCGCCAGCAGCCTCTACTACGAGGACCAGAAGAAGGAAGCGCTGCGCCGCTCGGAAGACTTCCGCCGCACCCGGCTGCCAAAGTTCCTGGGCTGGTGCGAAGCGGTGCTGCAACGCAATGCCGGCAATGCGCAACGCGAGGTGCCGCG
Organism: Ramlibacter montanisoli; assembly: GCF_013087525.1. GTDB lineage: Bacteria > Pseudomonadota > Gammaproteobacteria > Burkholderiales > Burkholderiaceae_C > Ramlibacter > Ramlibacter montanisoli. Next base: position 4,395,121 of record NZ_JABFCS010000001.1, on the reverse strand, counting down.
CCTGGTCGGCGCCCGCCTCACGTATGCCGACCTGTCCCTGTTCCAGGTCGTCGACGGCCTGCTGTATGCCCTGCCCAAGGCCACGCGCCGCACGCTGCGCAAGACCCCGCTGGTCGCCGCGCTGCATGAAGGCGTGCCGCGCCAGCGCCGGCTGGCCGCCTACCTGGCGAGCGAGCGGCGCATCCCGTTCAACACGCAAGGCATCTTCCGCCACTACCCCGAACTGGACGCCTGAGGCGGGGCGGCGCGCAGCAACTGGTTACGTTCGGTTCCCGAGATCAGGAAAGCGGCAGCGGCGCTTTCTCTCTTGCAGGAGACAAGGCGTCGCCGTGGCCGCAGATGCGCCCCGGGCCGCCACGTTCCGCCGGCCCCGGCCGCGACTGCGCCATGTCAAGCGCCGCTGCTGCGCAGGCTCCAAGTCCGCAAACCTTGACGCAAAGCAAACCTGGCGGGGCCCTCCGGCACGCGGGTTGCAGCACCGTGTTACCAAAAAGTTTTCCGGAGGGACAGCATGGGCTTGGCAAGCAAGGGGCTGGTGAAGGTCGTGATGCTGGTTCTGCTGGCGGCGTCGTTCGCCGCGGCATGGGCGGCGGGGACGTGCCGACGAAGTTCACCAACCGGGACTCGATCCGGAACACCCGGCACAACATGACGCAGGGCACGATGTCCACGGCCATGGACCCGTACCGCAACAACTACGGCGAAGTCTGCGTCTACTGCCACACGCCGCACGGCGCCAACGAAGCCGTTGCCATCCCGCTGTGGAACCGCACCATCAAGGCGACCACCTACACGACCTACAACGAGCTGGGCACCACCACGCTCACGCAGACCGTGCGCCAGCCGGGCCCGAATTCCATCGCCTGCCTGACCTGCCATGACGGCCAGGTCGCGATCGACTCGGTGATCAACATGCCGGGCTCGGGCGGCTACAACAAGGACCAGAAGACCGCGCAGAGCAACGCCTTCCTCGACACCTGGAACCTGGCGGACGCTCCGGGGCACATGGCCCTCACCACGGGCAACGAGGGTTGCCTCGCCTGCCACTCGCGCAACGCCGGCGCGCTCGGCTCGCGTGCGACGGACGGACGCCCGGTTCGTGATCGGCACCGACCTGCGCAACGACCATCCGGTCGGCGTGAGCTACCCGCCGGTCACCAACACCGACTTCAAGCGCCCCACGGCGACGCGCACCGGCGTCAGCTGGTTCGACAACGACGGCGACCAGACGCCCGACACCACCGAAGTGCGCCTGTACGACAGCGGCGAGGGCTACATGGTCGAATGCGCTTCCTGCCACGACCCGCACGGCGTGCCGAGCGCCGGCCGCGGCAGCCAGTTCACGCCGACCTTCCTGCGCGTGTCGAACTCGGGCAGCGATCTCTGCCTGACCTGCCACACCAAATGAGGAGTGCGCCTCGCGCCACGCGCGCGAGGTGCGAGAGGGGGAAAAGCGCGCGGTTCAGCCGCGCGCTTTTGCTTGCAGGGCCTTGCCTTCCGCTTCGGGGACCGGCCGGATCACGTCCACCTTCTGGTACAGCTGGTCGGCCACGTAGATGCGGCCGGTGTTGTCCACCGCCACGCCGCTGATGAGGCCATAGCGCCCCGGCCGGTCGCGGGTGCTGGCGCGGCCGATGGTCAAGAGCAGTTCGCCGCGGTCGGTGAAGATCTGCACGTTGCCGAAGGAGCCGTCGGTGACGTACAGGCGGCCGGCGTCGTCGCAGGTGAGCGCGCGCGGGCGGGCGAACTGGCCCAGCCCGTTGCCGACCTGGCCGAAGCTGCGCAGGTAGCGCCCCTGCGCATCGAAGCTCTGCACGCGGAAGTTGCCGGCGTCCAGCACGTGCAGGTTGCCGTCCGGCGTGACGGTGGCCTGCACGGGCACGTTGAACTCGCCCTCGCCCTTGCCGCGCCGGCCGATCTCCTGCAGCAGCTTGCCGTCGGCGCCGTAGACCAGCACGCGGTGGAGGTCGCTGTCGTTGTCGGCGCGGTCGATCACGTAGATGCGGCTGCCGTCCCTGCTGACCGCCACGCCGGTCGGCCGCTGCAGTTCGGCGGGGGTGCCGATGGTGATCTGGTGCAGGCCCAGGGCGTCGTACACGAACACCCGGCGCAGCGTGGTGTCCGCCACGTACACGCGGCCGTCGCGGTCGAGGGCGATCGCTGCCGGCTTGGACAGGGTGCCCGGCGGGCGGATGCCGAACTGGAAGACGCGCCGGCGCGCGGCATCGAACACGACGATGTGGCGGCGCACCCCGTCGCCGACGTAGATGCGGCCGTCGCGCGCGGCGATGCAGGAGGGCTTCTCCACCGCCAGGATCTCCGCGCGGGACGTGCCCAGCATCCTGCGCCGGAATTCCTCGTCCTTGGTCTCGCTCTGCACGTCGGCGACCGAGCGCAGCGTGGTCTCCCAGGCGTAGCGGGGCAGCTCCGGCGGCATCGGCCAGAGCAGGTCGCCCACGTCCTCGTCCTTGGCGGGCGGCGGCGCGACCGCGCAGGAGGCGAGCAGCGCGGAGCCGCCCAGGCCGAGAAGGAGGGTGCGGCGGTGGGAAAACGGATTCATGGGGGCGGTCGAGCAACGTCTGTGCCCGCGGCCGCCCTGCGCGGCAGCAGCCGCAGGAACAACACGACACAGATCGTCCCCACGGCGACGCCCGCGACCACGTCGCTGGGGTAGTGGGCACCCAGGTACACGCGGCTGAAGGTCACCACCAGCACCATGGCCACCGCGAAGCATGCGGCCAGCGCCCGCCAGGCGCGCGAGCGCACGTGGGTGAAGACCAGGGCGCAGGCCATGCCGTAGAACACCGTGGAGGCGACCGCATGCCCGCTCGGGAAGCTGTAGGTGGCCAGTTGCACCAGCGGGTCGTCGAGCATGGGCCGCATGCGCTGGAAGCTTTCCTTGAGCCCCACGTTGAGCACCATGCCGGTGGGCACCGCCAGCAGGGCCAGCGCCGAGCGCTGCTGGCCGCGCCGCAGCAGCACCAGCGCCAGCACTGCGGCTGCGGCCAGCACCTGCGCCGTGCGGTGCATCTCGCTCACCAGCAGCATCGCGCGCGTCAGCAGCGCATGCCGGTGGGTAGCGAACCAGTGGCTCGCGGCCTGGTCCAGTTCCATCATCGGCCCGTGCACCAGCACCTGGACGGCCAGCAGGCCGAGCACCGCCAGGCAGAACAGCACCAGCGCGAGGCGAACGCGATCCCCCATGGCTTCAGCTGACCTGCGCGCCGGATTCCTTGACCGCGTTGCGCCAGTGCGCGATCTCGCGCCGGATCGCGGCGGCGAAGTCGGCCGGCGTGGACGCGAGCACGTCCATGTGCTGCCGCTCCAGCTGCTGGTGGACGGCAGGGTCCTTCAGCACGCCGGCGATGTCGGTGTACAGCTGCTGCACGATCTCCGCCGGCATGCGCGCCGGACCGACCAGTCCGAAGATGCCGTCGTAGCCGAGGCCGGGATAGCTCTCGTCGAGCGTGGGCACGGCCGGGAACTGGCGGTTGCGGCGCGGATCGGCCACCGCCAGCAGCTTGAGGTTGCCGGCCTGGATGTGCGGCACGGCGGTGTCGAGCACGACGAAGGCCGCCTGCACGCGCCCCGGCAGGAGTTCGCGGAAGGCGCCGCTGCTGCCGGTGAAGGGGACGTGCACCACCTGCAGGCCGGCGCGCTTCTTCAGCAGTTCACCGGTGATGTGACCGCCGGTGCCTATGCCCAGCGAGGCCCAGGAGATGGTTCCCGGCTTCGCCCTGGCGAGCGCGATGTACTCCGCCAGCGTGGACACGCCCAGCGAGGATGCGCGACCAGTGCGACCGTGGTGCTGCCGATCTGCGTGATCGGCGTCAGGTCCTGCAGCGTGTCGTAAGGCAGGTCGTCGCGCAGGCTCGGGTTGATGGTGAGCGAGTTGATCGCCAGGCCCAGCGTGTGGCCGTCGGGCGGCGCCTGCACCACCGCCTGCGTGGCGATGATGCTGCCGCCGCCGGGACGGTTGTCCACCAGCACGGGCTGGCCCCACAGGTCGGCCAGCTTCTGCGCGAGCGGCCGCAGGATCGCGTCGGTGGAGCCGCCGGCCTGCTGCGGCGAGAGGATCCTCACCGGGCGCGTCGGCCGGAAGGCGGGGGCCTGGGCACGTGCGCCGAGCGCGAACAGCGCTGCGCCGGCGACCAAGCCACGCCGCGTGAGGGAGGAAGGAGGGGTCATCGATGCTGCTCCTGTGCGGCTCACCGCTGCGGCGTCAGGGAGGGATGCGGCCAGGCCGGCACGTCCGCCAGCGGATGGCCGCGGCCCTTCGCCAGCGCGGCTTCGAAGGTGGGAAGGGTCGCGCGCGGATCGGGGCCGAGGCCGCGCACGATGCACACGCCGTCGGCGCCGGCGCTCGCGGCCGCCTCGACTTCGCTCGCGTCCAGGATGCCGCCGATGGCGGTCACTGGCGCGCCCGCGGCGCGGCACCACCAGGCGAGGTTGTCCAGGCCCTGCGGCACCCAGGGCATGTCCTTGGTGAGCGTGGGCCACACCGGTCCGCAGGCGATGTAGCGCGGCGAGAGCGAGCGCGCGCGGCACAGCTCCCACAGGCTGTGCGAACTCACGCCCAGGGCCATGCCGCTGGCCAGCAGCCGCGCGCGGCCCGCGTCGCCCAGCGCCAGCAGGTCCTCCTGCCCCAGGTGCACGCCGGTGGCACCCAGTTCCTGTGCGAGCTGCCAGTGGTCGTTGACGAACAGCTCCGCGCCGAAGGAGGCGGCGTGGTCCACTGCGCGCCACACCTCGTCGCGCAGCATCGCGTGCCAAGCCGCGTCCGGCGAGGGCGGCGTCTTGATGCGCAGCTGCACTGTGCGCACGCCGGCGGCCAGCACCTGGTGCAGGCGCTCGGCGCTGTCGACGATTGCATAGAGGTCCAGGCGGCGCTCCGGCGGCTGCCGGCAGGGCGGGCGCGCGGGCGGTGCCTCGCCCCAGGAGAACAGCGGCAGCGCATAGGGATCCACCATCTTCGCGACGATGGCCGCGTCGGCCGGCACGAAGCCCTGCGCCAGCGTGCGCTGCATCGCCGTGCTGAAGACGTCCGGCGACTGGGGCGTGCCGGCCAGCCAGCCGCGCGCGTGTTCGGTATCGACCCAGTCCATGCCCTCGCGCGCATCGGCGATGACCACGGCGCTTGCACCGCCGGCACGCAGCGCGCGGGCCACTGCGGGTGCATCGCCAGCGGTGCCGGCGCGCTGCTGCGCCTCGGCCAGGGAAGAGATCACCAGTTGACTGTCGTTCATTGCATCACCAGACCGCCATCGACGAACAGCACCTGCCCCGTGACGAAACCGCTCCAGGGCGAGGCGAGGAAGAGGACCGGCCCGGCGACGTCTTCCGGGCGTGCGAGGCGCCGCAGCGGCGTCGCCGCCATCAGCTGGTCGCGGAACTGCGCGCGCGTGCCGCCGCTGCCCTCGGTGGGATAGACCAGCCCGGGCGCCACGCAGTTCACGCGCACGCCCAGCGGGCCGAGCTCGGCGGCCAGGTTGCGGCTGAAGCCCACCAGCGCCGACTTGGCGGTCGTGTAGTCGTGATAGGGCACCACGGGGTTCTGCACCAGGTTGCTCACGATGTTGACGATGCTGCCCTGGGCGCGCTGGCGGAAGTGCGGCAGCACCGCGCGGCAGAGGTTGTAGGCGGCGCCGACCGAACCCGTGAACTGCGCCTCGTAGTCGGCCCAGGTCAGCTCGCCGAAGGTCGTGCGCTGCTCGGGGTCGAAGGCATAGGGCCGGAAGGCGTTGTTGACCAGCACGTCGATGCGGCCGGCCTCGTCCACGGTGCGCTCCACCAGCCGCGCGACTTCCGCCGGCTGCGTGACGTCGGCCTGCACCGCGAAGGCATCGCCGCCCGCGAGCCGGCATTCCTGCACGACCTCGTTGGCGGCCTCGCCGTTGCGCAGGTAGTTGACGGCCACGGTCGCCTGCTCCGCCGCGAAGGCCCGCGCGATCGCCGCGCCTATGCCGCGGCTGGCGCCGGTGACCAGCACCACCTTGCCCGCGAAGTTCATCCCGGTTCTCCGCGCCGGCCGGGCAGCAGGTCCTGGCTCACCACCTTGGCCACGTCGAGCGGCTTCTGCAGCAGCCCCAGCTTGCGGTAGGTGTCGGCCGCCGCCTGCAGCGAGGCGACGTCCATGGTGCCCAGGCCGCTGCGGCGGGTGAGCTCGGACACGCTGGCGGCGTTGCGCAGCTTGATGATCTCCAGGTTCAGTGCCGGGTCGCTGCCGTCGATGGCACGCTTGACAGCGAGCTGCGCAGCCTCCTCGGGCCGCGCGATCATCCAGGCCGCCGCGTCGCGGTAGCCGCGCAGGAAGCGCTGCAGCGCCGCGCGCTTCTTCGCATACACGTCCTCGGTGACCACGAACAGGTCGCTCGACGCCGGCAGGTACTGGCCCACCTCGATCACGTTGACCTCGGGCAGCCCGCGGCGGCGGCCGATCAGCAAACCGGTGTCGGTGGCCGCAGTGGCGTCCACCTGCCCCTGCATCAGCGGCGCGAAATTCAGCAGGCCGGTGACCACCACGGTCACGTCGGACTCGGACAGGCCCGCCGTGTGCAGCAGCACCTGCAGCGCCTGGCGCGTGCCGCTGGCCAGGCTGTACACGCCGATCTTCTTGCCCTTCAGGTCCGAAGGTTTCGTGATGCCGCTGCCCTTGAGCGACACCACGTTGAACACGTTCTGCGGATAGATGTCGTAGATCGCGCGCAGCTTCTCGCCCTTGTCCAGCGCGGAGAAGAAGGAGCCCGGGTCGGCGAAGGCGACGTCGGCCTGGCCGCTGAGGATGTTGCGGATGGCGTCCGCGCTGCCTGCGCCCGGCACGTATTCCAGCGCGATGCCCTGCGCCTTGTAGAAGCCCTTGTCCTCCTCCACAAGCAGCGGCGTCACCTCGGTGATGGGCTTGCTCCAGCCCGCCACCACGATGCGGTCGAGGCGGGTGCCCTGCTGCGCCCAGCTTGCGAAGGGGTGGCGAGCAGCGCGGCCAGCAGCTGGCGTCGGGCGATGGTGTGCATGGGGAGTCCTCTCTCAGGTGGTGCGGGTGAAGGGGAGCAGCAGCCAGCGCTCGAGCAGCAGCGTGGCCTGGTAGACGAGCATGCCGAGCAGTGCGATCAGCACCAGCACGGCGAACATCAGCGAGGTGTCCATGGTGCCCTGCGAGGCGATCACCAGCGCGCCCAGGCCCTTGCTGGCGGCAATGAACTCGCCGACCACGGCGCCGACCAGCGCCAGCACCACGGCGACGCGCAAGCCCGCGAGGATGGCAGGCAGCCCCGAAGGCAGCTTCAGCCGCCACAGCGTCTGCGCGCGCGTGGCGCCCAGCATGCGGAACAGTTCCAGCCGCTCGGGCGCGACCTGCTGCAAGGCGGTGAGCGTGTTCTCCATCAGCGGGAAGAAGCAGATCAGCGCCGTGATCACCACGGTGGGCGCCATGCCGAACCCGAACCAGAGCACGAACAGCGGCGCGAGCGCCAGCTTGGGGATCACCTGGCTGGCCACCACGTAGGGCATCAGCAGGCGGCGCAGCAGCGCGTGCTCGCCCAGCAGGATGCCGGCGAGGAAGCCGACGGTGCAGCCGAGGGTCACGCCCAGCAGCAGTTCGACCACCGTGGTGCGCAGGTGCGGCCAGAAGTAGCCGCTGGCCAGCCCTTGCCAGAGCGACTGCGCCACCGCCGACGGCGGCGGCAGCACCAGCGCCGACAGGCGCAGCGTGCGGCAGGCGGCCTCCCAGGCCAGCAGCAGGCCCGCCGCGAGCAGCAGCGAGCCGAGGCGCAGGGGCAACTCGTGGCGCTTCATGCGTCCACCGCTTCCAGGTGCAGGGCGGCACGCACCTGCGCGCAGTACTGCACGAACGCCGCGCTGTACCGCGTGGCCCCCGTGCGCGCGGGCAGCGCGATCGAGATCTCCTGCGCGATGCGGCCGGCATCGATCACGTCCACGCGGTCGGCCAGGTACACGGCCTCGGCGATGTCGTGCGTGACGAACAGCACGCTGGTGCGCCGGTCGCGACACATCTGCAGCAGGTCGCGCTGCAACTCCTCGCGCGTGATGGCGTCCAGTGCGGCGAAGGGTTCGTCCAGCAGCAAGAGCGCCGGCTGCAGGATCAGCGCGCGCGCCAATGCCACGCGGCTTTGCTGGCCGCCGGAGAGCTGGCGCGGGTATTTCTGCGCGTGCGCGGCCAAGCCCAGCTGGTCGAGCAGCTGCAGGGCCTGCGCGCGTTCTGCCTCCGTCGGCCGGTGGTGCAGCGAGACCGGCAGCAGCACGTTGTCGATGACGCGGTGCCACTCCAGCAGGTTGGGCGACTGGAACACGAAGCCGATGCCGGGGCCGATCGCGTCGTGGGTGCGGCCGTGGAAGACGACGCGCCCGCTGTCCGGCACCAGCAGGCCGGCCGCGAGCTTCAGCAGCGTGGTCTTGCCGCAGCCGCTGCGTCCCACCAGGCAGTGGAAGGCGCCCTGCTCCACTTCGAGGTCGACACCATCCACGGTCGGCCCCCAGCCGGGAAAGGCGAAGCGGACCTGCTGCAGCGACAGGACACTCACGGTTTCTCCTCCTGCGCATAAGGTGCCAGCCGGTCGGCGGCGCGCTCGGCGGACTGCTCGATCTCCACCATGCGCACCAGGTCGGCGAGGTTGAAGCGGCCGTCGTGGTGCCAGCCCGCTTCCGGCGCGGTCATGGCGCCGAGCGCGCAGATGCGGGTGACGCCCGCGCGGCCCAGCGCTTCGGCCAGGCGGAACAGCTCCTGCGGTTCGGCGGCGATGCCCGCCGTCTGCAGGAAGCGGGCGTGCGGCGCCACCAGCGGCACCACGTCGTCCAGGTGGTCGACGGCGCTGACCAGGATGCTGCGGCCGCCGGCGGTGGGCGCGAGCGGTTGCGGCTGCTCGCTGAAGGCGACGCTCCAGGCGCTGTCCTCCGTGCCGAGCAATTCGTGACCCTCCGCTGCCAGCGCGCGCAGCTCGGCGCCCTGGCGCCAGCCGGAGACCGAGGCGGATTCCTCCAGCGCCAGCGCGCGCCGCGGATGGCGGTGCTGCAGGTTCGCCAGTTCGGCGGCGAGGTACTGCGCGAAGGCGCGCGCGTCCACCTTGCCGCCGCGCTCGACGTAGAACTGGTGCGGCGAGTAGCAGCCCTGCTGCTCGTAGCGGGCTATGTCGTGCGCGGCCAGCCGCGCGATGCCCGGCGCCCGCTGCGTGTCGAGGGCCGCCTTGGACACCAGCCCGAAGCCGAGCTTGTGCCCGTAGCCCAGGAAGCGCGCGGTGACCGGCACCTGCGCGCGCACCTGCGCGATCGCATCGTTGCCGCCATAGGCGAGCACCGTGTCCGCTTCGGCGAACAACGCACCGGCGCTGGCGGCGTCGCCGCCCTTCCACCAGACGATGGCCAGGCATTCGGCCAGCGGCGGATGCACTTCGGCCAGCAGGCGCGCGAACAGGCTGGCGAACACCGGCTCGGCGCTGGGCAGCTTGCCGATGCTGCCGGCCTTGACCAGCAGCCCGCAGGCCAGGCTCCACAGCGGCAGCGCCGGCACGTTGCCCGCCCAGCTGTGCACCAGCAGGTCCGGGCCGAAGGCGCGCACGAAGCCGCCCTTCACCGCCGGCTGGAATTCGTCCAGCACCTTGGGATTGGCGAAGTCCTCGGCGACGAAGCGGTGCAGCTGCGGCGCGCGGAAGGTCTGCAGGAAACCGGTGAGCCCCAGGCGCACCATGGCCGCGTCGTAACCGCTCACCACCGGCAGCAGGCGCTCGGCCTCCTGGCGGTAGGGATCGCGCGGATCCAACAGGCGGGCCACCGCCTCGTCCACGATCTGCACGATGTGCGAGACCGGCAGGCGCTTGAGGTGGCCCGCGCTGGCGTCCTTCACGCGCTGCGCCAGCGCGCTGAGTTGCTCGGGCGTCAGCACGGGCACGCGCACGTCGAGCGCACGCGCACCTTCGCCGAAGGAGAGCGTGTGCCACCCCACCTCGTCCTCGGCGAGGCCGGGCAGGTGGCCGGCAGTCCAGGGCGTGCTCATGGCCGGCTCGCCCGCAGGAATTCCTCGACGGCGAGCGAGCAGCCCTTGGCCTGCGCGCCCTCCGCGCGACCGAGCAGCAGGAAGCCGCCGTCCGCCGCGACGCCGACGTCCTCGGTCAGGATGCTGGTCACCGAATTGAAGTTGGCCAGGTCGCAATGCACCAGCACGCCGCGTTCGCCGCGCGGCACCTCGCGGCCGGTGAGCGGGTCCACCAGGCGCGAGCGGATCCAGTGCGGACCGGACTTGACCGAAGGCGCGAGCGCGTTGCCGTCGTCGTAGAGCTGCGTGCTCAGCTCGGTCATGCCGTACATGTTGATGCAGCGCTCGCGCGGCACGCCGAAGCTGGCGGCCAGGCCCGCGTAGAAGGCCTCCAGCGGCAGCTCGCGCGAGTGGCCCTTGTAGCCGCCGGTGTCGAGGATGCGGCTGCCCGCGGGCAGCCGGAAGCTCTCGCCGCGTTCCAGCAGCGCGTCCATCAGGTGCACGAAGGCGTAGCTGGCGCCCAGCAGCGCGCAGGGCTCGTCGCTCTTTTCCGCCGCGCGCAGCATCGCGCACAGGCGCTCCGTCTGCATCCCCTGCGGGGTGACGTACCAGTCGCTGCCGGGGGCGCCGAAGTGTTCGACCGCCAGCGCGAGGTAGTGCGCGAGCGAGGAGTTCGGCATTTCGCGCTCGCTCGGGAACAGGACCGCCATGCGCAGGCGTTGTGTGCCCTGCATGAAGCGGCGCGCGAAGTTGCGCGTCATGGAAGCGTCGTACACCGCCAGCGTCGGGTGGTAATGCCTGCCCTTGACATCGCCGCGGGTGGTGCCGCTGGTCATGAACACGCGCTGGGCGCTATCGGCCGGCGCGCAGCTGAGCGTCACTTCCTTGAAGGCACTGATCGGCACCGCCGGGATCTCGCGCCAGCTTTTCACGGTGCGCGGCGTGGCGCCGCGCAGCTGGCAGAACTTTCGGCAGGCGGCGTTGCCCGCGTGCTGGCGCGCGAACAGCTGCAGCGCGAGCGCGTCGAACTGCGCGTCCGTGCAGCCGTCCTGCGCCAGGAAGTCCAGCAGCGTGGCGATGATTTCCTGGTCCATCACAGCGGCTTCAGGTGCATGGCTTGCGGCGCGAACCCGTGGTTCAGCGGCCCGCTGCCGCCGCCCGTGCGCACGCGGGCACCGGCTTCGAGCGCGCCGCGCACGAAGGCGCGGGCATGGTCGACGGCCACGGGGAGTTCGGCGCCGAGCGCGAGATGGCTGGCGATCGCGCTGGACAGGGTGCAGCCGGTGCCGTGCGTGTTGGGGCTGGCGATGCGTGGCGCGCGCATCCACGCGGGCGATGCACCGCGGACCAGCAGCAGGTCGCTGACGGTTTCGCCGGCGAGGTGGCCGCCTTTCAGCAGCACCGCGTTGGCGCCGCGCTCGATGAGATGACGGGCCGCGGCTTCCATGTCCGCTTCGCTGTGCAGCGGCCGGCCGACCAGCAGGGCCGCTTCGTCCAGGTTGGGCGTGACGACGGTCGCCAGCGGGAACAGTTCGCGCACGAGGACATCGATGGCCGCGTCGTCGATCAGCTTGGCGCCGCTGGTGGCGATCATCACCGGGTCCAGCACGACCTTGCGCAGGCCGTGGCGCTTGAGTGCCGCGGCGACGGTGCGCACGGTGTCGGCGGAGTGCAGCATGCCGATCTTGACGGCATCGACGCCGATGTCCTCCACCACCGCATCGACCTGGTCGGCCAGGATCTGCAGCGGCACGGCGTGGATGGAGCGCACGCCCAGCGTGTTCTGCGCGGTGAGCGCGGTGATCGCGGTCATGCCGAAGCAGCCGAGCGCGGCGAAGGTCTTGAGGTCGGCCTGGATGCCGGCGCCGCCGCCCGAGTCGGAGCCTGCGATGGACAGGACGCGGGGGTAGCGGAAAGCGGTGCGGGTCACGGGGGCTCCTTCACGAGCGGACGAGGTGCTCCGAAGGCTTCGCCCCCGACCGCCTGGGAGGTCAGGGTTGCAGCTCTCCTTCCGCCGGTCTGAACCGGTTCAAGTTCACGGGTCTGGATCTCAGCACGCGTCGCGTACACCCCGGAGCTGTGCGGATTGTGGCACAGGGGGCGGGATGGCGCCGGGAGGGGTTTTGGTGGCACTTTCGTCGCGGCAGGTGGCGGGCGGTGTGGAGCCGCTGGGGTGGCGTCCGGCGCGCAAGCGCGCCGGCAAACCTGAAAGACGGGTTCCTGCGCCGCCCGCGGGACAACTCGTCTGGAGTTTGTCCGCCAGCGGCCAAACTCCAGACTCAGACACTTCCCGCGAGCCAGAGACGTACGCGCGGCTCGATCCGCGCTGGCGCGCTCTCGTAGCCGCGCTGCTGCGCCGGAACCCGCCTTTCAGGCGCCACCCCTTCATGCGGCCCCACACCGCCCACCGCCTGTCGCGACGGACCTCGCCGCTCCAGCCTCGTGGGGGTCAGAACTTCGTGTACCCGCCGTCGATCAGGAACTGCTCCCCGGTCGCATACGAGGACGCATCGCTCGCCAGGAAGACCGCGATGCCGCCGAAGTCGTCGATCTCGCCCCAGCGGCGCGCCGGGATGCGGGGCAGCACGGCCTCCGCGAACTTGGGGTTCTGCACCGAGCGCTCGGTCATGTCGGTGACGATCCATCCCGGCAGGATGGAGTTCACGCGGATCTTGTGGCGCGCCAGTTCGACCGCCAGCGCGCGGACATAGGCCGTGACCGCGCCCTTGGACGCGCCGTAGTGGCTGTTGCGCGCCGCGCCCTCGACCGCCGCCGTGCTGGCGGTGGCCACCAGCGAGCCGCCGCGACCGTGCTGCGCCATGTGGCGGGCGGCGGCGCGGAAGGTGAGGAACACGCCTTCCACGTTGACCCGCTGCACGCGGCGGAACTCCTCCAGCGTCATCTCGGTCAGCAGCGTGCCCTTGCTGGACACGCCGGCGTTGGCGAAGCAGCTGTCGACGCGGCCCAGCGCCGCCACCGAATCCGCGAAGCTGCGCTCGACCTGCGCCTCGTCGCCGACGTCGCAGACAAAGGCGTGGACCCGGGACGCATCGCCGCACTCCTGCGCCAGCGAGGCCTTCGCGCGTTCGGTCTTGTCGGGGTTCGAGCCCCAGATCGCCACACTGGCGCCGGAGGCGAGCAGCGCGCGCGCCATGCCGTAGCCGATGCCGCCGTTGCCGCCGGTGACGACGACGCCGCGGCCTTCGAGGTTGAAGGGCTGGTACATGGCGCTCACTGGTGCAGGGCCACGACCTTCTGCACCTGCGGCAGGGCCTCCATCCGCCGCATGTGGTCCGCCACCTTGGGGAAGCGCTTGACGTCCACGCCGTCGCCTTCCAGCCAGCGTGTCAGCGTGTACAGGTACAGGTCGCTGGTGCTGAACGATTCGCCCAGCACCCACGGGCCCTTGAGCATCTGCTCCTCGATCAGCGCGAAGCTCTCGGCCATGGTCTGCGGCACCTTCTTCTTCATGGCCTCCAGCGACGCGCTGTCGTCGGCTTCCACCCAGCGGTAGCCGCGGCCCTTGTGCGCGTGGTTCACGTGCACCGTGGAACACAGGTAGCTGTTGAACTCGTTGCCCTTGGCCAGCAGGAAGGCGTCGTTCACGGGCGCGAGCTTCGCCTGCGGGAAGGCCTGCGCGATGTACTGCAGCAGCACCGGCGTCTCGGTCAGCACGCCGCGCTCGGTCACCAGCGCCGGCACGCGGCCCTTGGGGTTCACGCGCAGGTATTCGGGCGAGCGCTGCTGGTTCTGCTTGAAGTCCAGGCGCTTGGCTTCGTAGGGGGCGCCGGCGAATTCCAGCGCGAGGTGGGATGCGAGGGCACAGGTGCCCGGGGCGTAGTAGAAGGTCAGCATCACTGCACCGCGACCAGTTCGATGTCGAACACCAGCGTGGCATTCGGCGGGATCACGCCGCCCGCGCCGCGCTCGCCGTAGGCGAGCTGCGGCGGGCAGGTGATGCGGGCCTTGCCGCCCGGCTTCATCATCTGCACGGCCTCGGTCCAGCACGGGATCACGCGATTGAGCGGGAAGGTGGTCGGCTCGCCCCGCTTGTAGGAACTGTCGAACTCGCGGCCGTCCGGGAAGGTCCCGCGGTAGTGGACCTTCACCGTGTCGGTGGCCTTGGGCGAGCGCCGCTGCCCGCCTGCATGGACTCGAACACGATGCCGCTGGGCGTGGTGACGCGCGCCGTGCCGGTGAGGGCGCCCACGTTGGGCGGATTGGTGGACGAGGCGCTGGGCCGCGAGGCGGGCGGGCTGCTGGGCGGGGTGCAGGCGGCGACGAGGGCGAGGCCGGCGAGCGGCCAGGCGTAGTGCAGGAAGCGCATGGGAAGGTCCGGGATGTGGATGACCAGCCATTATTCACGCGCGGCAGCCTGCCGGGTCCCGCTGAACGGCGACGCGCGCATGCCGATGGCGCGGGTCCAGCGCCTCCACGCCCGCCCTGTCAAGTGATATCGCGCCGGCTCGGCGCCGAGATATCCACCGCCACTGTGGACAAGGCGCCCCTGGCAGCCCCCGCATCCTTGCGCAGCCAGCACCGGCGCGCCTTCGGGCTGCGGTGCCCAAAGCTTAGGCAGCTCCTCCGATCAGGGGAGCAGGATGCACTACGGTCGAGCGTGCGCGGTCACTCACGTTCCACTGCCCGGACGCGAGCGGCTGATCGCCTCCAGCAACTGGTGCGGCTTGAGCGGCTTGCTCAGGTGCAGGTCGAAGCCGGCGGCCAGGGTCTTCTGCTGGTCCTCCGCGCGCGCGAAGGCGGTCAGCGCGATCGCCGGCAGGTGCGGCGCCTGGCGCTCGGCCTGCAGCGGCGCACGCGCCGCACCAGCTCGTAACCGTCGCGGCCCGGCAGGCCGATGTCGCTGACCAGCACGTCGGGCCAGGCCTGCTGCAGCGCGTGCACGGCGCTGTCGTAGTCGCCCGCCGTGCGCACCCGCGCGCCGCGGTCGGACAGCACCAGCTTCATCATCTCGATGGCCTCGTGGTCGTCCTCCACCACCAGCACGTCCAGCCCGCGCAGGGCCTCCAGGCTGCTTTCGTCCTCCGGCTCCGGCCCGCCTTCGCTGTCCGGCGCCTCGTGCTGCTGCGTCGGGTCGCCCTGCGGCTCCGCCGGCAGGGCGACGATCACCCGGGTGCCGCGGCCTTCGCCCTCGCTCGCCGCCGCGACCTCGCCGCCGTGCAGGTCCACCAGGTGCTTGACGATCGACATGCCCAGGCCCAGCCCGCCGTGGCGCCGGTTGCCGGGCGAGTCGCTCTGCGTGAAGCGGTCGAACAGGTGCGGCAGGAACTCCGCGTTGATGCCCTGCCCGAAGTCCTGCACCTCGAGCGAGAGGCGGTCGCCCATGCGGTGCAGGCGCACGACGATGCGGCCGTCCGCCGGCGAGAACTTGACGGCATTGGTCATCAGGTTCCAGAAGATCTGCTGGAAGCGCGCCGGGTCCACGAAGGCCGGTGCGTGCGCGTCCTCGACTTCCGTGTCGACCCGGATGCGCTTGTCCTGGATGCTCACCGAGAGCGCGTCGATGGAACTGGTGACCAGCTCCGCCGGGTCGGTCCACTCGCGGTCCAGCCGCAACTTGCCGGAGTTGATGCGCGACACGTCGAGGATGTCGGAGATGATGCGCGCCTGCGTCTTCACGTTGCGCTCGATCGCCTCCAGGCCCTTGGCCGCTTCCGGCGTGGTGCCGCGCCGCTTGAGGATGTGCACCCAGCCGATGATGGCGTTGAGCGGCGTGCGCAGTTCGTGCGAGAGCACGGCGATGAAGTCGTCCTTGGTGCGGCTGTGGCGCTCGGCCACCTGGCGCGCCGCCTGTTCGCGCTCCAGCACGTCGCGCCGGCGCTGCTCGAGTTCGTAGCGCTCGGAGACGTCGAGCGCGATGGCGATGCGCACGCCGGGCTCGACGTGCGAGGACACGCTCCATTCCAGGTACACCGATCGGCCGCCGGCATCGTGCAGCGGGAACTCGCCGCGCCAGGGCCGGCGGTCCTCCACCGGGCGCGACAGCTGCGTCTCGATGAAGCCCTGCCACTCCGCGGGCGCGAAGTCGCTGATCGCGTGCCCCATCAGATCCTCGCGGCGCCGCCCGAGGACCTTCAGCAGCGCGGGGTTCGCGTCCTGGAAGCGGCCCTGTTCGTCCAGCAGGGCGATGCCGCTCTGCGCCTGGTCGTAGATGGCGCGGAAGCGCTGCTCGCTGCGCCGCAGCTCGTCTTCCGCCGTGCGCGCGGGATCAGCGCCTGCAGGGTAGCGACCAGCACCGCCGGCTCCACCGGGTGCACCATGTAGCCGTCGGCACCGGCGTTGAGGCCGGTGACGCGGTCCTCGTCGCGGATGTAGGCGGCCGAGAGGTGGACCACGGGCAGCATCGCCGTCGCCGGGTTCGCCCGGATCATGCGGCAGACTTCGAAGCCGTCGATGTCGGGCAGGTGCACGTCCAGCACCACGGCCGACACGCCACGGGCGATCAGCTCCAGCGCTTCCGAGCCGCTGCCGGCCTCGGCCGTGCGGAAGCCCGCCGCCCGGATCACGCGGCCGGTGGAATACCGGGTCGCGGGGTTGTCGTCCACCACCAGCACCGTGTGGACCGAGCGGTCGATCGTGGCGTTGATGACGTCGGTGTCGATCATTCGGGCGTGGCGCCCTCCAGCTGCACGGGAATCGTGACGGAGAAGGTCGAGCCCTTGCCGGGCTCGCTGTCCAGGCGCACGGTGCCGCCCAGCAGTTCCGCGAGCTTCTTGCTCAGGGACAGGCCAAGGCCGGTGCCGCGCAGGCGCTTCTGCAGCGGCGACTTCACCTGCGAGAAGTCCTGGAAGATCGTGTCGTGGAACTCGGAGGCGATGCCGATGCCGCTGTCCTGCACCGAGAAGGTGACCATGCCGTCGCCCTCGAAGTGCGCGGACACGCGCACCTCGCCCTTGGGCGTGAACTTCAGCGCGTTGGAGATGAAGTTGCGCAGGATCTGCGAGCTTGCGGTCGTCCGTGTACAGCTTGGGCACGTCGCGCGGTTCCTCGAACACGAGGTTGACCGCGGGATTGGTGAGCACCGGCTTGAACATGCCGCGCAGCGCGGAGAACAGGTCCACCATCTCGAACCAGGCCGGCGAGATCTCCACCCGGCCCGCTTCCACCTTCGCCAGGTCCAGCAGGTCGTCCACCATCTCGGCGAACTCGATGGCGTTCTGCTGGATGAAGGAGACCTGCTTTTCCTGTTCCTCGGTCAGCGGGCCGTCGACGCGGTCCAGCAGCAGCCGCGTGATGCTGCGGATGGAGTTGATCGGCGTGCGGAACTCGTGGCTCATGTACGCGAGGAAGCGGCTCTTGAGTTCGGTGGCCAGCCGCAGCTGCTCCGCCTGCGAGTCCAGCTCCGCATAGAGCGCGAGCACGCCGCGGTTGGTTTCCTCCAGCTCGGAGCGCAGCTCCTGCGCGTCCTTGAGGCTCGCCTCGAGGGCGGCCTGCAGGCCTTGGGAGTCTTCTGCCTGGTCGGAGGGCATGTCAGTCCTTGCGCCGCAGGACGGCGACGGTGGCGTCATCCCGGCCACGGCAATGGTCTCGCGCCAGGACCGCGGCGGCAAGGGTGGGATCCCGGCCCAGCAGCGGCGCCATGCTGTCGGCGTTCCAGCGCGACTCGATGCCGTCGCTGAACACGACCAGCATCGCGTGCGGGGGCCAGGGGTGTTGACCTCTTCCGGCGTCCGGATGGTGATGCCGGCCGTGCCGTGCTGGCAAAGCAGCGTGCGGTCGGTCACGCCCGAGACGAGGCGCGCCATGACGTTGCCGGCACCGGCGCTGCGGATGGTGCCCGACCCGGCGTCGGCGTCCACCACCATGACGGCGGCACCGCGCGTGCGCCGCAGCGCCTGGTGCGTGCGTTGCAGCAGTTGCCGCGGGCCTTCCATGGGCCCGTCGGCGAAGGCTCCGAGGGCCACTTCGGCCGCTTCCGCCGCGTCGGGCCCGTGGCCGAGGCCGTCGGCGACCATCATGGCCGCGCGTTCGCCCGCGAGGGCGAAGCCCCAGCCGTCGCCGCACACCGATTCGCCCGGGTAGGCCAGCGAGACGGCGCCGACCCATGCGGCCGACTCGGGTTCCGGCACGCCCGCGGCGCGCACGCGCGCCACGATGACCGTGCCACCGGGGACGTGCGTGTAGAGGTCGAAGTGCTGCGCCAGCCGCCGCACCGCGCCCAGGCCGGTGCCCGGCGTGCCGCCGGTGGAGAAGCCGTCGCCCAGCGAGCGATCGATGTTCGGGATGCCCGGGCCTTCGTCCACCGCGATCACTTCCACTTCGCGCCGCGCCGGACGACAGGACATCCAGATCCGGCCGCGGGTGGCGTGCCGCACGAGGTTGGTGGCGAGTTCGGTGACGATGATCGCGAGCCGCCCCGCCTCCACCTCGCCCAGGTCGCATTCGTCCGCGAGCTGCGCGGCATGCCGCCGGGCCTCGCCCACGCGGCTGGGGTCGCCCATGGGAAAGACCGTGTGGAAGGTGCCGAAGATCATTTCCACCGGGTGATGCTCACGCGTGTGCCCTTGCCGGGGACGGATGCGAGTTCGAACTCGTGGACCAGTCGCTTGCTTCCGGGCAGGCCCAGCCCCATGCCACCGCCGGAGGTCCAGCCGTCGGTCATGGCCAGCTTGGAGTCCGGGATGCCCGGGCCCTGGTCCTCGAAATGCAGGCGCAGGCCGCGGCGCAGGCCGTCGTCCAGCAGTTCCCAGCGCATGGTGCCGCCGCCGCCGTGCACGAGGGTGTTGCGCGACAGCTCGCTGGCCGCCGTGATCATCTTGGTCTGGTCCACCAGCGAGAACTTCAGCTGCTGCGCGAGGACGCGCACCTTCTGGCGGCTGTGGACGATGTCCTCCTCCGTGCGCAGCGGCTGCGATCCGGTGCGTTCTTCAGCGGGCAAGCGGCTTCCCCTTGCCCGCGTGCCGCAGGAGTTCCATGCCGCGTTCGACGTTCAGCGCCGTGCGGACACCTTCCAGGGAGAGGCCCAGTTCCACAAGCGTGATCGCCACCGCGGGCTGCATGCCGACCACCACCGTGGTGGCGTCGAGCACGCGCGCGATGCCGGAGATGCTGGCGAGCATGCGCCCGACGAAGGAGTCGACGATCTCCAGCGCGGAGATGTCGATCAGCACGCCCTTGGCGTCGACGGCGGAGATCTTGTTGGCCAGGTCGTCCTGCAGGGCCAGCGCCATCTGGTCCTGCATGTCCACCTGGATCGTCACCAGGAGCGTGTTGCCCATCTGCAGGATCGGAATGCGGTTCATGGCCGCCTTACTTGGTGCGCGTGATGACGAAGCCTTGTTGCTCCATCGCCAGCGCCAGCGCGTCGGCCAGGCTCGACTTGGTGGCGATGCCCTGCAGGTCGATGCCCAGGTGCACGATGGTCTGCGCGATCTGCGGGCGGATGCCGCTGATGATGCATTCCGCGCCCATCAGGCGGATCGCGCTCACCGTCTTCAGCAGGTGCTGCGCCACCAGCGTGTCCACGGTCGGCACGCCGGTGATGTCGATGATGGCCAGGCGCGAGCCGGTCTCGACGATGCGTTGCAGCAGTGTCTCCATCACCACCTGCGTGCGCGCCGAGTCCAGTGTGCCGATCATGGGCACGGCCAGCACGCCTTCGAACAGCTTGATGACGGGCGTGGACAGCTCCAGCAGGTCCTGCTGCTGGCGCTTGATGATGTCCTCGCGGCTCAGCTGGTAGGTCTGGATGGTCCATTGCGCCATGCGGTCCATCATCGAGGTGACGCTCCACACGGCGGCCATCTGCTGGTCCGCCTTGCCCGCCAGGTCGCGCTGGATGATGCCGAACACCGGCCGCTTCATCGCCAGCACGAACACGCTGGTGTCGCCCGCGGACTGGCCCTGCGCCGCGCGCGAACGCGAGAGCGTCTCCAGCGTCTGGCGCACGCCCGCCCACGCGGGCGTCTGCAGGTTGTCGGGATCCCCGAGGCCTGCAGCGCGGTGCGCACGCCCTGGAGGATCTCCTGGGCTTCACCGCGCAGGGAGCGCCGCGCGGCGTCGCTCACGCGCGAGGACGCGGCACCCGCCTCCTGCAGCCATTCCGTCAGGATCTGTTCTTCGTGCTGTGCCAATAGCTGGAGCACGGCCTCGGTTTCTTTGGTCATTGGAGTAGCAGGCCGGTGGAGGGGACGGCCATTATGGGACTGCGGATGAGTTCGACCCTGTAGGAAGAGACCGACAGACTCAGCTTCAGCGCAAAAGCCCGGGTAGCTCGGCCATGTCCTGGAAGATCACCGAGGCCCCCGCGGCGCGCAATGCAGCCGGCGCGTCGTGGCCTGCCTCCTCCGGGCTGTAGCCGAACACCGTGGCACCGGCGGCGATGCCCGCGGTCACTCCGGTGACCGTGTCCTCGATCACCGCGCAGCGGCCGGGCACGGCGCCCAGCGGGGGCATCGCGGCGAGGTACACGTCGGGCGCCGGCTTGGAGCGCGGCATCTCGTGGCCGCTGTAGATGCGGCCCTCGAAGTACGGCAGCAGCCCGCACTTGGCCAGCTGCATCTCCACCTTCCAGCGGTCGGCGCCGGAGCAGCAGGCGATGCGCCCCGCGAAGGCGTCGCTGATCGCGGCCACCGCTTCCACCGCATTGCGCACCGGCCCCACGCCCGCCAGCAGGCGCTCGTTGCGGCGCTCGCGGAAGCGCACGAACCATTCCTCGGTGAGCGGCCGGCCGGTCTGCGCCTCGATCAGCGCCTGTTCGTCCTTCACCGCCTTGCCCAGGAAGATGCGCATGCACTCGCGGGGGTCCAGCTTCCAGCCCAGGTCCTCCAGCATCTCGCGCAGCAGGCCGTTGGTGATGCCCTCGCTGTCCACCAGCACGCCGTCGCAGTCGAACAGCACGGCGTCGAATCTTGCGTGTTTCATCTCAGGCCAGGTCCCCGTCCACGTAATACCAGCGGCCGTCCTCGCGCACGAAGCGGCTGCGCTCGTGCAGGCGCTGGGCGCGGCCGGCCACGCGCGAGCGCGCGACGAATTCGACCTCCGCATGGCTGTCGTCCACCACGCGGTGTTCGCGCACCTCCAGCCCCAGCCACTTGATGCCCGGCTCGAACGCCAGCTGCGGCGGCCGCTTGGCCCACTGCCAGGTGGCGAGCAGGTAGGGCGCATCCTCCCGCACGAAGGCGCAGTAGCGCGAGCGCATCAGCGCCTCCGCGTCGGGTGCCGGATGGCCGGCGACATCGGCGAGATACGGTCCGCAGCAGCGCGCGAAGGCCAGCGGCCGCTGGCGCGCATCCGCTCGCCCGCAGGGGCAGGGACCGTCCGCCGGCAGCGTCATGCGGGCTTCTTCGCCTTGCGCTCTTCCAGCGTCTCGGTGGGCGCGCCCTGCTTCACCCATTCGGTGAAGCCGCCGTCGATGTGGGCGACGTTCTCCATGCCCATGTCCTGCAGCGTCCTGGCAGCCAGCGCGCTGCGCCAGCCGGCGCCGCAGAACAGCACGAACTCCTTGCCGCCCTCGGCGAACACCTTCTTGAAGTAGGGCGACGCGGGATCGACCCAGAACTCCAGCATGCCGCGCGGCGCGTGGAAGCTGCCCGGCACCGTGCCTTCCGCCTGCAGTTCGCGGATGTCGCGGATGTCGACGAGCTGCAGGTCCGGCGCGCCCATGCGCGCGCGCACCTCGGCCACCGAATACGTCTTCACCTGCGCCATCGCCTCGTCGACGAGCGCGCGGTAGCCCTTGGTGATGGTCATGGCATCTCCTCCAGAGTGAAACCTATTTTCGCCAGAAGCGCGCGGTGAACAGCACCAGCACGGACAGCAGTTCCAGCCGCCCCAGCAGCATCGCGAAGCTGAGGACCCAGAGCTGGAAGTCGTTGAGCACGCCGAAGTTGCTCACCGGCCCGACCAGGCCCAGGCCGGGGCCGATGTTGTTCACGCACACGATCACCGCCGAGAAGGCCGTGACCAGGTCGAGCCCCGACAGCAGCATCACCAGCGTCAGGCCGATGATGCTGGCGCCGTAGATCAGCATGAAGGCCAGCACCGCCGCCAGCACGGTCGCCGGCACCGTGGCGCCGCCCAGGGTGACCGGGTTCACCACGCGCGGATGGATGATGCGTACCAGCTCGCGTTGCGCCTGCTTGAGCAGCAGCACCATGCGGACCATCTTGATGCCGCCGCCGGTGGAGCCGGCGCAGGACGCGAAGCAGCCCAGGAAGATCATCAGCACCGGCGCGAACGGCGGCCAGGCGGCGTAGTCGGTGGCGGCATAGCCGGTGGTGGTGCCCAGCGAGACCACGTGGAAGGCGGCGGCCCGCAGGCTGGCGGCGAAGCTGTCGTACACGCCGTGCGCGTGCAGAACGAAGCTGATCGCGAACACCGAGGCCAGCAGCACGAAAGCATAGGCCTGCACCTCCGGGTCGCGCACCAGCACGCGGGTGGAACGTCCGCGCCACACGGCGAAGTAACGCAGGAAGCTGACGCCGGCGAGCGTCATGAACACGATCGCCACCGCTTCGATCACCGGCGAGTCGAACTGGGCGAAGCTGGCGTCGTGCGGCGAGAAGCCGCCCAGGCCCATGGTCGTGCACATGTACATGAAGGCATCGGGCCAGCCCATGCCCGCGGCGCGGTAGGAGACCAGGCACAGCGCCGACAGCGCGAAGTACACCGTCCACAGCCCGCGCGCCGTTTCGGCGATGCGCGGCGTGAGCTTGTCGTCCTTCAGCGGCCCCGGCGTTTCCGCCCGATAGAGCTGCATGCCGCCCAGCCCCAGCAGCGGCAGCACGGCCACCACCAGCAGGATGATGCCCAGGCCGCCGATGAACTGCAGGAAGCAGCGCCAGATGTTCACCGACAGCGGCAGCCTGTCCAGGCCCGCCAGGGCGGTCGCGCCCGTGGCCGTCAGCGCGCTCATGGCCTCGAAGTAGGCGTCGGCCCATTCGATGCCGGGCACGGTCCACATCAGCGGCACGGCGGCGCACGCGGGCAGCGCCACCCACACCAGCGTGACCAGCAGGAAACCGTCGCGCGGCTGCATCTCTCGGCTGTGGTGGCGCAGTAGCCAGCCCAGCCCCCAGCCCGCCACCAGCGTCGCGCCGAAGCCCGCGGCCCACACGCGCGCATGTCCGCCTTCGCCGGCCCAAAGCGACCAGAGCAGCGGCACAAGGAAGGCGACGGAGAAGCCCATGAGCACACGGGCCAGCACCGCCAGGACGGGTTGCAGGCTGTCCATCTAGAGGAAGGTCGCCGCCACCTGGAACAGGCGCTCGACTTCGCGCACCTGCCGCTTGTGCGGGATGAACATCACGAGGCGGTCGTCGGATTCGATCACGGTGTCGTGGTGCGGCATGAGCACCTTGCGATCGCCCGCGTCGCCGCGCACGATCGCGCCGATGGTGACGCCGGCCGGCAGCAGCAGCTGCCCCACCTGCCGCCCCACCAGCTTCGAGGTGCGCGCGTCGCCGCGGGCGATGCCCTCCAGCGCCTCGGCCGCGCCGCGCCGCAGGCTGTGAACCGCCACCACGTCGCCGCGGCGCACGTGCGCGAGCAGCTCGCCGATGACGGTGTGCGCCGGCGACAGCGCGATGTCGATGGTGCTGCCCTGGATCAGGTCGCCGTAGGCGCGCCGGTTGATCAGCGCCAGCACGCGCTTGGCGCCCAGCCGCTTGGCCAGCATCGCCGCCAGGATGTTGTCCTCGTCGTCGCTGGTGAGCGCCAGGAACAGGTCCATGTCGTCCACGTTCTCGTCGGCCAGCAGTTCCTCGTCGGTGCAGTCGCCTTCCAGCACCAGCATGCTGCTGGGAAGCTGGCTGGCCAGGTATTCGCAGCGCTTCAATTCGCGCTCGACCACCTTCACCTCGTACTGCCCGGCCAGGCGGCGTGCCAGCCGCAGGCCGACCTTGCCGCCGCCGGCGATCATGAGCCGGCGCACCGGCTGGTCCGAAGGGTGCATGGCGTGCAGCACCGGCCGGATCTTGTCCCCCGCGGCCAGCAGGAAGATCTCGTCGCCGGCGAGCATGCGCGTGCCACCTTCGCAGCTGATCAGCTTCTCCTCCCGGTACAGCGCCACCAGCCGCATGGGAGCGTCGGGAAACAGCTGGCGCAGTTCGGCGATCGTGTGGTTCACCACCGGGCTGCCGTGGGCCACCCCCACGGCGATCAGCAGCGCCCGGCCTTCGGAAAACTCCAGCACCTGCAGCGCCTCGGGGTAGTCGATCAGCTTCTGCACGTACTTCACCAGCGACTCTTCCGGGCAGATCACGTGGTCCACCGAGAAGCCGCCCTTGCCCAGCAGGGGGTCGCCCTCCTTGAACTCAGCGCCCCGCAGGCGGGCGATGGTGGACGGGATCTGGAACACGTCGTGGGCGATCTTGCAGGCCACGAGGTTGGTCTCGTCCAGCGAGGCGCAGGCGATCAGCATGTCGGCGTCCTGCGCGCCGGCGCGCCGCATGACCTCGGCGTGGATGCCGTTGCCCGGCACGCCGCGCAGGTCCAGGCGCTCCTCGAGCCCCCGCAGCCGCTGGGGGTCGGGGTCGATGACGGTGATGTCGTTGCGTTCCGAGACCAGGCTTTCGGCCACGCTTTCGCCGACGCGGCCGGCCCCGAGGATGATGATTCGCATGCTGCATGCGCCTGCCCGACAGCCGGGCTGCGGCGCGCCGCCATCATAGCGACAGCGGGAATCCCCGTACGTCTGGTAACGCTCGAGCCAAATACTTCTGGAGCGCAGCCCGGCCAGGGCGTATGGTGGAGACGGGAGGCCAAATATCATGATGTATTCATTCTTGGCCAACAACCGCGACGAGCTGATCGAGCGTTGCAAGGCGAAAGTGGCCCTGCGGCCGACCCGCGCGGCCACACTGGAACAGCTGAAGAACGGCGTGCCGATCTTCCTCGAGCAGCTGGAACGTACCCTGAGGGCGGAAGAAGGCGGGGAGGACCTGGAGAGCGCGAAGATCTCCGGGCACTCCGGCGGCGACGCGAGCGCTCAATCCGAAATGGGCGTGAGTGCGATCGCCCACGGCAAGGCGCTGCTGGAGCTCGGCTTCACCATCGACCAGGTGGTTCACGACTACGGCGACCTGTGCCAGGCCATCACGGACCTGGCGGTGGAACGCGATGCGCCTTTTGGCGTGCAGGAGTTCCGCACCCTCAACCGCTGCCTGGACAACGCCATCGCCGAGGCGGTGACGGAATTCAGCGCGCTGCGCGATGCGTCGCTCGCACGCCGGCAGGCGGAGGCCTTCAACGAGCGCCTGGGCTTCCTCGTGCACGAACTGCGCAACTCGCTGCTGACGGCTTCGCTGGCGGTCGCGGCGCTGCAGCAGAGCCAGCTGCCGATCTCGGGCGCGACCGGCGGGGTGCTCAAGAGAAGCATCCAGGAGATGAAGCAGCTGATCAGCGCCGCCCTCGACGAAGTTCGCGTGGGGGGACATCCGGCAGCCGCACCTTCTCGCTCTCGGGCTTCCTGGCCGAGGCCACTGAAGCCGCGGAACTCTACGCGGAAGAGAAGAAGGCGGGTTTCCGGATGGAGCCGGTGGACCCCGCGATCGAGATCACCGGCAGCCGCCCGCTGCTGCTCGCCGCGCTGGGGAACATGCTGCAGAACGCCTTCAAGTTCACGCAGCCCGGCACGCTGGTGACCCTGAGCGCGAACCCGGTCGGCAAGGAGGTGGACATCGACGTCGCCGACCACTGCGGCGGCCTGCCCACCGGGGCGGCCGGCACGCTGTTCACGCCCTTCGCCCAGCACGGCACGGACCGTTCCGGCCTCGGCCTGGGCCTGTCGATCGCCAGGCGCAGTGTCGAGGCGGAAGGCGGCCAGCTGGGCGTGCGTGACGTGCCGGGCGTCGGCTGCGTCTTCACGATGCGGCTGCCGATGGCCGTCTGAGCGGCGGCCTCCCTAGGCCAGCGCGCGCTGGATCAGGATCTTCTGCACGTCGGACGTGCCCTCGTAGATCTGGCACACGCGGACGTCGCGCCAGATGCGTTCCACCGGGAAGTCGTTGACGTAGCCATAGCCGCCCAGGGTCTGGATCGCGGCGCTGCACACCTGCTCGGCCATCTCGCTGGCGAACAGCTTGGCCATCGCCGCTTCCTTCAGGCAGGGCTTGCCGGCGTCGCGCAGGGCGGCGGCATGCCAGATCAACTGCGCGCGGCCTCCAGCTGCGTGGCGCAGTCGGCCAGGCGGAAGCCCACGGCCTGGTGGTTGAAGATGGCGGTGCCGAAGCTCTGGCGCTCCTTGGCGTACTGCAACGCGACCTCGAAGGCGCTGCGCGCCATGCCCACGCTCTGGGCGGCGATGCCGATGCGGCCGCCTTCCAGCGCCGAGAGCGCGATGCGGTAGCCCTCGCCTTCCTCGCCGACCAGGTTCTCGGCAGGGATGCGGCAGTTCTCGAAGTTGATCTGCGCGGTGTCGCTGGAATGCTGGCCGACCTTTTCCTCCAGCCGAGCGACCACGTAGCCGGGCGCGTCGGTCGGCACCAGGAAGGCGCTCATGCCGCGCTTGCCCGCGCCCTTGTCGGTGACGGCGATGACGACGGCCAGGTGGCCGTTCTTGCCGCTGGTGATGAACTGCTTGACGCCATTGAGCACGTAGCCGTCACCGTCCTTCATGGCCGTGGTGCGCAGCGCCGAGGCATCGCTGCCCACGTGCGGCTCGGTCAGGCAGAACACGCCGAGCAGCTCGCCTTTCGCCAGCCGCGTGAGCCACTTCTTCTTCTGCGCCTCGTTGCCGTAGCGCATGAGGATGGCGTTGACCGGGCAGTTGGTCACGCTGATCGCGGTGCTGGTGCCGCCGTCGCCGGCCGCGATCTCCTCCAGCACCAGGGCCAGCGTCAGGTAGTCGAGCCCCGCGCCGCCGTATTCCTCCGGCACGCAGATGCCGTAGGCGCCCAGCGCCGCCAGGCCCTGGTGCGCCTCGCGCGGGAAGCTGCGCTCGCGGTCCCAGCGCGCGGCGTGCGGCCACAGCTGTTCGCGTGCGAAGTCGCGCACCGCGTCGCGGATCATTTCCTGGTCGGGGTTCAGCAGCATCGTGGGTGCGTCACCAGCCCTTGAAGGCGGTGCCGTCGTAGTCGAGGAAAGGAACGTGGCGGTGCTTCGCGGGAAGCTCGTCGATCGTGCGGCGCAGCCATTCCACGCTGGCTTCCACCGGCAGGGGCGCCTTCTCGCCGCCCATGTCGGTCTGCACCCAGCCGGGGCTGAGCACGACGAAAGTCGCGTGGGGGTAATCCGGCTGCGCCGCCACCGCGGCCATGTTCAGCGCCGCCTTGCTGGCGCGGTACACCCAGCCGTAGCTGTTGTCGGCACCGGCGATGTGGCCCATCTGGCTGCTGACGAAGGCGAAGCAGCCGTGCGCCGCCTCCACCAGCGGCGCGACCAGGGGAATCGCCTGCATCGCGCCCCAAACGTTGGTGCGCATCACCTGGTCGAATTCGTCGCGCGGCGGCGGCTCCTTCGCGCCGCCGTGCGACATGACGCCGGCCACGTAGATCGCGAGGTCGACCTTCTCGCCATCGAGCTGCCAGCCCAGGCCGCTGACGCTGGCGGCATCGGTCACGTCGAGCTTGAGCGGTTTGGCCCCGAGTTGCTCGATCCGCGTCAGCCCCTCGGCGTCGCGCGCGGTCGCGATCACGATGTCGCCGGCGGCGCGGTACTGGCGCACGAACTCCAGGCCGATGCCGCGGGAGGCGCCGAGGATGAGGACTTTCATGGGGCGTCGCAATTCTCGTAGGCTGGTGGTGAGCGTAGCGAACCCCAGCTTCGCCGGGATCGCTGGGGTTCCTGCGTCACCCCAGCCTACACATCACACCAGTTCCAGCGCCACCGCCGTGCCTTCGCCGCCGCCGATGCACAGCGTGGCGATGCCGCGCTTGCCGCCGCGCGCCTTCAGCGCATGGATCAGGGTGACCATGATGCGGGCGCCGGACGCGCCGATCGGGTGGCCCAGGGCGCAGGCGCCGCCGTTGACGTTGACGATGTCGTGCGAGACCTTCAGTTCCGCCATCAGCGCCATCGGCACCACGGCGAAGGCCTCGTTCACTTCCCACAGGTCCACGTCGGACACCTTCCAGCCGGTCTTCGCCAGCAGCTTCTGCGTGGCGCCCACCGGTGCGGTGGTGAACCACTCGGGCTCCTGCGCGTGGGTGGCGTGGCCGACGATGCGCGCCAGCGGCTTCAGGCCCAGGCGCTTGGCGGTGCTCTCGGTCATCATCACCAGCGCCGCGGCGCCGTCGTTGATCGAGGAGCTGGAGGCGGCTGTGATGGTGCCGTCCTTCTTGAACGCGGGCTTGAGCGTCGCGATCTTGTCCAGCTTGACCTTGCCCGGGCCTTCGTCGATCGAGACGACGGTCTCGCCGGCGCGCGTCTTCACCGTCACCGGCGTGATCTCGGTGGCGAAGGCGCCCGACTCGGTGGCCTTCTTGGCGCGCTGCACGGAGGCGGTGGCGAAGGCATCCTGCGCCTCGCGCGTGAACTTGTACTTGGCCGCGCAGTCCTCGCCGAAGGTGCCCATGGAGCGGCCGGCCTCGTAGGCGTCCTCCAGGCCGTCCAGCATCATGTGGTCGTACACCTTGTCGTGGCCCATGCGGTAGCCGCCGCGGCCCTTGAGCAGCAGGTAGGGCGCGTTGGTCATGCTCTCCATGCCGCCCGCCACCATGATCTCGTGCGTGCCGGCCAGCAGCATGTCGTGCGCGAACATCGCGGCCTTCATGCCCGAACCGCACATCTTGGACAGCGTGACCGCGCCGGCGCTCTTCGGCAGGCCGCCCTTGAACGCGGCCTGGCGCGCGGGCGCCTGGCCCTGGCCCGCCATCAGGCAGTTGCCGAACAGCACTTCGCCGACGGCATCGGCCGGGATGCCGGCGCGCTGCACGGCGGCCTTGATGGCCGCGCCGCCGAGGTCGTGCGCGGACAGGGATGAAAAGTCGCCCTGGAAGCCGCCCATGGGGGTGGGGCGGCGCCGACGATGACGATGGATTCAGCCATGGTTCTCTCCTTCAGATGACGGTGGGGATGGGGCCGCGCTCCTCTTCGGCGATGCGGCGTATGTATTCACGGAACTCGGGGTCCTCGCCGTGCAGCAGCTGCGGCAGGGCATTGTGGAAATCCTCGCGGCGGCACCACTCGCGCATGTAGTCGTCCCAGCTGTTCCAGCGGCGGCGCTCGGTCTCGGTCATGGCGTCCTTGAACGCCACCAGGTAGGCGCGCTCGAACAGGGACACCAGCATGTCGAAGATCACCATCATGCGCTCGCGCTGTTCCGCGCTTGATCCGGCAGGGGCTCGTTGGTTCGCAGGTGCAGGTCCGGATGGGCCAGCACGACCTTGAGGAAATCGTTGTAGGCGTTGGAGAGCAGCTGGTAGCCCTCCTCCTCCTCGTTGTCGCGTTCCTTGCGCTGCTCCCAGGCGAAGAACAGGATGGCGAAGGGCAGGCCCAGGGCGGTGACGATGAAGCTCGCCAGTTCCCAGCCATCGCGCCAGGCGCTGCTCATGCGACCTCCACCTCCGCTTCCGGCCGGCGGTAGCGGCGGGCGAAGCGCTTGTCGCGCTCGTACGGGAAGATGTCGTAGACGTGCCCCGCCAGGATCCGCTGCTTGTGCGCGTCCCAGAACGCCGGGTCGAGCAGGTCGGCATGGTGCTTCATGAACACTTCGCGCACGGCGGGGTTCCCGAGCAGGAAGGGCTCGAAGGTCTCCGGGAACACGTCGCGCGGGCCGACCTTGTACCAGACCTCGCCCGACATCTCCTCCTCCTCGGTGCGCGCCTGCGGCACCTTGCGGAAGCTGCAGTCGGTGAGGTACTCGATCTCGTCGTAGTCGTAGAACACGACCTTGCCGTTGCGCGTGACGCCGAAGTTCTTCCACAGCATGTCGCCGGGGAAGATGTTGGCGGCCACCAGGTCCTTGATCGCGTTGCCGTACTCGATGACGGCGCGCTCCACCTGCGCCTTCTCGCCCGCGTCGAAGGCTTCCTGCAGGTAGATGTTCAGCGGGATCATGCGCCGCTCGATGTAGAGGTGCTTGATGATCACCTCCTCGTGGCCGTCGCCGTCGCGGTCGCCGATCTCCAGCTGGCTGGGGGCGAACGCGCGGATCTCCTCGATCAGCGCGTCCTCGAAGCGCTCGCGCGAGAACGCCACCTCGCTGTACTCCAGCGTGTCGGCCATGCGGCCGACACGGTCGTGCTGCTTGACCAGCAGGTACTTGCCCTGGATCTGCTCGCGCGTGGTGTCCTTCTGCAGCGGGTAGAAGTCCTTGATCACCTTGAACACGTAGGGAAAGGACGGCAGGTCGAACACCAGCATCACCATGCCCTTGATGCCGGGGGCGATGCGGAACTTGTCGCTGGAGTGCTTCAGGTGGTAGAGGAAATCCCGGTAGAACAGGGTCTTGCCCTGCTTGGCCAGGCCCAGCGCGTTGTAGATCTCGGCGCGCGGCTTGCGCGGCATCAGCGAGCGCAGGAATTGAACGAAGGCCGAGGGGATCTCCATGTCCACCATGAAGTAGGCGCGGGCGAAGGAGAACAGCATCTGCAGCTCGTCCTCTCCGAACAGGCAGGCGTCGATCACCAGCTTGCCGCCTCTGTTGTGCAGGATCGGCAGCGCGAACGGCAGCTCGGAGAAGCCGTTGATGATCTTGCCCACCACGTAGGCGCCCTTGTTGCGGAAGAACAGGGACGACAGCACCTGGATCTGGAAGTTCGCCCGCAGCTTCACCTGGCTCAGGCGCCCGCTGATCGCTTCCAGCACGTAGCCCGCGTCGCGATCGAGGTCCTCGAAGTCGCGCCGCAGCTGGAAGTTGTCGATGATGCGCACGACGTTCTCGCGCAGCGTCTGCGGCGTCGGGTAGTAGGAGCGGTAGGTCGGCTTGGCCGCCGGCTCGTCGTTCTCGATGTACTCCGTGCTGACCGCCGGCCGCACGAAGATGAAGTCGTTGTGGAAGTAGGTGCGGTGCAGGATCTTGGTGGTGACCGAATTGAAGAAGGTCTCCGCCAGCTCCGGCTGGTGGTGGTCGATCAGCAGGCCGATGTAGTGCAGCTTGGCCTGGTGCCACAGCTCCATGGGCTGCTCGCCAGCCTTGAACTCCTTCTCCAGCCGCTGCACGGCCTCGCGCACCCGCAGGTCGTAGAACTCGATGCGCTCGCGCTGGGCGCGCTGCTGGCCGTGCCAGTCGCCCGTCTCGAAGCGGTGTTTGGCGCGCGCGGACTCGGTGCGGAACAGCCGGTAATGCCGGTTGAACCCGTCGAGCATCGCCTTGGCGATGTCGTAGGCGAGCGGCGAGTCCAGGCGCTGGGGAACATGGCCCTCCTAGGAGCGCACCGCGATCACGCCTTGCACCGCGGCGCGGTAGGCCGGTTCGATCGAGTCGGTGCTGGACACCGTCATGTGCAGGTCCTGCAGCAGGCCGTCGTGCACGCCGAAGGCCCAGCCGTGGATGGTGACCTTCTGGCCCTTGGCCCAGGCATCGACCATCACGGTGCTGACGCAGACGTTGACGACCTGCTCGATCACGTTCAGGTCCACCAGCGCGTCGGCGCGCTTCTCGGGCGCCATGTTCTCCAGCAGGCCGCGGTGGCGGTCGCGCACGTCCTGGATGTGGCGGATCCAGTTGTCGGCCAGGCCCACGCGCACGCCGTCGAGCGCGGCCAGCACGCCGCCGCAGCCGTAGTGCCCCACCACCATGATGTGCTCGACCTTCAGCATCTCCACGGCGAACTGGATCGCCGAGAGCGCGTTGAGGTCGGAGTGCACCACCACGTTGGCCACGTTGCGGTGCACGAACACCTCGCCGGGCTCCAGCCCGGTGATCTGGTTGGCGGGCACGCGGCTGTCGGAACAGCCGATCCACATGAACTTGGGCTTCTGCTGCTTCTGCAGCGCGCTGAAGAAGCCGGGGCGGGTGCGCTCCATCTCCGCGGCCCAGGCGCGGTTATGGGCGAAGAGGTCTTGAATGGCGGGCATGCGCGGATTGTGACGCGGGCGGCGGCCGGGCGCCGCCCTCGTGGGAATACCTACATCGTCTCGGCGAACAGCTCGCGGCCGATCAGCATGCGGCGGATCTCGCTGGTGCCGGCGCCGATCTCGTACAGCTTGGCGTCGCGCCACAGGCGGCCCAGCGGGTATTCGTTGATGTAGCCGTTGCCGCCGTGGATCTGGATGCCTTCGCCGGCCATCCAGGTGGCCTTCTCGGCGCAGTACAGGATCACCGAGGCGCAGTCCTTGCGCACCTGGCGCACGTGCTCGCTGCCCAGCATGTCCAGGTTCTTGCCGACCTGGTAGCAGTAGGCGCGCGATGCCTGCAGGATCGTGTACATGTCCGCGACCTTGCCCTGGATCAGCTGGAACTCGCCGATGCTCTGGCCGAACTGCTTGCGGTCGTGGATGTAGGGGACCACGCTGTCCATCACCGCCTGCATGATGCCGATGGGGCCGGCGGCGAGCACGGCGCGCTCGTAGTCCAGGCCGCTCATCAGGACCTTGGCGCCGCCGTTGATGGCGCCCAGGATGTTCTCCGCCGGCACCTCCACGTTCTGGAACACCAGCTCGCCGGTGTGGCTGCCGCGCATGCCCAGCTTGTCCAGCTTCTGCGCGATCGAAAAGCCCTTCATGCCCTTCTCGATCAGGAAGGCGGTCACGCCGCGGGCACCCAGCTCGGGCTCGGTCTTGGCGTAGACCACCAGCGTGTCGGCGTCGGGGCCGTTGGTGATCCAGAACTTGTTGCCGTTCAGGAGGTAGTAGCCGCCCTTGTCCTCCGCCTTCAGCTTCATGGAGATCACGTCGCTGCCGGCGCCCGGCTCGCTCATGGCGAGCGCGCCCACGTGCTCGCCGGAGATCAGCTTGGGCAGGTACTTCTTCTTCTGCGCCTCGCTGCCGTTGCGCTTGATCTGGTTGACGCACAGGTTGCTGTGCGCGCCGTAGGACAGCCCCACGGAAGCGGACGCGCGCGAGATCTCCTCCATCGCCAGCATGTGGGCGAGGTAGCCCATGCCGGCGCCGCCGTATTCCTCGGGCACCGTGATGCCCAGGACGCCGAGCTCGCCCATCTTGCGCCACAGGTCCATGGGGAACTGGTCGCTGCGATCGATCTCCGCGGCGCGCGGGGCGATCTCCGCCTGCGCGAAGGCGTGCACGGTGTCGCGCAGCGCCTCCAGGTCCTCGCCGAGGCCGAAGTTCAGTCCGGGTAGCTGCATGGGGTGTCTCCTTGTGCTGTCAGTGCTTGATGCCTTCGCGGCCGGCGATGGTCATCATCGTCGCGCCCATGGTGGCGATGAGCTTTTCGCGCCCCTCGTGCAGCGCGTACGCGCGGCCTTCGGTGACGCTGATGGTGCGCCCCGGCTTCACCACCACGCCTTCCATGCGGAAGCGCTCTCCCTGCGCGGGGGCGAGCAGGTTGATCTTGTATTCGATGGTCAGGACGCCGGCGTCGGCGGGCATCAGGCTGGAGGCGGCATAGCCGCAGGCCGAATCCAGCGCGGCGGCGACCATGCCGGCGTGCAGGAAGCCGTGCTGCTGCGTCAGCGCCTGCTGCCAGGGCAGCTCGATCACGACCCGGCCGGGCTCCACCGTGGCCAGCGTGGCGCCGATGGTGTGCATCGCCCCCTGCCTGGCGAAGCTGGCGCGTACGCGCTCGGCGAAAGCGGGATCCTGCGGCTCGAAACGCGGTGTGTCCATGGGGGCTGCCGAATTGACGTTGACGTAAACGTCAATTATGCCCTGACCTTCTCCTTTTCGATCCGCGCCAGCAGGGCCCTGGCTTCCCGCTCGTGGGTGCGGACCTCGTCCAGGTTGGCCTGCAGCTCCGCCATCTGCTCTTCCAGCTGCTGCCGGTGCTGGGCCAGGATGGTCAGGAACTTGCGCAGCTGCGGGCCGGTGTCCCGCGGGCTGTCGTACATGTCGATGATGTCCTTGGCCTCGGTGAGCGACAGGCCCAGGCGCTTGGCGCGCAGGGTGAGCTTCAGCCGCGTGCGGTCGCGCGTGCTGTAGCTGCGGTTGCGCCCACCCGGGCCGGTGCGCTCCGGCTGCAGCAGGCCCATGTCCTCGTAGAAGCGGATCGCCCGGGTGGTGAGGTCGAACTCGCGAGCCAGGTCGCTGATCGTGTAGATGGTCTGGGAGTGCGTGGCGGCCATGGGGTCATGTACGGCGGGAGACAGCGCACCGGGTGCGGCGCGCCTAGAATGGGCCGATTACATCTGACGTTTACGTCAACGTCAATCGGCGCCGCCCATGAACCTCCTGGAAAGAGAACTGCAGTACCCCCTGGGCGACACGCTGCCCGCCCCCGGCGCCACCCTGGAACTGGCCCCGGGCGTGCGCTGGATCCGCATGGCGCTGCCCTTCGCCCTGGACCACATCAACCTGTGGCTGCTGCGGGACACGCTCGACGGCCGGGAGGGCTGGACGGTGGTGGACTGCTGCATCAGCCGCGACGAGGCCAAGGCGCAGTGGGAGCAGGTGTTCACCACCCAGCTGCAAAGGCTGCCGATCCTGCGCGTGATCGTGACGCACATGCACCCGGACCACATCGGGCTGGCGCACTGGCTGTGCGAGCGCTGGAGCACGCCTCAGCACGCCTGCCGCCTGTGGATCAGCTCGACCGACTACAACGCCGCGCGCGTGGCCTCGCACAGCACCACCGGTTTCGGCGGCGAGAACGCCGCCAACTACTTCGCCTCGCAGGGCATGGTGGATCCCGAGTCGCTGGAGAAGATCCGTGCCCGGGCCAGCTACTACCCGGGGCTGGTGCCGGCGGTGCCGGCGAGCTACCGCCGCATGATGGACGGCGACGTGATCCGCATCGGCGTGCACTCCTGGCGCTGCATCGCCGGCTTCGGGCACGCCCCGGAGCACATCTCGCTGTACTGCGAGGCGCTGAAGGTGCTGATCAGCGGCGACATGATGCTGCCGCGGATCTCCACCAACGTGAGCGTGTACGACCTGGAACCGGAGGCCGACCCGCTGAAGCTGTTCCTGGAATCGATCGACCGCTTCCGCGGCCTGCCCAAGGACACGCTGGTGCTGCCCTCGCATGGCAAGCCCTTCCGCGGCCTGCACGCGCGCATCCGCCAGCTGCACGACCACCACCGCGACCGGCTGGCCGAGGTGATGGAGGCCTGCAGCGCGAAGCCCTGCTCCGCCGCCGACGTGATGCCGGAGCTGTTCAAGCGCAAGCTGGACCTGCACCAGACGACCTTCGCCATGGGCGAATCGGTGGCGCACCTGCATGCGCTGTGGCATGCGGGGAAGCTGCGGCGGGTGAAGGATGCGGAAGGGGTCTGGCGCTTCTCCGCGGTCGGCTGAGGTCACCAGGCCGGGATGGCCTCGTCCTTCAGCGCCCCGCGCAATTCCGGATAGTTCGGCACGACCGTCCGCACCGTCTCCCAGAAGCGCGGGCTGTGGTCCATCACGCGCAGGTGGCTCAGTTCGTGCGCCACGACGTAGTCGATCACCGGCAGCCGGAAATGCACCAGCCGCCAGTTCAGGCGGATCGAGCCATCGCTGTGCGCCGTGCCCCACAGCGTGCCCGCGCTGGAGAGCGTGAGCTTGCGCCACTGCACCTTCAGCTGCGGCGCATAGTGGTTCAGGCGCTCGGTGAAGAGCGCGCGCGCCTGGCGCATCAGCCAGGCCTGCACCGCATCGCGGATCTGGGACGGCTGCGCGTTCTGCGCGACGCCGATGCGCAGCACCTGGCGCGCCACGCCGGGCAGCGTGCTGCTGTCGGTGCTCAGCACGCCGCCTGCTTCGCGGAAGTCGTGCCGCGGGTCCAGCACCACGATCACCGGCTCGCCGAGGAAGGGGAAGGTGGCGCCGTCCTTCCACTCGATGCGGGCGGCCTCCAGCCGCTGCTGGCGCTCGCGCGCACCCTCCAGCTTGTTCACGATCCAGCGCGACTTGGCGCGGATCGCCTGTTCCACCTCGCCCAGCGGCACCCAGCGCGGGGCGCTCACCACCAGGCCTTCGGGGCCGACCACGAAGCCGATGTTCTTGCGCTTGGCGCGGCGGAATTCATAGGCGACCAGCACCTCGCCCAGGCGCGTTTCGCGGTTGGCGTCGGGGTGGCGGAAGGCCTGCGGGGCGAGGACCTGTTCGAGCGGCTCGCCAGGCGAGGGCTCGAGGTCGGCGATGGGGACGGTGGGTGCGGCGGCCTTCGGTGCAGGGGCGGCGGGTTTCGGCTCGTCGAACAGGTCGAGGAGGAGCTGAAACGGCGACTGCATGGAGCGCGATTTTACGGGCGCAGCCGCGCCGCGCGCCAGTGTCCTTACACGCGCGCGGTCTCTTTCGTGTCTTCGTGCACGTAGGCGTCGGGGTCCAGGCGCCGCATCTCGGCTTCGATCCAGGCCTCCACTTCGCGCATCAGTTCGTCCGCTTCGCGCCCCTGGCTGGGGATCGGCTTGCCGATGGAGACGTCCACCACGCCGGGATGCTTGATGAAGGACTTGCGCGGCCAGCACTTGGCGGAGCTCACCGCGATCGGGATCACCGGCGCGCCGGTCGCCACGGCCAGCCGCGTGCCGCCGGACTTGTAGGTGCCGGCCTTGCCGCGCGGGATGCGGGTGCCTTCCGGGAACATGATCACCCACACGCCCTGGGCCAGCAGCCGCTTGCCCTGCTCCACCACCTTGCTGAAGGCCTGCGCGCGCTGGCTGCGGTCGATGTGGATCATGTCCATGCGCCCGATCGCCCAGCCGAAGAAGGGGATGAAGATCAGCTCGCGCTTGAACACGTAGGCCAGCGGATGCGGCATCAGCGTCGGGATCAGGAAGGTCTCCAGCGTGGACTGGTGCTTCACCAGCAGGATCGCGGGGCTGGTCTTGCCTTGCGGCAGGTTCTCCATGCCGCTCACGCGCACCTGCACGCCGCACAGCACGCGCAGCCCGTCGATCTGCCAGCCCAGCCAGCGCGCGGCCTTCCAGTACATCTCCTCGCCGCCGGCCCACAGCGAGGCCAGCACCATCCAGAGAGCCCAGGGGACGACCGTGATGAACATCCACAGGCCATGCAGCAGGGAACGCAGGAAGGCGAGCATCTCTTTCAGGTAGGACGCGGCGCGGGGACGCGCGTGATCAGCCAGTCGGCGAAGGCGGAAAGGTCCTGGTGCACGCGCGTGCCCGGCGGATAGCCTTCGGGCAGCGGCTTGCCGCGCAGCCCCTGCGCCTTGCCGGTGAGCACGAGGTGGGGCAGGCAGCCGACGGCGACGCCGGCCTGCAGGTCACGCAGGGTGTCGCCCACCACGGGGGCGGTGCGCAGATCCACGCCGAAGCGCTCGCCGATCTGCTCGAACAGGCCGGGCAGCGGCTTGCGGCACTGGCAGCCTTCGTCCGGGCTGTGCGGGCAATAGAACACCGCGTCGATGCGGCCGCCGATGGCGGACAGCGCCTTGTGCATCTTGGCGTGGATGGCGTTGAGCGAGCCGACGTCGAACAGGCCGCGGCCCAGGCCCGACTGGTTGGAGGCGACCGCCACGTGCCAGCCCGCGTGGTTCATGCGCGCGATGGCTTCCAGGGCGCCCGGCAGGGGCACCCACTCGTCCGGCGTCTTGATGAACTCGTCGCTGTCGACGTTGATGGTGCCGTCGCGGTCGAGGATGACGAGTTTCATGCGGCGTGCCCTTTACTGCGCGAGGCGGGACAGGTCGGCGACGCGGTTCATGGCCTGGTGCAGCGTCGCGAGCAGACCCAGGCGGTTCAGTCGCAGGTCCGCTTCCTCGGCGTTGACCATGACGTCGTCGAAGAAGGCGTCCACCGGCCCGCGCAGCCCCGCCAGGGTCTGCAGCGAGGCGGTGTAGTCGCCGGATTCGAACTGGGCGCGGGCCTGCGGCGCGATTTTCTGCGTGGCGGCGTAGAGCGCCTTCTCGGCCTCTTCCTTCAGCAGGCGCTCGTTGACGTGCGCGTCGGCCTTCTCGGCCTTCTTCAGGATGTTGCCGATGCGCTTGTTGGCCGCGGCCAGAGCGGGGGCTTCGGGCAGCGCCGCGAAGGCGCGCACGGCGTTCAGCCGCTTGACCACGTCGCCCAGGCGCTGCGGCTTCAGGGCCAGCACGGCCTCGACTTCCTGCGCGCTGAAGCCCTGCTCGCGCAGCGAGCCGGCCAGGCGCTCGTAGATGAAGTCCGTCAGCTGTTCGGCCGTGCCGGGCTGCGCCTGCGAGAACAGACCCAGCGACTCGGTCACCAGCGCGCCGAGTTCCAAGGGCAGGTCCTTTTCCATCAGCATGCGCACTATGCCCAGTGCGTGTCGGCGCAGCGCGAACGGGTCCTTGTCGCCCGTGGGCAGCTGGCCGATGGCGAACAGGCCCGAGAGCGTCTCCAGCTTGTCGGCCAGGGCCACCACCAGGCCGA
This sequence comes from Ramlibacter montanisoli, assembly GCF_013087525.1. GTDB lineage: Bacteria > Pseudomonadota > Gammaproteobacteria > Burkholderiales > Burkholderiaceae_C > Ramlibacter > Ramlibacter montanisoli. Next base: position 4,356,853 of record NZ_JABFCS010000001.1, on the reverse strand, counting down.
GGTCGTTGCGCGGCAGCGCATCGCCGGCGAAGCGCGGGCGGTAGTGGTCCTCGATGGCGAAGGCAACCTCGTCGCCCAGCTTGTCATGGCGCGCGTAGTAGCCGCCCATGATGCCCTGCAACTCGGGGAACTCGCCCACCATGTCGGTCAGCAGGTCCGCCTTGGCCAGGCGCGCGGCGATGTCGGCCTCGTGCGCCAGGTGGTCGCTGCCCATCTGGGCGCCGATCACCTTGGCGATGGCGCGCACGCGCTCGATGCGCTCGCCCTGCGTGCCCAGCTTGTTGTGGTACACGACCTTGGCCAGGCCGGGCACGCGCGACTCCAGCGTCTTCCTGCGGTCCTGGTCGAAGAAGAACTTGGCATCGGCCAAGCGCGGACGCACCACGCGCTCGTTGCCGCCGACCACCGCGCTGGCATCCTGCGGGCGGATGTTGCTGACCACGAGGAACTTGTTGGTCAGGCGGCCCTTGGCATCCAGCAGCGGGAAGTACTTCTGGTTGGCCTTCATCGTGAGGATCAGGCACTCCTGCGGCACTTCCAGGAATTCCCGCTCGAATTCGCAGGTGAGCACGTTCGGCCGCTCCACGAGCGCCGTCACTTCGTCGAGCAGCGCGTCGTCCTCGATGGGACGCGCGCCGCCGCCCACGCGGGCCGCGGCTTCCTTGAGCTGCCGCTCGATCTCCGCGCGGCGTTCCGCGAAGCTGGCGATCACCGCGCCTTCGCGCGCCAGCGTCTGCGCGTAGCTGTCGGCATCGGGGATGCTCACCTGCGCCTGCGCGGCCTCGAAGCGGTGGCCCTTGGTGCTGCGGCCGGACTGCAGTCCCAGCGCCTGCACCGGCACCACGTCGCCGCCATGCAGCGCCACCAGCGCATGCGCGGGTCGCACGAACTTGACGTCGGTCCAGCCGTCGGCCAGCTGGTAGGTCATGACCTTGGGGATCGGCAGTCGGGCCAGGCTTTCGTGCAGCGCCTTCTGCAGGCCCTCGGCCAGGGTCGCGCCCTTGGCGGTGCTGTCATGGAACAGCGCTTCGGCCTTGCCGTCCATGGCCCGCTTGAGTTTCGGCACCGCGGAGGCGTCGGCGCCCAGCGCCTGCAGCTTCTTCAGCAGCGCCGGCGTCGCGTTGCCGGCAGCATCGAGGCCCACGCTCACCGGCATCAGCTTCTGCGACACCGACTTGTCCGCTGCCTGCGGCGCGACGGCGGTGATGTGCGCGGCCAGCCGCCGTGGCGAAGCATAGGCGGTCAGCTTCGACTCACCGGACGCCAGGCCTTGCGCCTTCAGCTGCTCCAGCAGCACGCCGGCGAAGGACTCGCCCAGCTTCCTCTTCAGCGCCTTCGGGGGCAGCTCTTCGACGAACAGTTCGACCAGGAGGTTCTTCATCGCTCAGGCCGCCTTCTTCTGCATGTTGGCGACCCACTCGCGCGGGGCCATCGGGAAGCCCAGGCGCTCGCGGCTTTCGTAGTAGCTCTGGGCGACGCTGCGCGCCAGGTTGCGGATGCGGCCGATGTAGGCCGCGCGTTCGGTCACGCTGATCGCGCCGCGCGCGTCCAGCAGGTTGAAGGTGTGCGCCGCCTTGAGCACCTGCTCGTAGGCGGGCAGCGCCAGCTGCTGCTCCATCAGGTACTTCGCCTGCTTCTCGTGCGCGCCGAAGGCGGTGAACAGGAACTCGGCGTCGCTGTGCTCGAAGTTGTACGCCGACTGTTCCACCTCGTTCTGGTGGTACACGTCGCGGTACTTGAGGCCCTCGGTCCATTGCAGGTCGAACACGTTGTCCACGCCCTGCAGGTACATGGCCAGGCGCTCCAGGCCGTAGGTGATCTCGCGGTGATCGGCTTGCAGTCGATGCCGCCCACCTGCTGGAAATAGGTGAACTGGGTGACTTCCATGCCGTTGAGCCAGACCTCCCAGCCTAGGCCCCAGGCGCCCAGCGTCGGGTTCTCCCAGTCGTCCTCGACGAAGCGGATGTCGTTCTTCTTCAGGTCGAAGCCCACGGCTTGCAGCGAACCCAGGTACAGCTCCAGGATGTTGGCCGGCGCCGGCTTGAGCACCACCTGGTACTGGTAGTAGTGCTGCATGCGGTTGGGGTTGTCGCCGTAGCGGCCGTCCTTGGGTCGGCGGCTGGGCTGCACGTAGGCGGCCTTCCAGGGCTCCGGGCCAATCGCGCGCAGGAAGGTCGCGGTGTGCGAGGTCCCGGCGCCGACTTCCATGTCGTAGGGCTGGAGCAGCGCGCAGCCCTGGGCGTCCCAGTACGACTGCAGCTTGAGGATCAATTGCTGGAATGTGAGCATGGTCAGCGGGGCCGCCCTCGGCGCGCCCCGGTTCGGGCGCGGGCCGGCGGCCCGCGGAACCTTCGATTTTAGGGCTGCGGCCAGCGCGGCCTCCCCAGCCACGCGACCAGCGCGGTGCCGAAAGCCACGGCCCACAGCGGCCAGAGGCCGAAACGCGACACCCAGCGGGCGAAGGGCGTGAGCTTCGTGCCCCCACCACCTCCCCGCCAGGACCCCGCGGGTGTGGCGCGGCAGGGAATGCGTCACCTGCCCGAAGCGGTCGATGATGACGGTGGCCCCCGTGTTGGTGGCGCGGATCATGGGCCGCTGGAACTCCAGCGCCCGCATCCGGCTGATGTGCAGGTGCTGGTCGATGGCGACCGTGTTGCCGAACCAGGCGATGTTGCTGAGGTTGACGAAGATCGTCGGGGCCGTGGCCGGATCGGCGAAGCGCGCGCCGAGTTCCTCGCCGAACAGGTCCTCGTAGCAGATGTTGGGCGCCAGCCGCTGACCCTGCCACGTGAACGAGGGCTGGCCGACGTCGCCGCGGTTGAAGTCGCCCAGCGGGATGTTCATCATCCGCGTGAACCACTTGAACAGCGGCGGGATGAACTCGCCGAAGGGCACCAGGTGGTGCTTGTGATAGCGGTAGCTGCCGTCGCCGGTGCTAAATCCCATCACCGAGTTGGTGTAGCCGGCATCGAAGCTGCCCAGGGGAATGCCCAGCAGCGCGGCCCGCGAGCCCTGGGTGAAGGTGTCGCGCAGCGCCTGCAGGTAGCCGTCGGGCAGTTGCGCGGGCAGCAGCGGAATGGCCGTTTCCGGGGCGACCACCAGCTGCGCGTCGCTGTCCTTCAGCATGCGGCCGTACCAGTCCAGCGCGAGCGGGACGCCGGTGCCGCCCTCGAACTTCTCGTCCTGCGGGATGTTTCCCTGCAGCAGCGCCACGCGCAGGCGGGGCCGCCGGCGTCCGGGGCGCCGAGGCGGGACTGCGCATTGCAGGCGGCCAGCAGGCCGGCACTCGCGCCGACGACCAGCCAGTAGCGCCAGGAGCCGCGCACCGGCCGCCGCACCAGCAGGGCCGCGAGCATCGCCAGCCAGGCGGCCACCGCGCCCATGCCATAGACGCCGATCCAGGGCGCCAGTGCCGCCAGCGGACCGTCCACGTGCGCATAGCCGCCGGCTCCCCAGGGGAAACCCGTGAACAGCGTGCCACGCAGCAGTTCGGCCCCGAGCCACAGGCCCGCGAACAGCGCAGCGTCGCGCCCCGGTTTGGCCACGGCGCCCCACCGGTACAGGCCCGCGGCCAGCGCGTAGTACAGCGCGAGGAAGCCGGCCAGCAGCAGCACCGCGAGCGCGGCCAGCGGCGAAGCCAGGCCGCCGTACACGTGCATGGAGATGAACAGCCACCAGAAGGTGGACGTCAGCCAGGCGGTGGCGAAGATCCATCCGGCCAGCGCGGCCTCGCGCCAGCTGGGACTGCGTTGCAGGAGGCCGGCCAGCAGCGCCAGCGACAGCAGCTGCAGCCACCAAAGGGGCTGGCCCCAGCCAGGCCAGGCCAGCGACAGGGCCTGCAGGACGCCTGCCCCGGCCGCGGCCACGGGCGCGGCCCAGCGGAGGGCGCGCGGGCTCAAGCGGAAGTGCCGCTGGCTTCGACGGGCGACACCTTGAACCAGCGCACGGCGCCGCCCTTGGTGTGCAGCACGACGAAGTTCAGGCCGCCGACGGTGGAGGCCTCGCCGCGCTTGGGCACGTGTCCCATGCGGTGCGCGATCAGTCCGCCGACGGTGTCGAAGTCGTCTTCCTCGTCGTCGCTGGCCAGCTTGCACGCCGAAGGCCTCGTTGACGCGTTCGATCGAGGTGTCGCCGCTGACCCGGTAGGTGCGGTCGGCCAGCGCGAAGATGTCGCCCTCGTCCTCGACGATGTCGAATTCGTCCTCGATCTCGCCCACGATCTGCTCCAGCACGTCCTCGATGGTGACCAGGCCGGCCACGCGCCCGAACTCGTCGATGACGATCGCCAGGTGGTTGCGGTTGCCGCGGAATTCGCGCAGCAGGTCGTTCAGCCCCTTGCTTTCCGGGATGAACACCGCGGGGCGCAGCAGCGCGCGCAGGTTCAGCGAGGGCGCCCGCTGCAGCTTCAGCAGGTCCTTGGCCAGCAGGATGCCGATGATGTTCTCTCGGTCGCCCTCGTACACCGGAAAGCGCGAGTGCGCCGTGTCGATGACGACGTTGAGGACCTCGTCGTAGGGCGCATCGATGTTCACCAGGTCCATGCGCGGCGCCGCGACCATCACGTCGCCGGCGGTGAGCTCGGCCATGTTGATGACGCCTTCCAGCATGACCCGGGATTCCGGGCCGATGATGTCGTTGTCCTCGGCGTCGGCAAGCGTCTCGATCAGTTCCGCTTTCGAATCAGGACCCGGGTGGATGAACTCGGCGACCTTCTGGAGGAACGTGCGCTTGTCCTGCTTTTCGTGCGCGGTGCGCGCAGGGTGAGGGTCAGACACAGCCGTGAGGCGGAGTGGAGGGACCCATAGGATAGCGGATTGGCCATGCCCAATGGCTCAGCCGCCCGGCGGAGGCGGGAGAACCGCCGCTAGCGGCCGCTCTTGGAGCGCGCTTCCACCGCGCCGCGCCGGATCTCCTGCACCTGCGCGAGGAAGTCCAGGAAGTTCTTGGCCTGCTGCTTCAGGAGATAGTCGGCCTGAGACATCTGCTCTTCGACCAGTTCGGTGACGCGGCTGTCGAGCGTGGCGGGCGGCAGGCGCAGGTAGGCTTCGGTCTCGCTGCCGGCGCGCTCCAGGGTGGCACCCGCGTTGCGCGCGATCTTGATCATCGCGGTGTTTTCCGAGAGCGCGTGGATGAACATCAGCTCCACGCCCTCATTGCGCGCGTGCATCACCGCGCGCTCGAACAGGCGCGTGCCGTAGCCGCGGCCGCGCGCCTTCTTCAGCACGGAGACGCCGAATTCGCCGCCGGCCGGCGTCCCCGGTTCGTTGGGGATGAAGGCCAGGTGCGCCATGGCGATCAGTTCCAGGCGCCGGTTGAAGATGCCGAAGATGTCGTCGCGCTCGAAATCGAGGTGGTCGACGTAGCGGTGGATCTGCTCGTCGTTCGCGCTGTAGCCGAAGCGCAGGTACCGGTCCTGCTCGTCCAGCGCCAGCAGGTGCGCGAGGATGCGGCTGCGGTGTCCGGCGCCCAGGGATCGGATCGGGACGACGCGCGAATGCGGGTCGTCGTGCTTCGGTTCTTCCATGCACGAACTGTAAGGGTTTTCCCGTAAATCTCCAGAGGACAGACCTCTAAAAGCGACATCCGTCTGCTCTGAATCAGATGCAATGTGCAACGCTTCACACGACGTGCTACAAGTATCTCGGCGTTTGCGCCAGCTCAAACAGATGTCGAGCCCTCCACGCGTCTTTCCCTTCACACGGGCCACCAAGGTCATCGCGGTGGCCGACGTGGTGGAGTCGGTCCGGCTGATGGAGCTGGGCGAGCACGAATTCATCACCCGCTGGCACCAGTTCGTGAATTTCGTGCAGGAGCACGTGGTGCTCTACTCCGGTCGGCTGCACAAGAGCCTGGGCGACGGGCTGATGCTGGAGTTCGCCGACGCCCCCGGTTGCGTGCGGGCCGCCCTGGCCATGCAGGCCTGGTTCCACGACCTCAACCAGGGCCTGCCCAGCGAGGAGCACGTTCACCTGCGCATCGGCGCGCACGTCGCGGACTTCCTCGCCGACCAGTACGACATCTACGGCACCGACGTGAACGTGGCGGCGCGCATCGCCTCGCTCGCCGGTCCGGGCGAAGTGGTGATCTCCGCGGCCCTGCGCGACCGGCTGGCCGGCGCGCTGGCCCTGCACCTGGAGGACCTGGGACGCTGCCACCTCAAGCACGTCAAGCAGCCGGTGCACGCCTTCCGCATCGGCCAGGCACGGGAGGCGCCGGTGCTTTCGGCCCAGCCGGTGGACACGCGCGGCCTGCGCGTGGCGGTGGCGGTGCTGCCCTTCGCGTCGCGCAGCGAGCCCGCGTCCGAGTCCGGCGGCGAGACGCTGGCCGACGAACTGGTCACCGCGCTCAGCCGCAGCGACGTGCTGCAGGTCGTCTCCCGCATGAGCACCGCGCCGCTGGACGCGAGCCGCGACTCGCTGCACACGGTGTCGAGCGAGGTCGGCGCACGCTACGTGCTCACCGGCCGCGCGCGCCCGCGCGCCGGTGCGCTCGTGATGCACGCGGAGCTCGCCGAAGCGGACAGTGGCGACGTCGTCTGGGCCGACAGCTTCCATCCCGCCGCGGACGCACAGGGGCTGCTGGATGGCGCCCTGCTCTCCCAGGTCGTGACCGCGGTGCATGGCGCGGTGATCGAACGCGAACTGAAGTCGGTGGGCGGCCGGCCGCTGCCCTCGGTCGAAGGCGCCCGCCTGCTGCTGGCGTCCGTGGGATTGATGCACAGGCTGTCGCCCGTGGACATGGCGACGGCGCGCGGGATGCTGGAGCACCTGCTGGAACGCTGGCGGCGCCACCCCGTGACGCACGCCTGGCTGGGACACCTGCACGTGCTGCGCGTGCAGCAGTCGCTGCCCGGCTTCACGCGGCAGGACGAGGCCCTGGCCCGCGCCCATGCCGCGGCCGCCGTCCAGGCGGATTCGAGCGCAGTGCTCGCCCTGGCCATGGACGGACACGCGTGCGTGCACTGCGCGAGCAACATGGAGGCGGCGGGCGAGCGCTTCGCGCAGGCCCTGAGCCTGCGCCCCCGGCATTCGCTCGCGCTCCTGTTCCAGGCGGAGTGGCTGGCACTGCGCGGCTCCGGCCGCGCCGCGCGCCTTGCCGCACTCCAGGCCACGCACGGCCTGTCGCTGGAGCCGATGCGCTACCTGTACGACGCGGTCGCCGCGCTGGCGGCACTGGCCGACCGGGACGCGGAACAGGCGCTGGTGCTCGCGCAACAGTCGGTGCAGCGCAATCCGCGCTACCTGCCTGCCTTGCGCACGCTGGTCGTCGCCCAGGTGGAGAACGAGCGAATCGGGGATGCACGCGCCACGCAGCAGCAGCTGTTCAGAAGCAGCCGGCCTTCAGCGTCCGCACCTTCACGGGGGCGACATCGATGGAGGAGGGGCTGCAGGCGCGCTTTGCACGGGCGCTCGCGCGCGCGGGCGTGCCGGAAACCTGAGGCAGGCTACCAGCGCGCCGGCAGCTTCTTCTTGAGCGTGATGCGCTTGATGCCCAGTTCGACGTAGCCACCCTTTTCCAGGTCCTTCAGCAGGCGGCTGACCATTTCGCGCGATGCGCCCACGCGGCTGGCGATCTGCTGGTGCGTGATCTGCGTGAGCTGCACCGGAGCCTGCATGCTGGCAGGGCCCTGTTCGCCTTCGAGGGTGTGGATCACGCGGCCGTACACGTCGAGCAGCGCCATCTGCCGCGCCGTCTCGGTGGCGGAGCGCGCGCGCCGGATCACCTGCGTGACCAGGTGCATGGCAAATGCAGGTTCCTCGGCCAGGTGCTGCTGCACCGCGGCGCGCGAGAGCAGGGCGCACAGGCAGGGTTCCAGCGTCATGACGGAAGCGGAGCGTGGGCCGCCGTCGAGGGACATCTCGCCGAAATAGTCGCCCGCCACGATGGTGCCGTAGGTGATCTCGCGGCCGTTCTCGTCGGTGGCGTACACCTTCACCTCGCCTTGCAGCAGCACGAACAGGAGTCCCCCGGTTCGCCCTCGTTCAGGACGATGGTGTTCTTGCGATAGCTTCGCACGATGCCCTTGGCGGCCAGCCGCCCGACGGCGGGCTCGAGCCGGGCGATCAACCTGTCCTGCTCCATCACTGTCCGGGACACGTTCATGGCGTCCTTCCCCCTTGGAAAAACTCTAGCATGGCGATGCGCAAGGCCCAAGAGGGGTTGCTAATGCACCGGCTCCTGCAGGTGCGCCGCGCCGATGGGCGGAAGCACCGCCACCTGTCCGACCAGCGTCCGCACGCCGTTCGAGTGCGTCTTGGTGCACATGCTGCGAACGTGGCTGCGCACGGTGGAGACCGCGACGTTCAGCTGGCGCGCCACCTCGGGGGCTGAATAGCCCTGGCACAGGATGCCCAGCACCTGTTCCTCCGACGGCGTCAGTCCGTGCGTGCGTGCGAAGAAACAGAGCATCACCGGGTCACACACGGTCGCGCGGGAAAAGACCAGCGCCACCGACGGGGCAGGATGGCCCCGCTCGGAGCGCAGGGGGACGACCGCGATGCTCAGGCGCTTGCGCGCCGGCGAGCGGAGCGCGATCAGGCTGCGACGGCCGGTCTCCGCCTTGGCCAGCGCCTGCACCAGGATCTTCGACTGGGCGGCATCGGCGGTCTGCAGGTGGCCTTCATGCACGGACAGGGTCTGGCGCAGCGCGAGTTCGTGCCGGGCGGCGTGGTTGGCATGCAGCAGTTGCCCCTTGACGGATGCGAGCAGCACGCCGTGCGCGAGTTCGTCCATTACCAGCGACAGCCCGTGCGCCGGGCCCTCGAGCATCCCGGCGATGAAGGCGGCGCTGCGTGCGCTTTCCAAGGCTGCATCCATGTGTTCCCCCTCCGGCAAAGTCCAGCCAGCTTAGGAACGCGGCCATCACGGCCGTTAGCGCTTTTCCAAAGCCGATCCGGTGACGGATTCACCTTGACGCGCGGTCAGCTGCGGGCAATGAGCTCAAGGCAGGCCTGCCGGACCTCGGGGTGGAAGGCCAGTGCGACGTGCGCCTGCCCGGGGACGAAGCGGTTGTCCGCCGTCGCCAGCGTGGCGGTCGACGCCGGGAAGACGACGTTGTCGCAATTCGAGAACCAGCAGGTGGTGGCGGGCAGCGGCAGGCGTTCCTCGTCCAGCGCCAGTTGCCGCACCCACTGGCTGTCCAGTTGCATCTGCCGGCCGTTGATCCTGCGGCTGAACCGGGCCAGCCAGGTACCGCCGTGCGGCGTTCCGATGGTGACCAGGTGCGCGATGCGCCGGCGTCCACCGACCGTGCGCCACCAGGCGCGAGCAGCCAGGCCTCCCATGCTGTGGCAGACGAGCACGGGCGGACGTCCGGTCAGCCGGCTGATGCGGTCCACGGCTTCGTCGATCGTTGCGGCGTACTCGGTGATGGAGGCGAACACCGGCTCCAGGTTGACGGCGGCGCAGGCGTGGCCACCATCGCGCAGGTCCTGCATCCATGCGTTCCAGAAGCCGCGGTTGCACATGAAGCCGTGCACCAGCACGACGCCGGTGCGGCCGGCGCACGCGGGGTCCAGGTGGTCCGGCACGCGCCGCCAGCGAAAGGGCTGGCGCCAGCAGAAGGTCTGGAAGAAGTGCGCGGTTTCGGACAGCCAGGCGCCCGCGAGCTGGCCGACGCTGGGAGGCGGAGCCGCATGCGAGTTTCCGACCCGCGAGACGATCACGAACTCGATGGCCAGCACTGCCGGGGCGATGAACAGGATCAGCGCTGCTCCCCCAGGGCCTGCAGCGGCGAGGCATTCCAGCGCCAGGCCAGCCAGGCGAGCGCCAGCGCGAGCTGGGCGAGACAGGCGACCTGCAGCAGTCGCGCGAGGCTGGATCGGCTCGGCATCCCAGCCAGTATCCCACGCGTGCCGGCGGCCTCGCGAAGGGGCGCTAGACTTGGCACGACGCATGAATACAGCGCAAACCATCCGCGAGTCCGTCGCCGAGGTCGAGCGATTGCGGGAAGAAAGCCGCCTGGTGCCGGCCATCGGCGCCGCCGTCGTGCGGCTCAAGCGCTTCCAGGCCCGGCGCTTTGCCGGCACCTACGCGGACCTGCTGGCTTCGCAGTCGTACGCGGCGGCCGCGCGCTTCTTCCTCGAGGAGCTGTACAGCGAACGCGACTACGGTGACCGCGATGCCCAGTTCGCCCGCATCGCCGGCGCCGTGGAGAAGCTGTTCCCGCGCGACGTGGCGGACACCGCCGCCACCCTCGCCAGGCTGCACGCCCTCACGGAGTCGCTCGATCACGGCATGGCGCGCATCGAACCGCTCGACGGCCACGACGACGTCGACGGCTACGTGCGGGCCTGGAAAGCGATCGGGCGCCGCGAGGATAGACAGCGCCAGCTCGAAACGGTCGTGGCGGTGGGCGCCGAGATGACGCGGCTGACGCGGCTGCCCGGCATCCGCATGATGCTGAAGATGATGCGCGGGCCGGCCTCCGCCGCCGGCATGAGCTCGCTGCAGCGCTTCCTGGAGGCGGGATTCGACACCTTCGCGGAGGTGGCCAAGCAGCGCGGCGGCGCCGAGCGCTTCCTGGAGATCATCCGCGAGCGGGAGCAGCACCTGGTGGACCTGCTGTTCGACGCCGACCTTGTCGCTTGCGAGACCGAACTGCGCAGCATCCTAGGACAAGCCCGCTAACCGGCGGCGCCATTGCTGCAGAGAATCGCGCCCGAAGGAGCGTTGAATGGAGCAGAAGCCCTGGCTGAGGAGCTACCCGCAAGGAGTTCCCCACGAGATCGACCCGGACCAGTACACCTCGCTGACGCAACTGCTGGAAGAGTCCTTCCGCAAGCATGCCGACCGGCCCTTCTCCGTCTGCATGGAGCGGTGGATGTCGTACCGCCAGCTGGACGAACTTTCGAAATCACTGGGGGCCTGGTTGCAGTCCCGCGGCCTGGAGCCCGGCGCGCGGGTGGCGATCATGCTGCCGAACGTGCCGCAGTTCGCGGTTGCGATGGCTGCCGTGCTGCGCGCGGGCTATACCTGCGTCAACGTCAACCCGCTGTACACCGCCCGCGAGCTGGAGCACCAGCTGAAGGACTCGGGCGCCACGGCGCTGATCATCCTGGAGAACTTCTGCCACACCCTGGAAGAGGCGCTGCCGCACACCGGCGTGCGCCACGTGGTCGTCACCGCCATGGGCGACCTGCTGGGGACGGTGTACGGGCAGTGGATCACGTTCGCGGTGCGGCACGTGGCGAAAATGGTCCCGGCGTACCGGCTGTCGCTGGCGGACGGGCGCACGGTGACGCCGTTCCCGGTGGCCGTGTCCGAAGGGTCGCAGCGCAACCTGCAGCCCACGCAGCAGACGCTGGACTCGATCGCATTCCTGCAATACACGGGCGGGACCACCGGGCTGTCCAAGGGCGCCGTCCTCACGCACCGCAATGTGGTCGCCGCGATCCTGCAGGCGGAGGCCTGGTTCCATCCCGCGCTGAATCGCGTGGGCGACGTAAGCCGCACCAACAGCATCGCGGCGCTGCCCCTGTATCACATCTTCGCGCTGACGCTGTGCTTCCTGGCGATCCGTTCCGGCGCGCACATGACGCTGGTGCCCAATCCGCGCGACATCGGCAAGTTCGTGGAGGTGCTCAAGAAGCGCCCCTTCCACATGCTGCCGGCCGTCAATACGCTGTTCAATGCGCTGCTGCAGCATCCGCAGTTCCGATCGGTGGACTTCTCGCAGCTGTATGTGTCGCAAGCCGGCGGCATGGCGGCGTCCGCGGGCACCGCACGCCAGTGGCGCCAGACCACGGGCTGCGTGATGGTCGAAGGCTGGGGCATGAGCGAGACCTGCGCAATCGGCACGAACAATCCGCTCGACGCCACCGACTTCTCCGGCACCATCGGCCTGCCCCTGCCGAGCATCGACGTGGCGATCAAGGACGACGCGGGCAGGTCGCTGCCGATCGGCGAACGCGGCGAGATCTGCATCAAGGGCCCGAACGTGACGCCGGGCTACTACGACAAGCCGGAGGAGAACGCGAAGGCCTTTACCCCGGACGGGTACCTTCGCACGGGCGACATCGGCGAGATGGATGCGCGCGGCTACACGCGCATCGTCGACCGCAAGAAGGACATGATCCTGGTCAGCGGCTTCAACGTGTATCCGAACGAGCTGGAGAACGTCATCTCGCTCTGCCCGGGCGTGGTCGAATGCGCAGCGATCGGCATCCCCGACGAGAAACAGGGCGAGGCGATCAAGGTGTTCGTGGTGAAGAACGACCCGACGCTGACCGAAGAAGGCGTCGCCAGCCACTGCCGGCAGAACCTGACCGGCTACAAGATGCCCAAGTACATCGAGTTCCGGGACGAGCTGCCGAAGTCCAACGTCGGCAAGATCCTGCGGCGCGAGCTGCGCGCTGCGGACTGAGTCCGTATGGGATACCAGGCGATGCTGCCGCCCGGCGTGGTGGTTCTCGAACGGGGCTGGCTGTCATCCAACAACATCGTGATCCGCGGACGCAGCGGCGCAGCGGTCGTCGACAGTGGCTACTGCACGCATGCGGAGCAGACGGTGGAGCTGGTCGCCCACGCGGCCGGGGATCGCACGCCGCAAACGCTGGTGAACACGCACTTGCACAGCGACCATTGCGGCGGCAACGCCGCGCTGCAGTCGCGCTGGCCGGGGCTGCGTACCTTGATCCCGCCTGGACTCGCTGCCGCGGTGCGGAACTGGGACGAAGTGGCGCTCACTTTCGTGCCAACAGGGCAGCGCTGCCCGCGGTTCGACTTCCAGGAAACGCTGCGGCCGGGCGAGGCGATCGCTTTGGGGGATTTGTCCTGGGAGGTGCATGCAGCGCCAGGACACGATCAGCATTCTGTGATCCTGTTCGAGCCCACCTCCCGCACGCTGATTTCAGCGGATGCCCTGTGGCAGAACGGTTTCGGGATCGTGTTCCAGGAGCTCGAGGGAGAGCGGGCCTTCGACGAAGTCGCGGCCACGCTGGACCTGATCGAAGGACTGGAGCCGCAGGTGGTGCTTCCCGGGCACGGCGCACCCTTCGTCGACGTGGCCGCTGCCTTGGGTCGGGCCCGCAGCAGGCTGGAGGCGTACGCTCGCGGTCCAGCGCGCCATGCCTCCCATGCGGCCAAGGTGCTGCTGAAGTTCAAGCTGCTGGAGATTCAGCAGGTGACGGTCGCCGACTTCGTGGCCTGGGCGGAAAGCACGGCCTATTTCGGCTTGGTGTGGCGCCGCTGGTTTTCCGGCACGCCGGAGGCGTCGTGGATTGCCTCCTTGCTGGAGGACTTGGTCCGCAGCGGCGCGGCACGGATCGAAAATGGGATGCTGGCCAACGACTGAGCGACTGTGGCTGCACAGGCGTTGCGATCGGACGCACCAAAACAAAAGGCCCGGCATTTCTGCCGGGCCTTCGTCGCTATAACAGCCTGACGATGTCCTACTTTCACACGGGAACCCGCACTATCATCGGCGCAGAGGCGTTTCACTGTCCTGTTCGGGATGGGAAGGAGTGGGACCACCTCGCTATGGTCATCAGGCATAACTTTTTGCCATCTTGCTTTGCGGGCAAGACAGCCAATTCATAGAGTCTTATCAGCTGCAGCGCTGGGCGCGCTGCGGTATCTTGATTGCGTTCAACCCTGGCATAACACCTTGATCTCTTGATCAAAGTTATAGGGTCAAGCCGCACGAGCAATTAGTACTGGTTAGCTTAACGCATTGCTGCGCTTCCACACCCAGCCTATCAACGTCCTGGTCTAGAACGACTCTTCAGGGGCTCGAGGCCCCGGCAGATCTCATCTTGAAACGAGTTTCCCGCTTAGATGCTTTCAGCGGTTATCTCTTCCGCACTTAGCTACCCTGCAATGCCACTGGCGTGACAACAGGTACACCAGAGGTGCGTCCACTCCGGTCCTCTCGTACTAGGAGCAGGCTTCCTCAAATCTGCAGCGCCCACGGAAGATAGGGACCAAACTGTCTCACGACGTTTTAAACCCAGCTCACGTACCTCTTTAAATGGCGAACAGCCATACCCTTGGGACCGGCTACAGCCCCAGGATGAGATGAGCCGACATCGAGGTGCCAAACACCGCCGTCGATATGAACTCTTGGGCGGTATCAGCCTGTTATCCCCAGAGTACCTTTTATCCGTTGAGCGATGGCCCTTCCATACAGAACCACCGGATCACTATGTCCTGCTTTCGCATCTGCTCGACTTGTCAGTCTCGCAGTTAAGCACGCTTATGCCATTGCACTATCGTCACGATGTCCGACCGTAACTAGCGTACCTTCGAACTCCTCCGTTACGCTTTGGGAGGAGACCGCCCCAGTCAAACTGCCTACCATGCACTGTCCCCGACCCGGATAACGGGTCTAGGTTAGAACCTCAAACGCACCAGGGTGGTATTTCAACGTTGGCTCCACCGAATCTAGCGACCCGGCTTCAAAGCCTCCCACCTATCCTACACAGATCCGTTCAAAGTCCAATACAAAGCTACAGTAAAGGTTCATGGGGTCTTTCCGTCTTTCCGCGGGGAGATTGCATCATCACAAACATTTCAACTTCGCTGAGTCTCGGGAGGAGACAGTGTGGCCATCGTTACGCCATTCGTGCAGGTCGGAACTTACCCGACAAGGAATTTCGCTACCTTAGGACCGTTATAGTTACGGCCGCCGTTTACTGGGACTTCGATCAAGAGCTTGCACCCCATCACTTAATCTTCCAGCACCGGGCAGGCGTCACACCCTATACGTCCACTTTCGTGTTTGCAGAGTGCTGTGTTTTTATTAAACAGTCGCAGCCACCGATTTTTTGCAACCTCATTGGGCTCCATCCGCGAGGGACTTCACCTACTAAAGGCACACCTTCTTCCGAAGTTACGGTGTCAATTTGCCGAGTTCCTTCTCCCGAGTTCTCTCAAGCGCCTGAGAATACTCATCTCGCGCACCAGTGTCGGTTTGCGGTACGGTCGTGTGTAGCTGAAGCTTAGTGGCTTTTCCTGGAAGCAGGGTATCACTCACTTCGGCGGCAAGCCGCCTCGTTATCACCCCTCATCTAAGCCCGGCGGATTTACCTACCAGGCACGACTACAGGCTTGAACCGGGACATCCAACACCCGGCTGAGTTAACCTTCTCCGTCCCCACATCGCACTACACATCGGTACAGGAATATTGACCTGTTTCCCATCAGCTACGCATCTCTGCCTCGCCTTAGGGGCCGACTCACTCTACGCCGATGAACGTTGCGTAGAAAACCTTGCGCTTACGGCGAGCGGGCTTTTCACCCGCTTTAACGCTACTCATGTCAGCATTCGCACTTCTGATACCTCCAGCATCCCTCTCGAGACACCTTCACAGGCTTACAGAACGCTCTCCTACCACTTGCACTTGCGTGCAAATCCGCAGCTTCGGTAACTGGCTTAGCCCCGTTACATCTTCCGCGCAGGACGACTCGATCAGTGAGCTATTACGCTTTCTTTAAATGATGGCTGCTTCTAAGCCAACATCCTGACTGTTTTAGCCTTCCCACTTCGTTTCCCACTTAGCCAATTTTAGGGACCTTAGCTGGCGGTCTGGGTTGTTTCCCTCTTGAGTCCGGACGTTAGCACCCGGTGCTCTGTCTCCCGCGCTGTACTCTTCGGTATTCGGAGTTTGCCTTGGTTTGGTAAGTCGCCATGACCCCCTAGCCAAAACAGTGCTCTACCCCCGAAGGTAATACGCGAGGCACTACCTAAATAGTTTTCGGAGAGAACCAGCTATTTCCAAGTTTGTTTAGCCTTTCACCCCTATCCACAGCTCATCCGCTAGTTTTGCAACACTAGTCGGTTCGGACCTCCAGTACCTGTTACGGCACCTTCATCCTGGCCATGGATAGATCACTTGGTTTCGGGTCTACACCCAGCGACTGGACGCCCTGTTCGGACTCGGTTTCCCTGCGGCTACCCTATTCGGTTAACCTTGCCACTGAATGTAAGTCGCTGACCCATTATACAAAAGGTACGCAGTCACCCTTGCGGGCTCCTACTTTTTGTAAGCATGCGGTTTCAGGATCTATTTCACTCCCCTCCCGGGGTTCTTTTCGCCTTTCCCTCACGGTACTAGTTCACTATCGGTCGATTACGAGTATTTAGCCTTGGAGGATGGTCCCCCATCTTCAGACAGGATTTCACGTGTCCCGCCCTACTTTTCGCTAGCTTAGTACCACACAGATCTTTTCGCGTACGGGGCTATCACCCTCTGTAGCGCACCTTTCCAGGTCCTTCCGCTAAGTTCTGTGCTATCACTAGCAGGCTCTTCCGATTTCGCTCGCCACTACTTTCGGAATCTCGGTTGATGTCTTTTCCTCGAGCTACTGAGATGTTTCAGTTCACCCGGTTCGCCTCGCATGACTATGTATTCATCATGCGATACCTCTTGCGAGGTGGGTTTCCCCATTCGGAAATCTCCGGATCAAAGCTTATTTGCCAGCTCCCCGAAGCTTATCGCAGGCTATCACGTCCTTCGTCGCCTGTAATCGCCAAGGCATCCACCACATGCTCTTATTCACTTGACCCTATAACTTTGACCCCTCTCACGAGGATTCGAAAGCCCATCAAGGAATCGCGAGGTCTTTCACCTCGCGCGTTATGCCGTCTTCATACTTTCGGTTTGATCCGAAATTGAAGTCTGGTTGACGCAATCAAAAAATTGTCATTGGCGGCACGGTCTGCACTAAACCTTTACGAATGTGCAGTTTCCGCCAACAACGCTGATTCGACTCTATGAATTGTTAAAGAACAGCCGATTGACTTGCAGCAGATGCCGCAGTCAACAACAAAGCAGCCTGGCGTGGCGCCAAGCCGCTTTGGTGTTGAACTCTTGTCCGATGATGGTGATGGTGGAGGATGACGGGATCGAACCGACGACCCCCTGCTTGCAAAGCAGGTGCTCTCCCAGCTGAGCTAATCCCCCAGGAATCCGCTTTGCCGGAGATGGTGGGTCTGGTTGGTCTCGAACCAACGACCCCCGCCTTATCAAGACGGTGCTCTAACCAACTGAGCTACAGACCCAGGCCGGTCGCTAAAACGAGCTTTTGACGTCGCTGGCGACATCTTCCAACAACCGATAAGTGTGAGCGCCTGAATTGGACTGCTAGTATTTCCAGAAAGGAGGTGATCCAGCCGCACCTTCCGATACGGCTACCTTGTTACGACTTCACCCCAGTCACGAACCCTGCCGTGGTAATCGCCCTCCTTGCGGTTAGGCTAACTACTTCTGGCAGAACCCGCTCCCATGGTGTGACGGGCGGTGTGTACAAGACCCGGGAACGTATTCACCGCGACATGCTGATCCGCGATTACTAGCGATTCCGACTTCACGCAGTCGAGTTGCAGACTACGATCCGGACTACGACTGGTTTTATGGGATTAGCTCCCCCTCGCGGGTTGGCAACCCTCTGTACCAGCCATTGTATGACGTGTGTAGCCCTACCCATAAGGGCCATGAGGACTTGACGTCATCCCCACCTTCCTCCGGTTTGTCACCGGCAGTCTCATTAGAGTGCCCTTTCGTAGCAACTAATGACAAGGGTTGCGCTCGTTGCGGGACTTAACCCAACATCTCACGACACGAGCTGACGACAGCCATGCAGCACCTGTGTTCTGGCTCCCTTTCGGGCACTTTCACATCTCTGCGAAATTCCAGACATGTCAAGGGTAGGTAAGGTTTTTCGCGTTGCATCGAATTAAACCACATCATCCACCGCTTGTGCGGGTCCCCGTCAATTCCTTTGAGTTTCAACCTTGCGGCCGTACTCCCCAGGCGGTCAACTTCACGCGTTAGCTTCGTTACTGATCCAGTGAAGGACCAACAACCAGTTGACATCGTTTAGGGCGTGGACTACCAGGGTATCTAATCCTGTTTGCTCCCCACGCTTTCGTGCATGAGCGTCAGTACAGGTCCAGGGGATTGCCTTCGCCATCGGTGTTCCTCCGCATATCTACGCATTTCACTGCTACACGCGGAATTCCATCCCCCTCTACCGTACTCTAGCTATGCAGTCACAAATGCAGTTCCCAGGTTAAGCCCGGGGATTTCACACCTGTCTTACATAACCGCCTGCGCACGCTTTACGCCCAGTAATTCCGATTAACGCTTGCACCCTACGTATTACCGCGGCTGCTGGCACGTAGTTAGCCGGTGCTTATTCTTACGGTACCGTCATGAGCCCGAGGTATTAACTCAGGCCTTTTCGTTCCGTACAAAAGCAGTTTACAACCCGAGGGCCTTCATCCTGCACGCGGAATGGCTGGATCAGGCTTGCGCCCATTGTCCAAAATTCCCCACTGCTGCCTCCCGTAGGAGTCTGGGCCGTGTCTCAGTCCCAGTGTGGCTGGTCGTCCTCTCAGACCAGCTACAGATCGTCGGCTTGGTGAGCCTTTACCCCACCAACTACCTAATCTGCCATCGGCCGCTCCAATCGCGCGAGGTCTTGCGATCCCCCGCTTTCAACCAGAGTTCGTATGCGGTATTAGCGTAGCTTTCGCTACGTTATCCCCCACGACTGGGCACGTTCCGATGTATTACTCACCCGTTCGCCACTCGCCACCAGGGTTGCCCCCGTGCTGCCGTTCGACTTGCATGTGTAAAGCATTCCGCCAGCGTTCAATCTGAGCCAGGATCAAACTCTATAGTTCGATCTTGAAAATTTGCTCAATAGGAATCGAAGTGAACTTCACTTCTCTTCTTCATATGAGCGTTTGATTTGTTCCGAAGAACTTGGCAGTCGCCATCAAACGCCCACGCTTATCGGCTGTATATTTTTAACGAACCCCGCAAGATCTTCCGGCTTTGCGCCTTCCCTTCTTGCCAACCCCGCTGCGATCAGCGAAGCCCTCGATTATGACAGATTTTGTAGAGTCCCGTCAAACTCTGTGGTCTCTGCCGCTTCGCTTACCGCCTGCCGTGCAGTTTACGGGTCACGATGTCGGTGAAGACTCACATTCTAGCACACTCGTCGCGTTCTCATCAAGGCTCGACCTGATCGGGATCAAGGAGCACTGATGAAAACGCCCCGTCCGAAGACGGGGCGCCTCAAATAACAGCCTGACGATGTCCTACTTTCACACGGGAACCCGCACTATCATCGGCGCAGAGGCGTTTCACTGTCCTGTTCGGGATGGGAAGGAGTGGGACCACCTCGCTATGGTCATCAGGCATAACTTTTTGCCATCTTGCTTTGCGGGCAAGACAGCCAATTCATAGAGTCTTATCAGCTGCAGCGCTGGGCGCGCTGCGGTATCTTGATTGCGTTCAACCCTGGCATAACACCTTGATCTCTTGATCAAAGTTATAGGGTCAAGCCGCACGAGCAATTAGTACTGGTTAGCTTAACGCATTGCTGCGCTTCCACACCCAGCCTATCAACGTCCTGGTCTAGAACGACTCTTCAGGGGGCTCGAGGCCCCGGCAGATCTCATCTTGAAACGAGTTTCCCGCTTAGATGCTTTCAGCGGTTATCTCTTCCGCACTTAGCTACCCTGCAATGCCACTGGCGTGACAACAGGTACACCAGAGGTGCGTCCACTCCGGTCCTCTCGTACTAGGAGCAGGCTTCCTCAAATCTGCAGCGCCCACGGAAGATAGGGACCAAACTGTCTCACGACGTTTTAAACCCAGCTCACGTACCTCTTTAAATGGCGAACAGCCATACCCTTGGGACCGGCTACAGCCCCAGGATGAGATGAGCCGACATCGAGGTGCCAAACACCGCCGTCGATATGAACTCTTGGGCGGTATCAGCCTGTTATCCCCAGAGTACCTTTTATCCGTTGAGCGATGGCCCTTCCATACAGAACCACCGGATCACTATGTCCTGCTTTCGCATCTGCTCGACTTGTCAGTCTCGCAGTTAAGCACGCTTATGCCATTGCACTATCGTCACGATGTCCGACCGTAACTAGCGTACCTTCGAACTCCTCCGTTACGCTTTGGGAGGAGACCGCCCCAGTCAAACTGCCTACCATGCACTGTCCCCGACCCGGATAACGGGTCTAGGTTAGAACCTCAAACGCACCAGGGTGGTATTTCAACGTTGGCTCCACCGAATCTAGCGACCCGGCTTCAAAGCCTCCCACCTATCCTACACAGATCCGTTCAAAGTCCAATACAAAGCTACAGTAAAGGTTCATGGGGTCTTTCCGTCTTTCCGCGGGGAGATTGCATCATCACAAACATTTCAACTTCGCTGAGTCTCGGGAGGAGACAGTGTGGCCATCGTTACGCCATTCGTGCAGGTCGGAACTTACCCGACAAGGAATTTCGCTACCTTAGGACCGTTATAGTTACGGCCGCCGTTTACTGGGACTTCGATCAAGAGCTTGCACCCCATCACTTAATCTTCCAGCACCGGGCAGGCGTCACACCCTATACGTCCACTTTCGTGTTTGCAGAGTGCTGTGTTTTTATTAAACAGTCGCAGCCACCGATTTTTGCAACCTCATTGGGCTCCATCCGCGAGGGACTTCACCTACTAAAGGCACACCTTCTTCCGAAGTTACGGTGTCAATTTGCCGAGTTCCTTCTCCCGAGTTCTCTCAAGCGCCTGAGAATACTCATCTCGCGCACCAGTGTCGGTTTGCGGTACGGTCGTGTGTAGCTGAAGCTTAGTGGCTTTTCCTGGAAGCAGGGTATCACTCACTTCGGCGGCAAGCCGCCTCGTTATCACCCCTCATCTAAGCCCGGCGGATTTACCTACCAGGCACGACTACAGGCTTGAACCGGGACATCCAACACCCGGCTGAGTTAACCTTCTCCGTCCCCACATCGCACTACACATCGGTACAGGAATATTGACCTGTTTCCCATCAGCTACGCATCTCTGCCTCGCCTTAGGGGGGCGACTCACTCTACGCCGATGAACGTTGCGTAGAAAACCTTGCGCTTACGGCGAGCGGGCTTTTCACCCGCTTTAACGCTACTCATGTCAGCATTCGCACTTCTGATACCTCCAGCATCCCTCTCGAGACACCTTCACAGGCTTACAGAACGCTCTCCTACCACTTGCACTTGCGTGCAAATCCGCAGCTTCGGTAACTGGCTTAGCCCCGTTACATCTTCCGCGCAGGACGACTCGATCAGTGAGCTATTACGCTTTCTTTAAATGATGGCTGCTTCTAAGCCAACATCCTGACTGTTTTAGCCTTCCCACTTCGTTTCCCACTTAGCCAATTTTAGGGACCTTAGCTGGCGGTCTGGGTTGTTTCCCTCTTGAGTCCGGACGTTAGCACCCGGTGCTCTGTCTCCCGCGCTGTACTCTTCGGTATTCGGAGTTTGCCTTGGTTTGGTAAGTCGCCATGACCCCTAGCCAAAACAGTGCTCTACCCCGAAGGTAATACGCGAGGCACTACCTAAATAGTTTTCGGAGAGAACCAGCTATTTCCAAGTTTGTTTAGCCTTTCACCCCTATCCACAGCTCATCCGCTAGTTTTGCAACACTAGTCGGTTCGGACCTCCAGTACCTGTTACGGCACCTTCATCCTGGCCATGGATAGATCACTTGGTTTCGGGTCTACACCCAGCGACTGGACGCCCTGTTCGGACTCGGTTTCCCTGCGGCTACCCTATTCGGTTAACCTTGCCACTGAATGTAAGTCGCTGACCCATTATACAAAAGGTACGCAGTCACCCTTGCGGGCTCCTACTTTTTGTAAGCATGCGGTTTCAGGATCTATTTCACTCCCCTCCCGGGGTTCTTTTCGCCTTTCCCTCACGGTACTAGTTCACTATCGGTCGATTACGAGTATTTAGCCTTGGAGGATGGTCCCCCATCTTCAGACAGGATTTCACGTGTCCCGCCCTACTTTTCGCTAGCTTAGTACCACACAGATCTTTTCGCGTACGGGGCTATCACCCTCTGTAGC